>DASPOT010000342.1:0-15609 GCA_035625875.1 Mycobacterium sp. | reverse complement strand
CGCGTCGCTGAGCTGGTCGAAGTTCGCGACCCGTTCCTTCAATAGATACCCGCGCGCCGTGCTGCCCCCCTCAAGTAACCCCAGCGCGTACTCGGGCTGCGCGTAGTGCGACAACACGATCACCCCGATGTCCGGATGCGCGTTACGCAACCAGTGGGCCAGCCGAATTCCCTCATCGGTCGAGGTTGGTGGCATGCGCACATCGGTCACCAGCAGCGCCGGTTTAAGCCGGTCGAGGAGTTCGACCGCGGAGTCGTAATCCACCCCGACACCGACCACGGTCAAATCCGGATCGGTTGATAGGGCCCGACATACGCTGTCGCGGACCAGCAAGCAGTCCTCGGCAACCGCGACCGGAATACGACGCGTCATGGTAATGAGGTCTTCCGCTGGGTTTTTTGCTTTCATGAGCACTTCACCGCTGCTTTTCGACGTCGCGATGTGTTCGTTGGACCGTTAAGTCAAGTCGACATCCACGGCCACATCATCAAAGCGCGCCGAAGTCACGCTGTATTGAGTAGCCGACTACGCGTTTTCTCTCGACGCGGCGCGCCGACAGGTACGTATCGTTTCGGCCCGCACAGCGGCGGTGAGAGCTGCATGCGCCGTCCAGGCGGATGACCTCGCCGTTGAGCATGGGGTTCTCGATGATGTGCACGGCCAGTGCCCCGTATTCGTCGGGCTTGCCAGGCCGCGCCGGATGGCCTTCCCGGTGCCGGCGCAGTTGACCACGAGACGCAGCGGCCCCAGCGAGTCAGCGATATCGAGTGCCGATGTCACCGCCTTCTCATCGGTCACATTGGCCGGCGCGAAACGCGCTCGGTCACCGAGTTCGCGAACCACGTCTTCGTCTTTGAGGTCCAGCACGACCACCTGTGCACCGGTGTCCAGAAACCGCTTCGTGGTGGCCAGGCCCAGGCCTGAGACACCACCGGTGACGAGTGCCACGGCGTCTTTAGATCTCCACTCAGGCGTTGCTTTCATCCGCCCGACCGAGTGTCGACCTACTGGTTGAGCCGTGGCACTATATCCAGTCGTTGAGGACGGCTTCGATGTCAGCGCCGGGCAGCCCCGGCGGCCGTGGTTCGTCGGGCACGGTGCGCGAGAACCGCGGCGCAGGCGACGGCTGCAGGCCGCCGTCCACCTGGTAAAAGGTCCGCCGCTCGATGACATGCGGCTCGGTCTGCACCTCGCCGAACGCCAGCACCGGTGTCACGCAGGCGTCGGAATCGGCGAACACCTTCGCCCAGTGGTCGCGGTCGTGACCTGCGAACACCTCTGTCAGCCGCGCTCGCAGCTCGGGCCAGCGGCTCCGGTCGTTCTGGTCAGGCAGGTCGGCGGCATCCAAACCCAGGCCGGCCAGCAGGGCCGCATAGAACTGCGGCTCGATCGCGCCCACAGCGACATAGCGGCCGTCGGCGCACTCGTACGTGTCGTAGTAGGGCGCGCCGCCGTCGAGCATGTTGGTGCCGCGCTCGTCGGACCACATGCCCACCGCGCGCATCGCCCACATCATCTGCACCAGCACGCTGGACCCGTCGATCATCGCAGCGTCAATGACCTGACCCTGGCCGGAGCTCTGCCGCTCCCATAACGCGGCCAGGATACCGACCAGCAAGAACATCGAGCCGCCGCCGAAGTCGCCGACCAGGTTCAGCGGCGGCACCGGCCGCTCGCCCGCCCGGCCGATGGAGTGCAATACGCCGTTGAGTGAGATGTAGTTGATGTCGTGGCCGGCCTGCTGACTGCGCGCGCCGGTTTGGCCCCAGCCGGTCATCCGGGCGTAGATCAGCCGGTCGTTGACCTTGGCGCAGTCCTCAGGGCCCAGGCCGAGCCGCTCGGTGACGCCCGGGCGGTAGCCCTCGATCAGCACGTCGGCCTTGGCGACGAGCCTGAGTACAAGTTCGCGTCCGTCGTCGGACTTGAGGTCAGCGGTCACGAACCGCCGGTTGCGCAACATGGCGTCCCTGGCCACGCCGCCCGTCGCGGTTGGCCGCTCGATGCGCACCACATCGGCCCCGAGATCGCCCAAGATCATCGCGGCGTGCGGGCCGGGCCCGATACCGGCCAGCTCGACAACCCGCAGCCCCTTCAGCGGTCCCGTCATGATCTCGCGGCCTTTCTGTCGACAACACGCGGTGGTTCGCATCTTCGCAGCCGCCGTCGACGGCCCTGCAGCCCGGCCACTTAAGGTGATGCCCATGACCGCCATCGGGTCGCGGATCGACACACTCACGCCCGTTGAGGGCCTTTCCGTCACACTCAGCGACGGGTGCTGTCGGTGACCATCGACCGCCCCGAGAGCCTCAACTCGCTGACGACGCCGGTACTCGCGGGATGGCGGACGCGATGGAGCGTGCTGTCACCGATCCGCGGGTGAAGGTGGTGCGCCTCGGCGGTGCATGCCGTGGATTCAGCTCCGGAGCGGGCATGGGCGCCGATGATGTGTCCGGCAGCGGGTTGGGGACCGACATCATCGTGGAGGCCAACCGCGCGATCCGGGCCATCGCCGCGCTGCCACGCCCGGTGGTTGCCGTTGTGCAGGGACCGGCCGCCGGTGTCGGCGTTTCTCTGGCCCTGGCTTGTGATCTCGTATTGGCTTCTGACAAAGCGTTTTTCATGCTCGCCTTCACCAAGGTCGGGTTGATGCCCGACGGTGGCGCATCGGCGTTGGTCGCCGCGGCGATCGGCCGGATCCGGGCGATGCGGATGGCCTTGCTGGCCGAGCGATTGCCGGCTAGCGAGGCGCTGGCCTGCGGCCTGGTCAGCGCGGTCTATCCTGCCGACGACTTCGAGGCTGAGGTGGACAGGGTGCTCGCCGGGTTGCTGTCGGGCCCGATGGTGGCGTTCGCCAAAACCAAGGAGGCCATCAACGCGGCCACGCTCACCGAATTAGACCCAGCCCTCGAGCGCGAGCTGCAAGGTCAGGCGGTCCTGCTGCGATCACACGACTTCATCGAGGGCGCAACGGCGTTCCAGCAGCGCCGCACCCCGAACTTCACCGACAGGTGCGTTTAGAACCCGAACAACGGCGGCAGCGCGAGCACCATGACCAGGCTCCACACGAAGTGGGTCAGTATCGGCGCCAGCACCCCGCCGGTCGCGCGGCGCTCCCACGCGCACACCGTCCCAAGGATGATCGCGGCGAAGCCGAGCACGAGATTCTGGCTGGCCATGGTCGCGGCGACATACAAGAGGGTCGAAATGGTCGCCGGATAGTGCCGACCCAGCGCGGTGTAGAGCGCGCCGCGGTAGAACAACTCCTCGGTGATAGCGCCCAGCAGTGCGACGGTCAGAGTTAGCCGCCAAGAACCCTGGTTGGCGAATTGCAGCACCCGAGTGATCAGCTCGGATACCGCCGGAATCTCCCTAGCGACCGCCCCGCCCGCCAGGAAGACGCCGCCGAGCAGCACGCCGATGGTGGCGCCGCTGATCACCGGGCGCTGGTTGCGGCCGCGCCAGCAGATGCCTCCCAGATGCAGCGGTCCGGAGGCGAATGCCCCGATCGCCCACACTGCCGCCAACGCCAGCGTCAGCCAGTAGAAGCTCGCCTCGCCCGGGTGGCGTTTCATGGACAGTCCGAGCACCACTGTGCCGAGTACCAGCACGATGGCGACGACTATGCGCCGGCGCAGCACCACTGAAGGCGGTTCATGGTGCGGCACCGCAACATTGGTGATGGCCCGGCGGAACTCGTCGCGAACGGTCGTCCGGTAGGGAGTGCTCATGCAGGGCGTACTTTCGGAGTCAGAGTGATCAGCATGTCAAGGCCGGTTCGCAGTGCACCCGCGAGCGGCCCGGGGACGACGTTCACCAGCCCAAGCGTGGGCCGTGCAATGGGCGGGGTCACCCCCCGGGGCAAGCCGCCGGATGCGTAGCGCTCGCCGCCGGCCCACGCGGGATCGCTGTCGGCGAGGTGATGCGGGTGGGCCAGGGCGTTGACGGGCCGGGGCGCCGGCCTGGACAACGCGAGCGCGATGGCGTCGTCGACGGCGAGCAGGCCACCGGGCGGATCGGCAACCAGAACACGCAGGCGGGTGCCGGCGGCAAGCATCGGGTGGGTCAACGACTCCACCAGTTCCCCGGCCAGCCCTTCGGGAACCGGCAGCGCAACCGCCGTGACCCAGGACGCCACACCGGTATCGACACCCGGCACCCGCAAACCCGCACGCCACCTGCCGGAAATCCGTCCATATGTTTTTAGCAGCCCCCGATACGACGTGGTGTCCGGACCACAAATGTCGTACGCGCCCGCCGGTACCCGAGCGGTGTCGGCGGCGGCGACCAGGTAGTGCAGCACATCCCGAACCGAAATAGGGTCAATCGGGTTATCCATCCACGCCGGAATCGGGATGAGCGGGAAACTGTCGCCCACATAGCGCAGCATTTCGAACGACATCGAGGCGCGGCTTCCGGGATGCCGAGACGGCGGCGGCCGCAAACGTCGCGGCCGCAGCCAGGGACGCCGGCGTGCAACGCATCGCTTACCCGGGCGGCTTCGTGCCCGATGATGACGCGCATCCCGGAAGCCGGGCTGACCGATCCCGTGCACCAGGTAATACACGACGTCGATCGGGCCGGTAGCAGCGAAAGCGGCGCGCGCCGACGCTGGGTCGGCGGCGTCGAGAACGACCGGCGCAACGTCGTCGAAACAGCCTAAACGCTTGAGACGGGCAGGGTTTCGAGTGGCGGCCGCCACCTGGTAGTGGTTAGCGAGCAGCGCAGTGACCAGGCGCGATCCCGCGTAGCCGGTGGCGCCGGTCACAAGAGTCCGCACACCCCCAACGTAGCCCGGCGACGATGCGGGCCGGAAGGCCCGAGGAGGAGCCGAGCAATCGGGCCCAGCGATCTCGAGCGCCACGGGCAGGGAAATCTGGTCAACCGTTCGCCGCGCGATGCAACTCGATCAGCCGCTGGTACACCCCAGCGTTGTGCCGATTGTTGGCGATTTCGACCTCGCTGAGATCACGTCGCACCCGGCCCGGCACCCCGGTCACCAACGACCGCGCAGGAATCACCATGCCCTGAGGTATCAGCGCGCTGGCCGCCACTAGCGAACCCGCGCCGACGACCGCACCGTTGAGGATGATCGCGCCCATACCGATCAGCGCGTCGTCTTCGACGGTGCAGCCATGCAGGACAGCGTTGTGTCCGATGCTCACCCCGGCGCCGATCCGCACCGGGAATTCCTTGTCGACATGCACGGTCACCCCATCCTGGATGTTGGTGCCGAATCCGACCTCGATCGGCTCGGCCTCCGCACGCAGCGTCGCGGCGTACCAGACACTGGCGCGGGCGGCAAGGCTGACCCGACCAATCACGCTGGCATTAGGCGCGACCCAGGATTCTTCGTGCAGTTGAGGCTTGTGACCGCAAATGGAAACAATCAACGGCGCAGACATAGCCGTCATCGTAAGGGTGCGCATCGGGCCGGGCCGTCAGCATGGCCCGCAGGACGCTAGTTAGACGGTTGTTGAATTAGCCCGAGTCGCAGTGGTGTTGAACCGGCAAGGGGTGCAGCAACGTAACCCCCTACGTGGATACCCTCACGCCCAGCGCGCACTCGGTGGTTGTCGACGCAAAACCGACCGAGCACACGGCAGGACCGCCGTCGGTGGCGTCGGTGGCCGTCGAGTTCCCGCCGTACCGGCACAGCCAAGACGAGGTGATAGCGGCCTTGGCCGACTTCGCCGGTCCAGAGTTTCGGCGGTTCGCTGCCACCAGCGGGGTTGCGGCACGCCGACTTGCGCTGCCGCTCTCGCGATACCCTCAGCTCAGCGGCTTCACCGAGGCGAACAATGCCTACCTCGATGTCGCCCTCGAGCTGGGTGAACGGGCATTGTCGTCGGCCTTGTTTCAAGCGAAAATCAAGCCGTCCGAGGTTGATATCGTCTTTTCGACAACGGTTACTGGCCTCACGGTTCCCTCGCTGGAGGGGCGGCTCGCGACGCGGATGGGTCTTCGACCCGATGTCAAGCGTGTCCCGCTGTTCGGCCTGGGCTGTGTCGCCGGTGCCGCGGGCATGGCACGCGTGCACGACTACCTCCGCGCTTTTCCCGATCAGGTGGCGGTGCTGCTGGCCGTCGAACTGTGCTCGCTGACCGTTCAGCGCGGGGATCGTTCGATGGCAAATCTAGTCGCCTCCAGCCTTTTCGGTGACGGTGCTGCTGCGGTCATCGCGACGGGCGCGGGCTGGGCACCGGTCGGCCCGAAGCTACTGGCAACCCGCAGCCGGACCTACCCCGATACCGAGGAAGTACTGGGCTGGGACATCGGCAGCGAGGGTTTCCGGATCGTCCTGTCCGTCGAGATCGCAACCGTCGTCGAGAAATACCTGGGTGAAGACGTCCGCAAGTTCCTCGCCGACTACGGACTAACCAGCGCGGACGTCTCGACATGGATCTTGCATGCCGCCGGCCCAAAGGTGATCGACGCCGTCGAAAACGTTCTCGACCTGCCCGCCGATGCCCTCGACCGCACCAGAAATTCTTTGCGCGACAACGGAAATCTGTCGTCAGTGTCGGTACTGGATATCCTTCATGCCACGGCGGCCGATCCACCGCCCCCGGGCTCCATCGGCCTGATGATCGCCATGGGACCAGGCTTCTCATCCGAACTCGTGCTGCTCGGCTGGTAATCTCATGTACTACCTGCTGATTCTGGCCGTCGGCATCGAACGCCTGGTGGAGCTGCTGGTCGCCAAACGCAATGCGCGGTGGGCGTTTGCCCACGGCGGCAAGGAGTTTGGTCACAACCATTATCCGGTGATGGTCACCCTCCACGCCGCACTGCTGCTCGGGTGTGTCATCGAAGTATCGACGTTGCATCGACCCTTCATCGGTTGGCTGGGCTGGCCGATGCTAGCCGTGGTGGCACTGAGCCAGGGGCTGCGCTGGTGGTGTGTGACGACGCTGGGTCGACGGTGGAACACCCTGGTAATCGTGGTGCCGAACACCCCGGTGGTGCGACGAGGCCCATACCGGTGGCTGCATCACCCGAATTACGTAGCCGTAGTCGCCGAAGGGCTCGCTTTACCCCTGGTGCACACGGCATGGCTGACCGCAGTTGGATTCACTGTGGCCAATGCGCTGCTGCTGACTGTGCGGATCAGAATTGAGAACTCGGCGCTGGGGTACGCATGACGACCTACGACACCGACCTGCTGGTCGCCGGGGGCGGCCCGGCTGGCCTCGCCGCAGCGTTACACGCTCGCAGGCAAGGCCTTTCGGTGATCGTGGCCGAGCCGCGGGAGAATCCCATCGACAAGGCCTGCGGTGAAGGCTTGATGCCCGGCGGCCTGGCTGAACTCAGATCGTTGGGCGTCGACCCTGCTGGCATGCCGCTTGAAGGTATCGCCTATCTGAGCGAGCACCGGCGCGCCGAAGCGCGTTTCCGCGGCGGCCCCGGGCAGGGTGTGCGACGTACGACGTTGCACGCCGCGCTGGCGTCACGCGCCAAAGAACAAGACACCGAATGGATCTCGACGCGCATCACGACTGTCGACCAAGATGCCTACGGCGTGACGGCCGCCGGTGTACGCGCGAAATGGCTAGTGGCAGCCGACGGACTGCATTCGGCGGTCCGCCGCGCCGTCGGCATCGACGCGGTGCCCGGAACACCTCGACGGTATGGGGTGCGCTGGCACTACCAGGTGCCGGCGTGGTCGGAGTTCGTCGAAGTGCACTGGTCTCGTTGGGGTGAGGCCTATGTGACACCGGTCGAGCCGGACCTGGTCGGCGTGGCGATCCTGTCCCGTAAGCGTCCGGAACTTGCCTGGTTCCCGCGGCTGGCAAACCATCTGCACGGCGCCAGCCGCGGGCGGGCACGCGGCTGCGGACCCATGCGACAAGTGGTGTCCCGCCGCGTCGCCGGACGGGTGCTGTTGGTGGGCGATGCGGCCGGATACGAGGACGCGCTGACCGGCGAGGGAGTGAGCTTGGCTGTCAAGCAAGCCGGCGCGGCCGTGAGAGCCATCGTCGACGACACACCGTCGTCATACGAAGCAGCCTGGCATCGAATCACCCGCGACTACCGGCTGCTCACCCGCGGTCTGGTGCTGGCCACCGTGCCACCCGCAACCCGACGTGCCATCGTGCCCACGTGCACACTGCTACCCGGCGTGTTCGGGAAGGCTGTGCACGCCTTGGCGCAGTGAATTATTCAGCGGCGACCAACGCAACTCGGTGCGCTAATTGGACTGATTTTGAACAAGTTACGAGGATGGCCACGCTATTTAGCCTGGTGCATAGCTAAATTAGTTGTACCGATCTTGAACCGATGAATTCATTCCGGCGTAACCCCTTTGTGGATACGATTGCGGAATGCGTCCGGTGATTCCTGCCGTGCAGACACCGTCCGCCTATACGACAGCAGCCCCGTCCGTCGCAGCGGTGACCGTCGAGTTCCCGCAGCACCGCCATAGCCAAGACGAGGCGATAACGGTCCTGGCCGACTGGGCGGGCCCGCAGTTTCGGCGGTTTGCTGCCAGCAGCGGCGTCGAGGCCCGTCACCTTTGCGCTGCCGATGTCGCGATACACCGAGCTCAACGGCTTCACCGACGCGAATGACGCCTTTATCGACGTCGCCACCGAGCTGAGCGAGCGCTGCTTTCGGCCCTGGATGTTGCCAAGGTCAAACCGTCGGATATTGATATCGTCTTTTCCACGACTGTCACCGGAGTCGCGGTCCCGACACTGGAGGCGCGGCTGGCGACGCGCGTGGGTCTTCGACCGGATTTCAAGCGCGTCCCACTGTTCGGCCCGGGCTGTGTTGCCGGCGCCGCCGCGGTAGCGCGCATGAATGACTACCTACGGGCGTATCCCGATCAGGTAGCGGCGCTACTCGCCGTCGAACTGTGCACGCTGACCGTTCAGCGCGAGGACCGTTCGATCGCCAACCTGATCGCGACCTCTCTGTTCGGTGACGGCGCCGCTGCCGTCATCACGACGGGCGCCAGCCGGGCGCAGGTGGGGCTGAAAGTGCTGGCCACTCGCAGCCGGTTCTACCCGGACACCGAGGACGTGATGAGTTGGGCCATCGGCAGTTACGGGTTCCGGATAAGGTTGTCCGTCGAGGTCGCGACCGTCGCCGAGAAATACCTGGGCGAAGACGCCCGCAAATTCCTCGCCGACCACGGGCTGACAACCGCCGACGTCACGACGTGGGTCTGCCACCCCGGCGGTCCGAAGGTGATCGACGCCGTCGAAAACGCGCTGGACCTGCCCGCGTATGCCCTTGATCACACCAGAACCTCCTTGCGCGACAACGGAAACCTGTCATCGGTGTCGGTGCTGGATGTGCTGCGGGCCACCTTCGCCGACCCGCCGCCGGCAGGTTCCATCGGCCTGATGATCGCTATGGGAACGGGTTTCTCCTCCGAGCTCGTGCTACTCGGCTGGTAGGCCGTGTACTACCTGCTGATCCTGGCTGTCGGGGTCGAATGGGTGGTGGAGTTGATCATAGCCAAGCGTAACGCGCGATGGGCTTTTGCCCACGGCGGCAAGGAGTTTGGTCACGGCCACTATCCGGCGATGGTGGCGCTTCACACCGCGCTGCTCATCGGCTGCGTCGTCGAAGTATGGGCACTGCACCGGCCCTTCGTGCCCTGGCTCGGCTGGTCGATGCTGGCCGTGGTAGCCCTCAGCCAGGGACTGCGGTGGTGGTGCGTGACGACGCTGGGCCGGCGGTGGAACACTCTGGCGATCGTGTTGCCGCAAGCTCCGTTGGTGCGGCGGGACCCGTACCGGTGGCTGCATCACCCAACTATGTCGCAGTGGTGGCTGAAGGGCTCGCGCTGCCGCGGTGCACACGGCGTGGCTGACCGCAGTCGGTTTCACCCTGGCCAACGCGGTGCTGCTGAGGATACGGATCCGAGTAGAGAACGCTGCGCTGGGCTACACATGATGACCTATGACACCGAGTTGCTGATCGCCGGCGGCGGCCCGGGCGGGCTGGCCACGGCGTTATATGCCCGCAGGCAAGGGCTTTCGGTGATCGTGGCCGAGCCGCGAGAGACTCCGATCGACAAGGCGTGCGGCGAGGGCCTGATGCCCGGCGGTTTGGCCGAACTGACGTCGCCGGGGGTCGACCCGGTCGGCATGCCATTTCGCGGGATCGCCTATTTGAGCGAACATCGTCGCGCAGAGGCGCCTTTTCGCGACAGACTCGGCCGGGGTGTGCGACGCACCACGTTACATGCAGCGTTCGCAGCACGGGCCAAAGAGCAAGACACCGAATGGATCCGGGCGTGGGTCAAGAGTGTCCACCAGGACGCGTATGGAGTGACGGCCGCGGGTGTGCGCGCGAAATGGTTGGTGGCTGCCGACGGACTGCATTCCGCGGTTCGCCGCGCCGTCGTCGTATGAGAGCGCATGGCGCCGGATCACCCGCGACCACCGGCTGCTCACCCGCGGGCTGGTGCTGACCACTGCGCCGCGCCCGGCGCGAGCTGCCATGGTGGGCCTGCGCGCTGCTACCCGGTGTGTTCGGGCAGACGGCGCACACGCTCGCGCACTGAAACGTCTTGTGTCAGCGTGCCTTCCAGACAGGTTGACGTTTCTCGGCGAACGCCCGCGGTCCCTCCTTGGCGTCCTCGGATTTCAGCAGCATGGCGAACTCGCGGGTGGTGCGGGCCCAGCCGGGTTCTTCGTCGGGGATGAGACCGTCGTCGGCACCGTAGGCGATCCGCTTGCTGGCTTGCACCGAGAGCGGCGCATTGACGGTGACCCGCTCGGCCATGGCCAGGGCGGCCTCGAGCACCGAGCCGTCCGGGACGACTTGGTTGATCAGGCCCCATTTGGCGGCGTCGGCCGCACTCATTGGCTCACCGGTGAGCAGCAGCTCCAGAGCCACCTTGCGTGGTAGCTGGTGGACTACCCGGAACACCCCGCCAGCACCCGCGATCAGCCCGCGTTTGACCTCCGGCAGCCCGAACTGGGCGCGCTCCTCGGCCACCACGAGGTCGCTGGCCAGGGCCAGCTCGGTGCCGCCGCCGAACGCGGTGCCGTTGACCGCGGCGATAGTGGGCTTGTCGATGAAGTGGTGCACGTAACCCGCGAAGCCCCACTCGCCGTGGTCGGGGTGGTAGAGGTTTTCGCGGCGCGCGATCGCTTTGAGATCGGCGCCGGCACAAAAAGATTTGTCGCCGGCGCCGGTGATCACCACGGCGCGCACCTCGGGGTCGTTCTGCGCTTCGTCCAGCGCGTCGCCGATGGCGGTGCTGACCGCGCCGTTGACCGCGTTGCGGGCTTCCGGCCGGTTGATGGTGATGACCATGACGTTGCCGCGGCGCTCGACGAGCGCCGCGGGTTGCATGGCCGCTTCGGTCACAGCAGCTCCAGAATGGTCGCGTTGGCCTGACCGCCGCCCTCGCACATCGTCTGCAAGCCGTAGCGGATTCCCTTGTCCCGCATGTGATATAGCAGCGTGGTCATGATGCGCGCACCCGACCCGCCAAGCGGGTGACCCAGCGCGATGGCGCCGCCGTTGGGGTTGAGCTTCTTCTCGTCGGCGCCGATGTCGGCCAGCCATGCCAGCGGCACCGGGGCGAACGCCTCGTTGACCTCGAATGCCCCGATGTCCTCCAGCTTCAGGCCAGACTTCTTGAGTGCCTTCTGGGTCGCCGGGATCGGAGCGGTCAGCATGATCACCGGATCGGTGCCGGCCAGCGTCGCGGTGTGCACCTTGGCGATCGGCTTGAGGCCCAACGACTTTGCTTTCTCCGCCGACATGAACAATAGGGCGGCCGAACCGTCGGAGACCTGGCTGGAGTTACCGGCGTGGATAACGCCGTCTTCTTTGAAGGCCGGCTTCAGCTCGGCCATCTTGTCGATTGTGGTGCCCCGGCGGATTCCCTCATCCTTGAGCACGATGTTGCCGTCCTGATCCTTGATGGCGACGATCTGATCGTCGAACGCGCCGGAATCCTGTGCGGCGGCCGCTTTTTCATGTGAACCCAGAGAGAACTCGTCGAGCGTGGCGCGGTCAAAACCCCAGCCTTCGGCGATCATCTCCGCACCAATGCCCTGGTTGGGGATCGCACCGTTGTAGCGCTGCATAAAGGCATCCGGGAAGGGCCGGCCGCCCCCAGCCAACGACGATCCCATCGGCACCCGCGACATCGACTCGACCCCGCCGGCGACGACGACGTCGTAGTGGCCGGCGACCACACCGGCGGCGGCGAAGTGCACCGACTGCTGACTCGACCCGCACTGGCGGTCGACGGTCACGCCCGGCACGCTCTCGGGCCAGCCCGCTGACAGCAATGCGGTGCGGGCGATGTCGAGGGCCTGCTCACCGGCCTGCATGACACAGCCCCAGATCACATCGTCGACGATCTCGGGGTCGACGCCCGCCTTCTCGATGAGCCCGTTGAGCACCTGTGCGGACAGGTCGGCAGGGTGCATCCCGGACAGCCCACCATTGCGCTTGCCGATCGGTGAGCGCACCGCCTCGACGATTACGGCTTCAGCCATGGAAATATCTCCTTCGCCACTAGGTCTTCGACAGAGTCGTCGTGAGTCGATTCTTGACCAGCGTGCTCAGCCGAGCCCGGCCGGGGGTCAATCGGAGCTCGACCCAGCATCAGACGTAGACAGCGCGTCGCGTTAATCAACGTCTAGTGACGGAACCTCTCCGGCAGCAATTCATGCAATGCCGTGAGCGTTTCTTCATCGGTTGAATAGATGACTGTGCCGACCATTCCTCGAGTCAGCAGCACCTTATACACGTTGCGGACAAGCAGGTCGAAGCGACGATCCGATACGGCGGTCCTATTCCTTAAGTTCGGATCGCAGTTTGCTTGACGCACGGTCACAAAGCGACCGTCTCGCCAGATCAGATCGGCTCCGATAATGATGCCGTTCCAGTCGTACTCAAAGCCTTGCGCGGTGTAGATACATCCCACTTGGCCGAATCCGCCGGCCTCGGTAGCCCACAGCGGGCTGGGAGGTGTGTTGCCAATTCGTCTGTCACTCTTGCTATTCCACGGACGCGCCCAGCCGCCGATTCGCACATCATCGACAAGAGTGCCGTCCTTCCGCGGGTCGCTCCATGGCCAGCAATAGCCCGCCGTCATCCGTGCCGAATAACCGTGCTTTTGGCAGTGCGCCAGGAACTCCTCCATCTCCTCTGGGCTGTCGGCAACACGGACGTCGAACTGCGGATCCCCCTGCCACGGCGTCAGTGCCTTATCGGACAGTCCCAGCAGTCGCGTAACCCAGAACACGTATTCCTCGCTCCCGCCACAGCGGAACTGCTCGCCGAGATGGACGTGCTGGAACTCCAGACCAAGGTGCCGTGTGTGACCTTCGATTTGACTGAGCGTTCCCATCTCGCCGGGACGGACCACCTGATGCTCATCCAGGAGGAATACCGGTACTCGCGCGGCCGCGATCAATTCGTCGATCTGCGGCCGGTCGGTACGCAGTTCGGTGCGGGTAAATCGGTCGACGGATGTTCGCCTGATGCGGTGGGCTTCGTCGAGGATCAGTACCTCCAACCCATTGGCATCCGCGGTCATGAACTGGTTGAAATACTTGAACATCGAGCGCACTATCGGCGCTCGCTCCCCGGCGACCTTTCGCAGAGTCTGAGTGAATGACCGCGAGCCGGTCGCGTGAACTACCGTCCTCCCCCGACGCGCCAGTTCACCGACTAGCGAGAGCGCGACAACGCTCTTGCCGCTGCCGGGGCCGCCCGTGACAGCGATGACACGCTTGGTGTTGCCCGCTCGAGCACGCTCCACTGCGTGCATCACCAAATCGACTGCCAGCTGCTGGTTACCAACCAGCTGGAACTGGGGTCGATCTCGGATTTCCGAGGCAGCGACTTTCAGAAGTTGCTTGGACGGAGCTACCGCGGAGTGCAAGAGCAGGTCGCCAGCCGCATGACCGGAGACAGGCGCCAACCTCGAGCGCAAAAATTCAGCCATGGCAGATCGGTCCGCCCCGGTGAAGAGGCAACCGGTGACGGAGACAGGGACGACTAGGAGATCGGACACCAACGCCGGGTCGACGGCGTTGTGCAAGTAAGCCATTCCCGCCAGCGCGTCTGGCCGGTAAGCGATGACTCGCGCAAAGTTGGCTAGGTATTCGCAATAGCCGCGTACCTGAACCACTGGATTTAGCTTCGGGCCCCCGGGCATCCCCGGTACCTCGACCACCTCCGGGTCGCCCTCAAACGCGTAGGCTGCAGACCATTGCTTCAGCTCGACAACAACGTAGGAAGCTTCACCAGTTGTCGGGTGAACACCGGCCAGCACCACGTCGGCACGCTGCGAGGTGAGCGGCAAGTGATACTCGACCAGCATCTCGACATCCTTGAGTCCCGCTGCGACGAGCTCGGCCGCGAACGCGGGCAAGCTGCGCCGCCAGGACGTCTGCTCTGCGAACGAAGCGCGCCGACCAGTACGGATCAGCATCTGTTCAAGCAATAGCTCGACTAATGACTCAGGTTGCTGCGCCTGCACACCGCTCGCCGTCGTGCGAATTAGCGTCACGTCGCATTCCCCAGGGCAGCACGAATCGAATCGTGCGGGTGGGGACATATCCGAAGTGCCGCTGCTCCACGGAAGTCCGTCGGACCGCTGTGGCCATGGTAGTGCGGTGAGCCCCGGGTAGCGTCCTAAACCATGGCACGCATCGTCGTCATCGGTGGCCACGGCAAGGTCGCGCTGCACCTGACCCGGATCCTGAGTGACCGGGGCGACGAGGTGAGCTCGCTCTTCCGCAACCCGGACCACGCCGATGACGTCGCGGCAACCGGTGCCACGCCGGTGCTGGCCGATATCGAACGGCTCGACACCGATGCGCTGGCGGACCTGCTGGCCGGCCACGACGCAGTGGTGTTTTCCGCCGGGGCCGGTGGTGGCAACCCGGCCCGCACCTACGCCGTCGACCGTGTGGCCGCGATCCGCGTGATCGATGCGGCCAAGCAGGCAGGCGTGCGGCGGTTCGTGATGGTGTCCTATTTCGGTGCCCGACCCGATCACGGTGTGCCGCAAGGTGATCCGTTCTTCCCTTATGCCGAATCCAAGGCGGCCGCGGACGCCTATCTGCGCGCCAGCGACCTCGACTGGACAGTGCTCGGACCGAGTCGGCTCACCCTTGAGCCAGCGACCGGACGGATCTCGCTGGGCCCCGAGGTAGGCAGGGGCGAGGTCTCCCGCGAGGACGTCGCGCTCGTCATCGCCGTGTGCCTGGCCGACGATTCGACCATCGGGCGCACCATCGAGTTCAACAATGGCGACGTCGCTATCGCCGAGGCGCTGGCTGGGTAGGAGTGCTGCGAGACTGATGCTGTCGCGCAATGTGGTAGCGCACGCGCCATCACTTCCCCACTTGCGTCGTGACGGATTGCCCGGTGCTGATGTGGCCGGTGTGGCTGACGGTTCATCATGGGTGGTCGAGCACTCCCCGAGCTGCGGAGTAACCTCGATTCCGCAGCTGGTCTGCAGACAACGCCCCACAGGCGGTGTCGGCATCGAGCGAGCGTAATGCGGCGCGAGAGGGAACCCGGTGAGAATCCGGGACTGTCCCGCAGCGGTATGCAGGAACGACCGCCGTCATCAGCACTGGTCGCAGGGTCCACCGGCGACTGGGAAGCGACGGC
>DASPOT010000341.1:0-4094 GCA_035625875.1 Mycobacterium sp. | reverse complement strand
ACCGCGAGCTTTTGCCGTCGGTGACTCATCGCCGCTCGAAGTATCTCAACAACCGGGCCGAGAACTCCCATCAGCCGACCAGGGTCCGCGAACGGGTGATGAAACGCTTCGCCTCGCCTGGGCAGGCCCAACGGTTCTTGTTTGCGTTCGGCATCATCCGAGGGCACTTTCGGCCCCGTCGTCATCTGATCAGCGCGCCCGAATGGCGAACCGAGATGACCAACCGCTTCGCGGTCTGGAACCAGATCATTACCGCCGCAGCGGCTTGAAAGACGCAGTCAGCCACCATCTTTCGCCACCCGTCCACTCACATCTACTGCGCCACAAGCATTTCCAAATAACTTGACGATGCCGTCGCACAAGACATCGTTTCACTAAACCTGGAGGGCGTGGCCACTGACCCCTGGACCCAGGCCCAGGTCGATCGCCTCGGCGGGAAGAACATCGACGAGTTACTCGACCTGTGGGGGCAGACGATCGACCCCGTGGCAGCGAGACTCGGTCTGGGCCCCCAAGGATCCGCATGCCAGCTTGTCTTCGATGCTCTCACCCATGAGCACGACATTCGCGGCGCGCTGGGAGAAGCGGATTCCCGCACAGGCGATCTCGCGTTCGAGGTCGCCATGGGATTCTTGACGACGACGGGCGACCAGATCATCCGACAAACTGGGATGCCGGCGGTCCGGTTGACCACCCCGACGATCGGAACCGTACAGCTCGGCGACCCCCACACCGCGCGAGGTCAAGTCGCCCTCAATGTTTCGGATTTCGAGGCGCTGCGTGCCCTCGGCGGACGACGCAGTGTCCGGCAACTGTTGGCGCTGCCCTGGCATGGAGACCCGACAAACCTGCTGCCTGCCTTCAGCAACGACGCCATACGACCACCAAACGATGACCTCGTCGAAGATTAAGACGTAAGCAAAAGCCCATCTCGCCATGCAGGCACGTAGCTGGCCACGGTAAGGCGGCTGTCCGGTCCAGGCATAGTTGGCGACGTCGCAGAGTAGCCAGGGCCGCTCGCATGGATAGTGTTTCGGGTGTGCGTGAGGTATTCGGAGAGAAGTTCGCTGTTCCCGCCGGTTACTGCTGGCTGGTGGATCGCGCTAAAGCGGTAACGTGGCCCTGAGGTGGCAAAGCATGAGTGTTTCTCGACTGCAACATATCTCCGGCATCGGCGTAAACTACGTCGGTGATCGAGCCGACGCGGTGAACGACCCCGAGATGCTGCGGTTGGAAAACCTGGATACCGATCTGCCCCCACCACGCATTGCGATCGAATTGACGCGTAGCGCACTCGATGACGACGCCGCCAACAGTTACCTGCCATTTGAAGGCCATCACGAGCTGCGACAGGCCGCCGCAGCCCACGTATCCCGCATCAGCGGCACTGGCTACGACCCGACCCATGAATGTGTCAGCGTCGCCGGCGGCCTCAACGGGGTGCTGAACACACTTCTCGCTGTGGTCGAGCCAGGGCAGGAAGTCGTCATCACGGATCCGGCGTACGCAGGATTGATAAACCGCATCCGGCTCACCGGCGGCGTGCCACGGCACGTCCCTGCCCGGCCCACCCCGACCGGCTGGCACACCGATCCGGGTGAGCTCGCCGCCGCGATAGGACCAAACACCGCGGCCGTGCTGCTCATGGGTCCCGCCATGCCCACCGGCGCGCCTTTATCCAGCGCCCATCTCGACGCGATCGCCGAACCGGTCACCCGGCACGGGGCCTGGGTCGTCTACGACGCAGCGATGGAACGCATCCGCTTCGACAACCAGCAACCTCTCCACCCGGCCAGCCACCCAGGATTGGCCCCACGCACTATCACGATCGGATCGGCATCAAAGGAACTACGGATGATCGGATGGCGGGTCGGCTGGGTTGTTGGCCCCCGGTCGATCATGCCCGATATCGCATTGGTGGGACTCACCAATGTTGTTTGTCAGGTGGGCATCGCCCAGCAAGCCGTCGCAGGCGCCCTAGCAACGCCCGACGCCGACAATGACGTCGCCGCCGCTACCACCACGTGGCGCCAACGATGCGAGCTCATTATCGATCAGCTGGCCGACTACCCCGTTATCCGGCCCCAGGGTGGTTGGTCGTTGCTGATCGACACCACCGCACTGGGCGTAACGCCCGAAAAGGCATCAGCGCGCCTCTTCGAGCGAGGGCTGGTCGCGGCCACCCCAATGACCGGATGGGGACCCAGCGGCCACCGTTACCTGCGTCTGGTCTTTTGCCAACGAGCCCGTCGAACGCCTCAAGGACCTGCGCAGCCGGTTCGATGCCGCCTTCGACTAGATACGCGCTGGCCATATCGGAGGCCCGACACAGATCGCGGATGAAGAACGAGATCAAGACCATGCTGTAACCGTCAGGGCGCGCTACTCACCAAATATCAAGCGCCGCATAGCTTTTGGTGCAACGACACTTCTATCGGTGACAAACGCTGGCGGCGGCACCCCGAAAGAGCCGTGGAGAGTGGGACAACACGTCCGTGCTGTGGATTATCGGCTAGTGCTAGTTGCGCGATACCGAAATACATTGCGCACCGGCCAGGTTTCCCAGGCCGGGAAAACTGGTGATGATCGCGGCGTCCGGGTGTTGCTCAAAATGAGCGATCGGCGACAGGCGGCGTCGAATTGGCGCAGCAGCGCGGTGAGCTGGATGCCCATCGCGTTTTCGACCACGGGCGGCTGATGCAGGTAGGTGTCGGTGAACACCTGCCGCAGCCGCTCGACATCGCGGTCGAGGTCGCGGCGACGGCCGGCCTTGGCCAGCAGCCTGCGCAGCCGCGCCGGGTCAGCGTGGCGGCCTGGGCGGGAGTCGGTGCCGCGGCCAAGATGGCGCGCGCGTCGGGGCGGGCCAGCCCGCCGGCCGACAGTTCGGCGAACGCCACCAGGGCCGCCGGGTAGAACTCGCCCAGCAGGTCACGGATCTGATTGCCGACCTGCTGACGCGCCCACACCGCGTCTTGCTGGGCGCGCGCGAGCACCCGGATGGCTTGGGCCAGCTCGGTGTCGGCGGGCAGCGGGCGGTGCGCGTCGGCATCGGTGCGCACGATGTTGGCCAACAACACCGCGTCGGTGGCATCGGCTTTGGCCCCCGAGACCGCATAACGGCTCCGATACCGCGAGGCCGCCAGCGGGTTGATCGGGTAAATCACCCGCCCGGTTTCGCGCAGGGCGCCACCCACAGCCCGTGATCGGTTTCGATCCCCACCGGGATCGGATGCCGAGCGCTGTCGCCGGCCTCGGCCAGCGTCAACAACTGCGCGTAGCCGGCCGCGTCGTTGCCAACGCGCCCACGCGCCACCACGCGTCCGTCATCATCGACCACGGCGACGTCGCGATGGTGAGTGGCCCAATCGATTCCACAAAACAGCGGCAAGACATCCCTCCTTCGATCGGTGATTCTGCTGTTACCCAAGGAGTCGTGCGGCGCCCTAATCGCAGGACTCGACGGTCCGTCATCTCACTAGCCGTCCCTGACTCCACCACCGCAGGACTTCGTTCTGTCGAAGAGCTCAAGGCTCGGGAACAACTCTCGGGAAGTCAACCCCGCGGTGGGCTCGGGCAACCGCATCCCACCACCACAGCAGGTGATCTGCCGCCAGGCGCGCCGTTCTGTCTCAAGACGTCCAGCGTCAGGAAATGATCAGGCATCACCTGACAGCAGACCCCGCTGACAACAGACCCCGGTCTTACGACCGGCAACCCATCCCTACTAAACGATTAGGAAATGAGACACCGCGACCTGCGCTTATGCGCCGGAAGCACGACGCGGTTGGGGTGTCCCGAATCTCTAGAAACGAGACAACCCCAGTTGGCCAGGGCCCTAAATTGTTGGGTATGACGATTGCGGACGTCGAGGCCGAACGCGCGGCAGTCGCGGAGTCGTTGAGCGCGGTGGGTCCGTTGGCTCGCACGGCGTGCGGTGATTGGACTGCGTTCGATCTTGCGGCCCACCTCGTATCGGCAGAACGCCTCGCTGTGTTGACCTTCGTCCTCCGGTCTTTGCTTGTACGTGGCGTTTCAGGAAGCACCGCGAGCCGAGCTGCCTACTGGGCGGTGGCCAGGCCTGAGGCCGTCGAAAT
>DASPOT010000340.1:0-15218 GCA_035625875.1 Mycobacterium sp. | reverse complement strand
CGTCCCACCGGTGCTCGATGCAGCGGCGCACCGTCGACTCCAAAACATAGCCCACCGACGCGGCGAAATACGACGGCCACCACAACACCTTGGCGTGGTTGCCCAGGCGCGGAAACCCTTGGCGCAGCACTCGCGCGCTGCGTCCCTTGAACGCCCACACCACCGCCGCTGGCGCGTCGATCGGCTCGATGCCGACCAACACGTGCACGTGATCGGGCATGACTTCCCTTGGCGACGATCTGCCAACCGTGCTCGTCGCCGATCTGTTCCAGCAGCTCGGCCAGCCTGCGGGCTATCCGCCCACCCAGAATCCGGCGCCAGCACTTCGGGCACCACACCAGGTGCAGCCCCAGCGAGCACACCCCGCCAGGTGTGCGGTCAAACCGGCGCTCCGACATGCCACGCACTCTATGAAACGGGACCGACAAACCATGATTCCCCCGACGGCTAAAAGCCGCCGGTCCCCTCGGGACGCACTGATGGATATCAAGGCCGTCGGCAAGTTTCTGTCGACCCTGCCCGAGGACGACGACCATCCCTACCGGACCGGTCCGTGGCGGCCACAGACGACGGAATGGGACGCCGATGACCTGGCTGCCGTCGAGGGAGAGATCCCCCGCGACTTGGACGGCATCTATCTGCGCAACACCGAAAACCCGCTGCATCCGGCGTTGAAGGTATATCACCCGTTCGACGGCGACGGCATGCTGCACCTTGTCGGTTTCCGCGACGGAAAAGCCTTCTACCGCAACCGCTTTATCCGCACCGATGGCTTTCTGGCGGAAAACGATGTGGGCGCACCGCTGTGGCCGGGCCTGGCCGAGCCGGTGTCGCTGGCCAAGCGGACCGACGGGTGGGGCGCTCGCGGCCGCATGAAGGACGCGTCAAGCACCGACGTCATCGTCCACTGCGGCACCGCGTTGACCAGCTTCTACCAGTGCGGTGACCTGTACCGGATCGACCCGCACAGCCGAGACGCTCGGCAAAGGAACCTGGAACGACCGGCACCGGCACGAAATGGCAGCGGACGTTTCGCTTTCTGGCACTTGACCGTATGCAGGCCCGGCTGCACCGGTGGCGGCTGAACCTGGTCACTGGCGCGGTGCGTGAGGAGCGGCTGTCCGAAACCATCACCGAATTCGGAACGAACCTCGACTACGCGGGCGGCAAGTACCGCTACGCCTATGCCGCCACCGGTAAACCCGGCTGGTTCTTGTTCGACGGGCTGGTCAAACACGATGTGCTGACCGGCGGTGAGGAGCGCTACTCGTTCGGCGATGGCGTCTACGGAAGTGAGACCGCGATGGCTCCGCGGGTGGACGGTGCCGGTGAGCACGACGGCTATCTGGTCACCCTCACCACGGATATGAACGCCGACGCGTCCTACTGTCTGGTCTTCGACGCCGCTCGGCTCGCTGACTGCCCGGTGTGCAAACTCGCGTTGCCAGAACGCATTTCCAGCGGAACCCATTCGACGTGGGCTGCCGGTGCGGAGTTACGGCGCTGGAATACCGCGGAGTCGCCGGCCAGCGCGATCGGGCTGTGATCGTCCGTCGGTAAGCGTCGCCGGCTCCGCCGACCAGCTCACCGCAGGGACCGAGCGGCGACCAATGACGAGATCAACGCCCAAACCGAGCAGCACACCGCGCCTACCGCGCTGGCGGCACCGATATAAAGCCCGTAAGCGGCCGATACCGGCGGCTTGACGTTGATGTTGTAGTACCACACCGTCAGTGTGGCTATGAGCAGCGAGATGACCAGCGCGGCAACCGATGCCAGCCTCGCCGACAGCCCGCGGCCGACCATCGCGCCCGCCACTAACAGCGTCGAGGACAACAACACGATCAGCTGGCCCAGGCCGAACCCTGGCGGAAGGTCCAGGCTGCCGATGCTGCCACCGATGGCGTTCGCCCAGCCACCGCCGTTGACAGTGGTCGTCAGCCACGGCAGAAACGCGCTGACCGACAGAATCGCGGCGAAGAGCGCGACCAGCCAACCGGGGCGCAGGCGGGTCATGGTGCCGACATTAGCGCGCGCCGATCGGCACGTGCGGTTCGAGCCATCGACAACCTCTAGTCCGAAGTTGCGACGGGAGCACCCTGAGGAGGCGATCAGGGGCGGTAGATGATGACGGAGCTCCCTGATTGGGCTCGCCAGCTGCACGTGGTTCCCAACCCCGAAGGTGGCTGGTTCAAGGAAATGTGGCGCAGCGATCTAACGGTCAGCCAGTCCGCGTTGCCGCCGGACTACACCGGTCCGCACAGCGCCGGGACCGCGATCCTCCTGCTGATGATGCCGGGCCAGCAGTCGGCGTGGCACACGGTGCGCAGCGCCGAGTTGTGGCTGCACCACCGGGGCAGCCCGCTATTGCTGGATGTCGGAAGCGACGACACGGTGCCACAACACATTTGCTCGGCAGCGACATCCTCGCCGGTGAGCGACCACAGGTGGTGGTGCCGCCGCGGTACTGCCAGCGTGCCCGCCCACGCGACGATGAAGCCAGCTTAGTCAGCTGCGTGGTGGTACCCGGCTTCGACTACGCCGAGTTCGGCCTAGGCGTCTGAGTCATCCTGGTGGCGACCCGCTGCGCCCGGCTTCGCCGCGCTGGCGATCGCCACGAGCCATCCCGGTGGCGACCCGCTGCGCCCGGCTTCGCTGCGCTGGCGACCGCCGCGGTCCTCAGTTCTGCAGCGAGGACAGGTTGAACATCGCGCCCGTCGGGTCGGCCGCTGCCGCCAGCCGGCCGTACGGGGTATCCTCAGCCGGCCGCAACACGGCGCCACCGTTGGCCGTGATCGCCTGCAGCGTCTTGTCGACATCCTCGGCACCAAAGAAGGTCACCCAGTTCGAGGGCACACCTTCGGGCAGGAACTTCGCGCCGTCCATCACGCCGAGCAACTGTTGATCACCGAACCACGCTGTGGTGTAGCGGAATTCGTCGGTGTCGGAGACCGGCTGGGTCCGCCACCCGAAGACCTCGCGGTAGAAGTCGACAGCGGCGCGGTAATCGCGCGTGGTCAGTTGGTGCCAGACCGGGGCGCCGGCCTCGCCGATCACCTCGAAGCCGCGGTGCTCCAGCGGCTGCCACAAACCGAACGCGGCTCCCGACGGGTCGGTCGCCATGCTCATGAAGCCCTTGGCCGGCACCTCCATCGGCCCAAGGCACGACGAGCCGCCCGCCACGGTTAGCGCGGACACGGTGGCGTTGATATCGGCGGTGTGGAAGTACGTCGTCCAACGATCCGGGGACTGCCACTCTGGGTTGTTAGCCATCAGGCCGGCAACAGGGTGGCCATCCTTGGCGGCATTGACGTATCCGCCGTGTTCCGGTCCCGCGGACTCGGATGTCCAGCCGAATACCGTGCCATAGAAGTGCTGAGCGCAGTCGAGGTCAGACGACGTCAGATCGATCCAGATGGGAGCGCCCAGCGGCGCGCCGTTACGGGTGGGCACGATGGTCCCTTACCTTTTTGGAGGACATGGCTAAGCCCCGGATGGGCTTCACGATTATCGACTGGCAGCGGGCGAGAAACTCATCGCGGCTTCGGCGGATCCGGCCCAGGGTCCGCGTGATCCTCGGTCTGGTCGCCGCCGTCACTGGTTCGCCAACAGGCGAACGCCAGCCGGATCGTGTAGATGAGGGCACTCAGGGCGAACATGGCGGCGGTAAGCAGCAGCCACCTGCCGAGGAAGGGCTGCTGAGTCTGCCCGGTCGCGGCCTGATAGGTCGAAGCGCCCTGCTCGATGATGCCGGGAAGGAAGACCAGCAGCGTCAACCCGGCTCCAAGGGCGGCTGCCCGAAAGTAGTTCAGCGCCGCGACCCGGGGCTGGCGGCGACCTGGTCGCCGCCCGGGCGGCAGCGTCAGCATCCGGTCGACGAGGGAGTAGATCGGAAAAAGCACAAGGTCGTGCGCGATGATCGCGGCCGCGAACCACACCGCGATCGACTGCCACCAGACCCGGGGATTCCACAGCGTCACCGGCTTAACGGTGGCCAGGACATAGCCCAGCAGCGCGAAACCGGCCACCATCGTCAACAGGTGCAAGGGGTGCGAACCATAGACGTCCCGGAAGAGCGTTGGGTAGCGAGCCGGCGGTGTGCGCATCAGCCCGCCTCAAAATCAATGGAGGCCACCCATTTGGTGTTATGCACACCCGGCAGCGCGGGGACGATGATCCGCGCTGGGTAACCGTGGTCGAGGGACAGCTCTGCGCCGTTGACGCGCAGCGCGAGTAGCGCATCGGGATGGCTGATTTGATTGCGTTGCAGCGTGGCGCCATTGAACGGACCGCTACGTTCCAGTGACGCCACCCGGGCTGACCGCGGTGTGGGCACGCCGGCGAGCCCGGCCAGATCGGCCAGGCGCACCCCGGTCCAGGTCTCGGTGGTCGACCAGCCTTCGACACAGGCGATCGGCAGCCGCGCGGTATGTTGCGGCATCGCCGCCAACGTGGTGCGGTCCAGCACTACCGGCGACGGGCCACCGTGAAGGGTGAGTCGCCACGAATCGCCGGTGCTTGCCGGGTCGATCCCGGAGGCGGCCACGGTCCTGTTGACCTGAAAGTCGTTGGGGCCGCTGCCGCGGGTCCGCCCGCGGGGCAGCAGAAGGGCGGCGTGGCGGGTGAACCCGCCGAGGGTTTGACCTGCGGTGAGCACGGCCATCAGCAGCACTCCGCTACCGACGAGCGCCAGTGCGCCACGCCGGCTGATTGTTGCCGGCGTTGAGTCGGTGGCAACCAGCCCGTCGCGGTCGAGGGGCTCGGCAAGCGTGTCGGCTCGGTTGGCGCCCAATACCTTTCGCAGCGACATCGACCTCAGCGCACTGCACATCCGGGGAATCTTGAGGGTGATGTGCATCAGGAAGCCGGCGATGAAGATCCAGGCGCCGAAGTAGTGCGCTGTGTAGAAACTGAACCCGAAAATGTAGTCGTACTGGATGTTCAGCAC
Organism: Mycobacterium sp.; assembly: GCA_035625875.1. GTDB lineage: Bacteria > Actinomycetota > Actinomycetes > Mycobacteriales > Mycobacteriaceae > Mycobacterium. The sequence goes on along the minus strand of DASPOT010000340.1, from coordinate 10,270 downwards.
TCCGGTGGCGAGCTCGAACAGGATGCCGCCGACCAGCATCAGCAACGAAACCCGTTCCAGCACTTGGGCGATCGAGCGAAATGGTGGCCAGACGAAGAGGCGTGGCATCACCGACCACAGTTTGGCGAGCACCACCGGGATGAGTACCAGTCCGAGCCCGACATGCAGCCCCTGGGTGAGGCGGTACAGCCACGACGGCCGGGCGGGCCACTCGAAGGCCGGTAACTTCAGCCAGCCCACGTTGGCTGGGATGGCCTGGCCGAACTGCGGCGCATAGGCGATGTAGGAGAGCAGGCCGGTCAAGATCACGATCGGGAGCATGACCAGCAGCACCGACCCGAACACCGACGTCAGCCATGGACCGCGCAGCGGACTGTGCCACCACCCCAATTGGCGGGCATCAGGGGGTTTATCGCGGTCCCCCCGAGGGCGGTCGACGCCGCGGTCGTCTGGTGTCAGCGACGGGGCCACATTTCCAGGTCAGATCGGGGAGAACACTGTGACGAAGTTGTGCAGTGATTCGCGGATATCGCTCCTCAGGGCGCCCGCAACCACCATGCCGATCGGGCCGAACAACGCCGGACCACCCAGATGCACGTCGAAGCTGACGACCGAGACGTCTCCCCTCGGCTTGACTTTGGCGAGCAGCTTGACCTTGACACCGCCACGACCGTCCCCATTGAGCGTCATGGCTTCCGGCGGCTTGTAATGCACGATCGTCCATTTGATCCGATTGGGCATGCCCTTGACCTCGACGATCGACTCGATAACGGAGCCCTTCTGCAGCTCTTCAGGCAGCTTGCTACGCCAGACCCGGTGGATGGTCAGCCATTCCTTGTAGCGGGACAGATCGGAGGCATGTGACCAGGCCTCCTCCGGCGGCAGCGCTACATCGATGGATCCAGAGAGTTTCGCCATACGCTCAGTTCTGCTGGTCGCCCTTGTCGACGGCCTTCTTGGCCGCTTCCTGCACCTTGTCGAGGGTGTCGGAGTACTTGCCTTGCGTCTCGTCGTCGACGAACTCGCCCGCCTTGTCGATCGCCGTGTCGATCTTGTCGGCGTTCTGCGACAACAGTTGCTTCGCCTTGTCCAGGATTCCCATGCGTCTGTCCTTTCCGTCGCGAGCCTACCGTCACCCGTGGTTGGGGCCGGTGAAGTAACGTCACCGCGACGAGTTCTCGCATCAGCTCGTCGACCAGACCGCCGACCTTCGACACCGCCGCCTCGTTGATGCGGCCGTCGGGATCAGAGCCGCCACCACGGATCGAATCCCGCGGGCTCTGCCGGATCCACGCGCCCGCCCGGTTTGGGGATCGCCACCGGGACGTTACTGGCTTCGGCGGCGACGAGCAGGCGCTCGATAGGCTCGGCCCAGGGATGGGGCGCCAGCCGGAAGGTGCACCAGTGGACCGGCACCAGAAGTCCCGACCCGGACTCGGTGACATCCAGATGTGCCCGCACCGCCTCCTCCGGGTTCATGTGGATGTCCGGCCACGCCGTGTTGTACGCGCCGACCGGCATCAAGGTCAGGTCGAACGGTCCGTGGTCGGCGCCGATCTGCGCGAAACTCTTGCTATAGCCGGTATCGCCGCCGAAATACGCGCGATGGGTCGGACCGATCAGCACCCACGACGCCCACAGCGTGTTGTTCCGGTTCAGGAAGCGTCCCGAGAAATGCCGTGCCGGCGTGCAGATCAGGGTGAGCTCGTCGAGCTGGGCACTCTGATACCAGTCGAGTTCGACGATGCGTTGCTCAGGGATGCCCCACGCACGCAAATGAGCACCGACACCGAGCGGGACGTAGAACGGCGCCCGCTGGGTGCGGACCAACGCGATCACGGTGTCGATATCGAGATGGTCGTAATGGTCGTGGCTGATGACCACCGCGTCGACTGCCGGCAGCGCTTCCAATTGCACCGGCGGCGGATGCATCCGTTGCGGACCGATGACATCCGATGGCGAGCAACGGTCGCTCCACACCGGATCGGTGAGCACGCGGTACCCGTCGATCTCAACCAGCGCGGTCGAGTGGCCGAACCAGCTGACCGCGAGCCGACTGGTGCGGCCGTCGATGGCCTGCGGCGGCACCAACGGGATCAGCGCCCCCGGCCGGCTGACGGGGCGTCGACCGATCAGCTCCCACAGGATAAGCCGCAGTTCCTCACGGTCCATGCTGAAGATGGAAGACGGGTCGATATTGACGAAGACACCGTCGCGGAAGTTCGGTGAACGGTCGGCCACCTCGAGGATCGCGGCCGGGTCGGCACCGAAGGCAGCGGGCGCACCGTGCAGCGCGCGCAGCATCCATCCGCCGGCCGCCAACGTGGCCGTGCCTGCGGCCAGCCGAAGCGCGCCGCGCAGCATGACGATCAGGCTCCCTGGAACTTCGGTGGCCGCTTCTGCATGCGGGCGACCTGCGCTTCGATCACATCCTGGCTGGCCCAAGCCTTGTCGAAGAGCTCCTTGTGGATCGGCCATGGGTCCTCGATGGCGCCGTCATCATTGAGCACTCGCTTGGCGTGCTGTAGCGCCAGCGGTGCCAGCCCTGCGATCTCGGCAGCCCAGGCCTGGGCGTCGGCCACAGTGCCGACCCGGTTGGCCATCCCCGTCTGCAGCGCCACCTCTGCGGTCAGTTTCTCGGCGGCCAGCAGCATCGCGCGTGCGCGGCCGTAACCTGCCAGCGAACACAACCGGCGGATACTCCAATTATCAAGGGCCAAACCGTATTTCGACGTCGGAAATTGGAAAAACGCATCCGGGGCAACCACCCGCAGGTCACATTGCATAGCCAGCTGCAGCCCAGCACCGATGGCAGGGCCGTTGATGGCGCCGATCACCGGCATCGGCGCTGCGTCCATGGCCTTGTGCAGCGCGATCAGCCGGTCGGGATAGTCGGCGGCGAACGCGTCGCCGGTCAGATCGGCGCCCGCGCAGAACACCGTGCCTTGCCCGGTCAGCACGATGGCGCGGATACTCTCGGCGGTGGCCTTCTCCACGGCCTCCCGTAGCTCCTCGACCAGCTCGGAATTCAGCGCGTTGCGCCGCTCGGGGCGCTGCAGCTCGATGGTGGTGACGGATTCGTCGCGGGTGACACCGATCATGGGAGCCAGCCTATTAGCCTCGTCCCGTGGCTCGGATCGGGACCGACGAACTACGGGATGCGGTGCTGGATGAGGGCTCCTTCGTCAGCTGGGACACCGAGCCGCTGGCGGTGCCGACGACCGACTCCTACGCGCGGGAGCTGGCCGCCGCCCGGGCCGCCACCGGCCGGGACGAAGCGGTGCTGACCGGTGAGGGGCGGGTCTTCGGACGCCGGGTGGCGGTGGTGGTCTGCGAGTTCGCCTTCCTAGGCGGCTCAATCGGGGTGGCAGCCGCCGAACGGATCACCGCCGCTGTGCGGCGGGCCACCGTTGAGCGGCTGCCGCTGTTGGCATCGCCGAGCTCCGGCGGCACCCGCATGCAGGAGGGCACGGTGGCGTTTCTGCAAATGGTGAAGATCGCCGCCGCCGTCACGCTGCACAAGGGGGCACACCTGCCCTATCTGGTCTACCTGCGCCACCCGACCACCGGCGGGGTGTTCGCGTCGTGGGGTTCGCTGGGCCATGTCACCATCGCCGAGCCCGGCGCCCTGATCGGCTTTTTGGGGCCTCGGGTGTACGAGCAGCTCTATGGCGAACCGTTCCCGGCCGGCATCCAGACCGCGGAGAATCTGCAGCGGCACGGGGTGATCGACGGTGTGGTTCCGCTCGAGGAGCTGCGACGCACGCTGGATCGCGCGCTGACGGTGATCGCTGACCAGCCCGAGCCTCCACCCGCCCCGCCGCCACCCGAACCGATACCCGAGGTGCCGGCGTGGGAGTCGGTGGTGGCGTCGCGGCGACCGGACCGCCCGGGAGTCGGGCATCTGCTACGCCACGGCTGCAGCGACCTAGTGCTGTTGTCCGGCAGTGGGCACGGTGAGGCGACGACAGTGCTGGCGCTGGCCCGCTTCGCCGGCCAGCCCGCTGTGGTGCTCGGTCAGCAGCGGGTCGTGGGCGGCATCGTCGGGCCGGCTTCGCTGCGTGAGGCCCGCCGCGGCATGGCGCTGGCCGCCGAATTACGCCTGCCGCTGGTGCTCGTCATCGACACCGCCGGCCCCGCACAGTCGGTGGAAGCCGAGGAGGGTGGGCTGGCGGGCCAGATTGCGCATTGCCTGGCCGAACTGGTCACGCTGGATACCCCGACGGTGTCGGTCTTGCTGGGCCAGGGCAGCGGCGGTCCGGCGCTGGCGATGGTGCCCGCCGACCGGGTGCTGGCCGCGCTGCACGGCTGGCTGGCGCCGCTGCCCCCGGAGGGCGCCAGCGCGATCGTCTTCCGCGACATCGCTCACGCCGCCCAACTCGCTGCGGCCCAAGGCATCCGGTCGGCCGACCTGCTGGCGTCCGGGATCGTCGACGTCATCGTGCCGGAACGCCCCGACGCCGCCGACGAGCCGGTCGAGTTCTCCAAGCGGCTGGCGGCTGCCGTTGCCGCCGAGGTACAGGCGCTGCGCGCACTGCCCGCCCACGAACGCATGGCCACCCGACTACAGCGCTACCGCCGCATCGGGTTGCCGTGAGCTGTCAGGCTCTGGCCGTGCGGCGTGCCCTCATGGAGGCTGCGGTGCCCTGCTCGCTTGGGGTCAATCGGCGGCACGGCGACCCGGCGGGTGATCCTCCCACAGCCGCGCAGGTCAATCAGGCAAGATAAGCGACATGGACACTGGTGTGACCTCACCTCGGGTTTTGGTTGTCGACGATGACTCCGACGTGCTCGCGTCGCTGGAACGCGGACTGCGGCTGTCCGGATTCGAGGTGTCGACGGCGGTCGACGGCGCCGAGGCACTGCGCAGCGCCACCGAGACCCGGCCGGACGCGATCGTGCTCGACATCAACATGCCCGTGTTGGACGGCGTCAGCGTCGTCACCGCGCTGCGCGCCATGGACAACGACGTCCCGGTCTGCGTGCTGAGCGCACGCAGCTCGGTCGATGACCGGGTCATGGGTCTAGAAGCCGGCGCCGACGACTACCTGGTTAAACCGTTCGTACTGGCCGAGCTGGTGGCGCGGGTGCGCGCGCTGCTGCGCCGCCGCGGGTCCACCGCGACGTCCTCCTCGGAAACCATCACGGTGGGCCCGTTAGAGGTGGACATTCCGGGCCGTCGGGCCCGGGTCAACGGCGTCGATGTCGACCTGACCAAGCGCGAGTTCGACCTGCTGGCGGTGCTGGCCGAGCACAAGACCGCCGTGCTGTCCCGCGCGCAGCTGCTGGAGCTGGTGTGGGGCTATGATTTCGCTGCCGACACCAACGTGGTCGACGTGTTCATCGGGTACCTGCGGCGCAAGCTCGAGGCCGGCGGCGCCCCCAGGCTGTTGCATACCGTGCGCGGGGTGGGTTTCGTGTTACGGATCCAGTAATGAGAAAGCCATGAGCATTCTTTCGCGGATCTTCGCCCGGACTCCGTCGCTGCGGACCCGAGTGGCGTTCGCGACCGCGATCGGCACGGCGATCGTGGTGCTCATCGTCGGCACTATCGTCTGGTTCGGCATCATCGGCGACCGCAAGTATTGGCTGGACCGCCGCCTCGACGAGGCGGCGGGTTTCGCGACCCCGTTCGTCGGCCTTGGGGAGATTCCCCGCTCGCCCAGCGACCAGAACACCGTCATCACCGTGCGCAAGGGCAACCGCGAGGCGTCCAACTCCACGATCGTGCTGCCGCAGTTGCCGGCCGGTTATGCCGACACCTACGTCAACGGGGTGCGCTACCGGGTGCGCACCGTTGAGATCCCCGGGCCGGCGCCGGAGTCCTTAGCGGTCGGAGCCACCTACGACGAGACCATCAAGGAGACAAATGACGAGCACCGCCGGGTGATCCTGATCTGCGGGTTTGCCATCGGCGCGGCCGCGGTGTTCGCCTGGTTGCTGGCAGCGTTCGCGGTGCGCCCGCTGAAACGGCTGGCCCAGCAAGCCCGCTCGATCCACGCCGACGAGAGGCCACAGGTCGAGGTTCGCGGCGCCAGCGAGGCCGTCGAGATTGCCGAGGCGATGCGGGGCATGCTGCAGCGCATCTGGAAGGAACAAGACCGGACCAAGGAGGCTCTGGCCTCAGCACGTGACTTCGCCTCGGTGTCGGCACACGAGCTGCGCACCCCGCTGACCGCGATGCGCACCAACCTTGAGGTGCTGGCCACCCTGGATCTGGCGGACGACCAGCGCAAGGAAGTGCTCAACGACGTGATCCGCACCCAGTCACGCATTGAGGCCACGCTGAGCGCGCTGGAGCGGCTGGCCCAGGGCGAACTGTCGACGTCGGACGATCACGTGCCGGTCGACATCACCGAGCTGCTCGACCGCGCCGCCCACGATGCCATGCGCATTTATCCCGACCTCGACGTCTCGCTGGCGCCGTCGCCGACCTGCATCATCGTGGGATTGCCGGCGGGGTTGCGTCTCGCCGTCGACAACGCCATCGCCAACGCCGTCAAACACGGCGGCGCCACCCGGGTGCAGCTGTCGGCGGTCAGTTCGCGGGCCGGAGTAAAAATCGCCATCGACGACAACGGCAGCGGGGTGCCCGAGGAAGAACGCGAGGTGGTGTTCGAACGGTTCTCCCGCGGCTCGACGGCTTCGCATTCGGGCTCTGGTCTGGGCCTGGCATTAGTGGCCCAGCAGGCCCAGCTACACGGTGGCACGGCTTCGCTGGAGGACAGTCCACTGGGCGGGGTGCGGCTCTTGCTGCGCCTTCCCGGCCCGAGATAGCGACCGCTGTAGGCGCCGAATGTGGCGGTTATGTACAGGATTTCGCTTTTATCGACCACGACCCGCACAGTCGACGAGGCGGCGACAAATGCTTACTTTTCCTCTTTGCCCTTATGCCACGGCGCGAAACCGGCTTGGACAGCGGATTGTTCGTCCTTGAACCAGACTTCGGCGACGGTCTGTTCGTATGAGGGGCTGTCTGGGGTGTGGTAGAGCTTCGAGTCCTCGTTGCCCTTCACCAGCCACCCCGACGGGCCGCTGCCATCGGCGCCGGCGCGAGCAGAACCCGCGCCGTACGGCGCGTCTGTCACCACAGGCATCTTCGACGTCTTCAACTCCGATCCGGCCTTGCTGGCCTTAGATGCGGCAGCACCGGCGGCCGCTGCACCGGCCGCCGGCATCTTGGTCGTCGGCGCCTCTTCGGTGGTGGATATTTTCGTCGTCGGTCTTTCCTCCGCGGTGGCTATTTTCGCCGTGGGCGGCTCGGACTCCGCACCCGACCGGCCACCGGCCAAGCCCGCTGCGCCACCGGCCGCAGCCGCACCGGTCGTACTCACCGGCACTTCACGTTTGACGCGCCGAATCATCAGCGCGAACGTCAGCACCAACCCCAGCACGAAGGCCACCGCAATCAGCCCCCAGTGCGCGTGGTCCATCACCGTGCTCCTATCTCACGCGAGCCGGGCATGTCCGCCAGGGCTTCTTCTTTGCTCGTGCGCCTGATCGAAATCATGGTGCTCACCCAGGCAACCACCGAGCCCACCACAAACGCAAGCAGATACCACAACCATTGGATAACGAAATCCATGTCGGATTCTCCTTAGCTGACGACGATTTCAACGCGGCGGTTCTTGGCTCGACCATCCGCAGTGTCGTTGCTCGCGATCGGATTGGCCGAACCGAAACCTTTGGCGATAAGGTGGTCTCGCGTAACGCCTTTGGCGATCAGAAAATCGGTGACCGTATTGGCGCGGTTGGCGCTCAATGGAATATTAATGGCGTCATCGCCGGTGTTGTCGGTGTAGCCGTTGATGGTCACCTTCGCACCCGGGCAGGCTTTGAGCTTGTCTGCCACTTGGGTCAGCGTCTGCTCGTCGGCGGGGGTCAAGAGAAACCCATTCGTCGCAAAGGTAATCGGCCCGCCCATCACGCGGCTGATCTCCGACTGCAGATTGGCGCAAGCCCCGCCCGGACCACCGGGTCCAGGTGCTCCGGGCGCCGCGGTCGGACCCTGCGTTCCAGTCGGAGTAACCGGTCCCTTGATCTCCATCTTGTCAACGATGTTCAGATTCGGCCAGGCGTCCTCGGCCGCTGTTTCGACAGCGTCTTCCTGGTCCGCCGATGCCGCGGTTCCATCCAAGGTGATGGTGTCACCCTTGACGGTGAGGTTGAAATCGGGGATCGACGCGGCGGCATCGAAAACCGGTCCGGCGTCGGAAAAATCGAGCGCATCGATGTTCGGGTTGATACCCAGCATGTCGAGGATGGTGACGCCCGGGCCCACTGAGCTTTTGAGCGCGTTCACTAGCGCCCTCTTGGCCGCCTCGTCGGGAAAATCGCCGGTGAGGATGATGTCGTTGCCCTTCCGGGTAATCGACAGCGGCGCCAAAGACAACGCTGGAACCGTCGGCGGATTCGGCAGAGCAGCGGGCGGTTTGGTTTCTGTCAGCGTCGGCAAAGCGCCGGTTGGCCCGGTCGCCGCCGGGCGGGATCGGTCGAACGCACCGTAGCCGATTGCCCCCAGCAGCAGCGGGATAACCACCAGGCCAATCAGCCAGGAAACGCCAAGAGGCCGTCGGTAGAACTTGGAAGCTCGCCGCCACTCGGTGGTCGCCGGCGTTTCGTCAGAACCCGTCATGGGCCCTCCCTACGGTCGACAAACGGGTCTAGTCCGTGCTACGAGCGATATGAAGCCTAAAGTAGCGGTGAACCGGCAACCACATGTATCACGAAAAACCGGGTCGGCTGGCACCGGTTTAGGGTGTCGCCGCAGACCTGCGTTAGTCAGGCACACTGGAGCGGTGGGCGACGAACCGAAACCGACCGACCAAGACACCCTGGCGCGCATCCGCGACCTGGTCGCCGAGGAGAAGACTCTGCGAGAGCAGCTGCAGCACCGCAAAATCACCGAGTCCGAGGAGCATGAGCGGCTGCGCAGCGTGGAGACCGAACTCGACCAGTGCTGGGATCTGCTGCGGCAGCGGCGGGCACTGCGCGAAACCGGTCGTGACCCTCGCGAGGCGATCGTGCGCCCGCCCGGCCAGGTCGAGGGTTATACCGGCTAGAAACGGACTCGGGTATGGCTGCCGACACGGCGCGGGATTTCGATGCGATCGTCGTGGGCGGCGGGCACAACGGCCTGGTCGCGGCCGCCTACCTGGCCCGCGCGGGCCTGCGGGTGCGGTTGCTGGAGCGGCTGGAACAAGTCGGCGGGGCTGCGGTGTCGGCGCAGGCTTTCGAGGGTGTCGACGCCCGCGTGTCGCGGTATGCGTATCTGGTCAGCCTGCTGCCGCCCCGCATCCTCGACGACCTGGGCGCTCCCGTGCGGTTGACCCGGCGGCGTTATTCGTCGTATACCCCTGACCCGGCTACCGCAGGACACACCGGCTTGCTGGTCGGGCCGCACTCGGGCGAGACGTTCGCGGCGATCGGCGCTGCCGGCGACGAGCACGCGTTCGCCGGGTTCTACCGGCGCTGCCGGCTGGTGACCCAGCGGCTGTGGCCGACGCTGATCCAACCACTGCGCACCCGCGACCAGGCCCGCCGGCACGTACTCGAGGGCGGCAATCCTGACGCCGCGGCCGCGTGGCGGGCGATGGTGGAGCAGCCGATCGGGCACGCCATCGCCGACGCGGTGGGCAGTGACCTGGTCCGCGGTCTGATCGCCACCGACGCGCTGATCGGCACCTTCGCTCGCGTCGATGACCAGTCACTGCGGCAGAACATCTGCTTCCTGTATCACCTGCTCGGTGGTGGCACCGGGGAATGGGACGTCCCGATCGGCGGGATGGGTTCGGTGACCGCGGCCCTGGCCGCGGCAGCCGTCGGCCATGGTACCGAAATCACCACTGGCGCAAATGTTTACGCCATTGACCCGAACGGCGAGGTGCGCTACCGCAGCGGCGACGACGAGCACCTGCTCCGGGGCCGCTTCGTGCTGGCCGGTGTCACACCGGTGGTTCTGGCCGGCCTACTGGGCGAACCCGCGCCCCGACTGGCGCAGGGGGCGCAGGTCAAGGTGAACATGGTGCTGCGGCGGCTGCCCCGCTTGCGCGACGACAGGGTGACACCGGAGCAGGCATTCGGGGGGACGTTTCATGTCAACGAGACATGGACTCAGCTTGACACGGCATACGCGCGGGCAGCGGCCGGGCGGCCACCGGACCCGCTGCCGTGCGAGGCCTACTGCCATTCGCTGACCGACCCGAGCATCCTGTCGCCCGGGCTGCGTGACTTGGGTATTCAGACGCTGACGGTGTTCGGCCTGCACACG
>DASPOT010000339.1:0-9162 GCA_035625875.1 Mycobacterium sp. | reverse complement strand
GACGTATCGCAGACCGATACATGATCGCCGGCACCCACACGGTGAAGACGACAGCTACGGAGACCACCAAGATCGTGATGGTCACTGGTACGTCGGGAATCGGATGATCCACCGCTTCCTCCTCAACCAGTCTATTTCGAGACAAGGCGGGATAAGGACTGCCGACCGACCGCTGTCATGTCATCGCCTCGGCCCACGCGATATGCCCGTCGAAGCCAAGCGTTTTCGCCATGTCGCGGTAGCGATCCCGATACTCGCGATAGCCGGTGTCGTCGCCGTGAGCCCGCGCCAATAGCGCCCGCAGCCGCAACAGCCAGATGTCGCGTATCACCAGACCCTCATCGGCTGGCGCGGCCGCTAACCGCTCGATCGCGGCCTCGGCTTCGACCGCGTCACTCTCATCCCCGCCATCGAGCAGTGTCTCCACCAGAACACCCGTCGCCGGAATGCCCCATGCCAGCAGGTGTCCCTCGCCGAACAGATGGTCAACGGTGGCACGCATGAGCGGAATGGCCCCATCGCGGTCTCCACACCGAGCCCGTTCACGCGCCGAGTACACCTCGACGAGCGGTAACTCGGCCAGGTTGCGTGGCTGGCGCAGGAACACATCGCTTAGCTCGGACAGGAGCTTTTGTCCGCAGTCACGCTCGGCAGCCGTGGGGCGGTGCACCAGCGCAAGGCCCAGCATCAGCCGGGCGTTGGCCAACGCGATGTCATCACCGGATCGTTCGGCAATCCGCAGGGCATCCTCGCTCTCGCGCACCACCGAATCATCGGGCCTCAGCACGCCACTCGGTATTGCCGCCCCGTAGACGAAGGCGGCGGCCGTAGCGTAGGACAGGGGGTCGGCGGTGCGGGCCATGGCCAGCCCCTGCTGCATGTCGTCTCGCCATCCGCGACGACCTAGCCCACAACGGGCAACACCTCGCGCCCCAAACGCGACCGCTAGCGGAGATCCGAAAAGGAAGTTGCCTTTAGAGGGGTCACCGTGGGCCAGGTCGATGACCCGCTGTGACCACTGCAGCACGTCATGCCACTCGGCGCTCTCCAGCTTGGCGTAGATGGCCGCGAAGGACAGCCCCACCGTCAAGGTCGCATCGCCGACCGACTCGGCGAGGGCAAAAGCTTCGGATGCCAGCCGCGACCCCTCGCGCATCCGGGCCTGATGCGCATGATCCACCACCAGCCCCGCCATCGCGATGGCCAGTGACGCCTTGTCCCCGGCGGCGGCGCACAACTCACGCAGTTCGTCGAAGCGGTCAGCGGCCCGGACTCGAAAGGCGGTCCCGCACAACATAGTGCGAGGGGCAATCCGCATGGCTGCCCGGTGCGGGTCCTCGGCGGGTAATGCGTCGGCGATCTCTCCCGCTCGCTCCCAACTCAGTCGCGCCGCAGTGATGTCGCGGTTGGTCGCCCAGGTTGCAGCACGCATATGCCAGCCGTAGGCGGCGTGCAGATCACCGGCAGCCTCCAGATGTTCGGCGATCAGCGCAGCATTTTCATCAGCCGAGGCCGGGCTACGGGCCTCAATCGCGGCGGCCAGCCGCCGATGCAGCTCTGCACGATCCGACCTGAGTTGTGATTCGTAGGCCACCATGCGGATCAGCGGATGGTGGAACACGTACTCTGGCTGTCGGGCAAACCTGATCTGATCGATCAGCTCGCCCCCCACCAGGTCCTGCAGGACAGGATCAATCCCCAGCGTTTCCAAAAGGTCCCGGCTGAACTTCGCGCCGATGACCGCCGCAGCGTTCAGGGTGCGTTTCGCTTTAGGGTTCAGCCGGTCGATGCGGGCGGCGATGGTGGCCTGCACAGTGGCGGGGACGGTGACCTCGGCAGCGTCGACTGTGGAGACGTAAACGCTGCGGTTGCCGCGCAACACACCGCGCTCGGCCAAATCCCGCACCATCTCCTCGGCGAAAAACGGATTACCGGCGGCCCGCTCGGCGATCAGGGAAGCCAACGCGCCAACTGAGGGGTCAGGCCCGACCAGCCCCAAGACCAGTGCTGCGGTCTCCGGATCACTCAGTGGCGCAAGGGCTATGGTTTTGGCACCGGCCACCCGACTCAACGCGCCTTGATATTCGGGGCGGTAGGTGACCAGCACCAGCGAGGGCGTCTGCGGGATCACCGTAAGGAACTCGGCCAGCATCGACTCGCTGACCTCATCGATCCAATGGGCGTCCTCGATGACATAGACCGTTGAGGCTTGGCGGGCCAGGGATGCGCCATTGACCAGCGCGGTCAATCGCCGCCGCCGCGCATCCGGGTCGATCTTCGGCAGCACAACGTCGGGATCGGCGATGTCCAGCAGGTCATCGAAGAGCGCCAAGTCCTCGGGGTCTGCGTCGCGAACCCTGGCGCGGATCTGGGCGCGGGCCGCCTCGGCATCAAGACCCTCGACCCCGGTCGCCGTGCGCAACAGCCGCGCCACGACACGAAACGGAACGTCAGTCGCGTGCGATTCGCAGAAGGTGCTGAACACCTCCACATTGCGGCGACGAGCTATCGCCGCAACCTCGCGCACCAAACGGCTCTTACCGATGCCAGCTGACCCCACTACGCCGACCACACCGCCGTGGCCATCGATGGCACGGTCCAGCAAGCCTTCAACGGCGGACATCTCCCACCGTCGACCCACCAGAGTCGACTCAGCACGCCCGCCAGCGCGATGCCGTTCTCCGATGTCCAACAGCCGCTGGGCCGCCACGGGCTCGTCGGCACCTTTGACGCGGAGCATCTCTGGCTCGCCGAGAGTCGCAGCACCCTCAACAAGTCGCGCTGTCGAGACGCTGAGCATCACCGCGCCCGGAGGGGCGACCGATTCCATCCGCTGCGCCAAACCGACCTGCTCACCGATCGCGGTGTAACCCGCCGCAACCGTGCCGATCTCCCCGGTGATCACCTGCCCGGAGTTCAACCCGATCCGCAGCTGAAGTTCGACACCATCGCGGTCCCAAACCTGCTGAGCCAGACCACGGATGCCGCCGTGGATCTCCAGTGCAGCCCGGCACGCCCGCAGCGCATGGTCCTCCAAAGCCACCGGCGCACCGAACAGCGCCATGATCCCGTCACCGGTGAACTTATCCACGGTGCCGCCATAGCGCAGCACAACTGTGGCGCAGCGGTCGGCCAGCTCGGCCATGATCTCGCGCAGCCGCTCCGCACCCACCGCCGCAGCGATGTCCATGGAGTGCACCACATCGGCGAACAGGACGGTTACCTGCTTGTACTCCGCACGGGTGTCCTGCTCGGTGACCGGTGCACCGCAGCCGCCACAGAATCGCGCACCCTCGCGCGGCTCGCTGCCACACGTGCGGCACGCGGTCGCTGCGGTCATCCGCCCCTCCGCCGCTTCCGGCCCCCGAGGTCCCGGTTCACCAGCATAGGGCGCTAGACCCTGCGCAGATACACCACTCTCCTTCATGCGTCCATTTGGGGTGCGCCCGTATTAGACATCTGGGAGACTGCCCGCAGCGTGTCTAACTAGAATCCCATCCGGCATTGTTTGACAATCGTCTACTGACTTCTTAAGCTCTACTTTGACAGTGCAGCCAAACGAGGGAGCCAGCAATGGGCCAGCGCATCGGATACCAGCGAGTCAGCACCGTTGACCAGAACACGGCCAGTCAACTGGATGGTGTCGAGCTGGACAAGATCTTTACCGACCAGGCCAGCGGCAAGGACATCAATCGCCCAGAACTCGCACGTGCGCTTGACTATGTGCGGGACGGTGACACTCTGGTGGTCCACTCGATGGACCGTCTTGCCCGTAACCTCGAAGACCTTCGCCGAATCGTTAAGGAACTCACCAGCAGCGGTGTGAAGGTGGAGTTCGTCAAAGAGTCGTTGACCTTCGCAGGCGATGACTCGCCGATGAATACGCTGCTGCTGTCGATGCTCGGCGCAGTCGCAGAGTTCGAGCGGTCGATGATCCTTGAGCGCCAGCGAGAGGGAATCGCTATCGCTAAAGCGGCCGGGAAGTACAAGGGACGTAAAGCGTCACTTTCGCAAACGCAGGCGAGTGAGCTACGCGAACGCCTGGCCACGGGCGAATCTGTTACCGCACTCGCCACGGAATACGGCGTAAGCCGTCAGACCGTCTACAACTACAAGATCGCCTGACTTCGACCAGTAACGGGACGGGCCTGCAACGCTTATGAGGCGCACTGTCAGGTTTTCCGTAGCCGATTCGCCTGGCGCGGCTACAACAATGATTCGTCGCTATCCGGCATTGGATCACGCCAATCCTCGGGCGGCTAGGACGCTGGTGTCTAACGGGCTTCGTGGGGCCGATGGTAACCGCTGAGCTTGCTGTGATGCCTGGTGCTTGGCATCGGTCTGTGGCGTGTTGGGTCGGTTGATGTCCCTGCTCACTGAGCGGGTCATCGTCTTGCTTGGGAATCTGTTGTGCGGCAGTATTTTTGCGGTCATGCGGGCACGACCTGCCACCCTGGGCCGGTGGCGCGACGCAGTCCGAGCGCGCCGAGGCGGGCCACGTTGACCGCGGCGGCTAGCAGGGAGAAGTCGGCGGCGACCTTTATCATGCCGCGCACTCGCGCGCGGCGTCCGCCGTGGCGGCGGCGCATCATGTGGGCGATCTTGCGTTCCACTTTCGGGCGGGTCGCCTTGTAGTCGGCGAGCCAGGCGGGATCGGCCTGGGCGGTGCGAGCGCGGGCCAGTTCGGCTTCGTAGCAGCCGATCGCGATGGTGCGGCCAGCTGCCGAGCCGGTGCACAGGGCGGCGAGCGGACAAGCGGCGCACACCGCGCCGAACACGGCGGTGCCGCCGCCGGCCTTGGCCGGACGGATCGCGACGGTCACCGCGTTCGGGCAGGTGACCGTGCTCGCGTCCAGGTCGATAGTGAAGCGGTCCTTGGCGAACCGACCGTCCGGTGCGGTCGGCGGCTGCACCTTGGTGAAGATCTGCGCGCCAGCGGCTTCCAGCCTGGCCAAAAGCTTGCCTGCACCATAGGCCGCATCGCCGTAGACCGCGGGGCGATCCTCACCGCGGTCGGCGCCCTCGGTTGCGGGGGCACCGGCGAGGGGGTTCGGGTCATCGTCGCTGTCATCGGCCTCGCCCGTGTGGGTGTCAGCGTCGTCGGGCAGGTCGTCGGCCAGCGGCTCGGCAGCGGGCTCGGCGTCACCGGCGTCGGCGGCCTCGTCGCCGGCCTCGCCCGTGTGGGTGTCAGTGGTGTCGGGCAGGTCGTCGGCCAGCAGCTTGGCAGCGGGCTCGGCGTCACCGGCGTTGGCTGCGCTCACCTCGGTAGCGGTCACGATCTCCGAATCCGGGTCGATCGCGATGTGGCCCTTATAGCCATCGAACCCGTGCGCGGAGGTCTTGCGCCCGTGTCGCGCCTGCGGGTCCACGGTGGAGATCACCCGATCGGCGGCGACCCGCCGCGCGATGCGAAACACCCCGTCGGCGTCGCGGTCGAGGTCTTGGCCCACCACGGTGGCCACCAACGCAGCGGCCTTGTCCACCTCGGGCTCCAGCGCGCACCCGTCCAGGGCCACCACCAGCGCCATCGCGTCGCGGGCCAGCCCGTCCACCAGCGCTGCCCGCGCCGCCGCGTCGTCGTAGTCGCGGCCCAACAGTTTGCGCAGCTCGGCCTCCAACTCCGCGTCGGCGACGTTCAACAGCCCGCGGATGGCCGAGCGGATCAATGTGACCGTGTCCATCGTGGCCACCGCGTCATATAACGGCGTGGAGTCCAGCACCCGCCGCCGACCCACCAAACCCGCCTCCCTGGCCGCCTCCAGCGTGACCTCAAAGATCCGGTCCGGCCGCTTCGAACGGGCCAGCCGAGCGCGCATGTCCACCAGCACGGTATGCACGAAACCCGGATAATCGAAGTCCAAGCCACCGGCGGCGTATTTCCAGCGCGCGTCGAACGCGAAGCGCTCCACCGCCTCCCGATCCGAAAGCCCCTCGATGCGCTGCAACACCATCACCACCGCCACGATCATCGGAGGCACGCTGCGCCGGCCCACATCGGTGAACAAATCGGCGAACATCTCATCCGGGAACAAGTTGAAGCACTCCCGGTGCAGCACGCCGTAAATCGAGTCCGGCGCGACCCGGCCCTGGCAGAAGTTCACCGCCGTGCGCCACAGATCCGCCTGCTTCGGTGTCAAACCCAAACTCACCCAACAATTCTCGCCGACAGTAACCGATTACCGGGTCAACGCCACGCCAAAAACACCAGCGTCCTAGATGCGGGCTTTGATGCCCGCATGTTCTTCGAGCAGGTACAGCAGGTTGCCGCCGTCAATCAGCTCAATGGGCTTGTTTTGCGCGAACTCAAATGACGCTTTGCCGTACCCGCTGGTCGTTACAAGTATTCCCTTCGAGGCACCTTCATTTTGAAGCGTGCCGAACAGGTCGCGGACAGCGGAAACGCTGACCGTGTTCTTATAGCGTTTGGCTTGAATCACGACCTTGCCGCCGAAAATGGGCCGCGTGTCGTAGGCGACGCGGTCAACGCCGCCGTCACGGGAGGCTCGTGTTTGTTTGGTCTCAAGCCCCATACTTGTGAACAGGTTTTGTATTCAGCGATTCAAACTCGCTCGGCGTCAGCTCCATAAGATTCGGCCTGCTGTCATGCCGCTCAACGTGTCAGTTTCGTATGCATCGCGTGCGCCGCATCCATCATTGCTAGAGGACGGAGTAATGGGTCAGGGCGACGAGGATAAAAGCCATGGATGGCAACAAACTCTAGAAACGGGTTTTTTGGCAACGACATCCACTTGCGAATCCTCGTATCAAGTCGATTATCGAACCAATCTAGGTTGACCTCAAGTCGTTGTAGTCGCACATACTGGTCCAAGATATTCCACGCTCCCACGACGCCCGCCCACGCCATTGAGACCGATTCCGGAGTCTACTCTCATTCTGTTCGCAAGCCCTTGAGAAGTTTCGAAAACACAATGCCGGATGACATCTGCCTTTTCGGCTAGCAACTCATCTGGATTCGCTTCCCGCAATCGCTCTAAGTAGTCTTGCAACGCTTTAAAGGCGTGGTTGTGGCGATCACTTATGAGCGGGATATCATGCCTAAGAGCCGTGATCCGTTCTTCCGAACAAAACTGGTAGACGGCATCCCGGAACGTATACCAAGCTGACTTTGACAACCGATTCACACGATCCACAGCCACTTTTTCTTCTCGCTCACTGGTGAACGTGGCAAGGAACACTGCGGCAACCGGCACACCGACCAGAAACCCGGTGAGGCCAGCGAGAATGTTCGGGATGTAGGCATGGCTGTGCAACCAGTCGGCCCCGTATCGAGTCACCCAACTTGGTCGCGTGAAGCCGATTCCTAGATCGGTGAGCCACAACGAAATACACAAGATGACGCCAACCACGAACATCAGCGCGAAGATGGTTCGCGTTGCGACGCTGAAACCGAGATAGGTTTCAACGACGCCCCAGCGTTTGATCTTTCGCCAGACCCGGCCAGCGATTGAAGTGCGTTCTTCCGCCACAGCGAAATGCTAGCCAAGGGTGGTCCCACAGGCCGTCACCGACTCAACTTAGGGTGATTGAAAGTAGCTCAACTTTGCCAACGGCGGGAAAGACGGCCCCAGCAACCGTTTCCAGGGGTTTTCGCGAGAGGCAGATAGTTGGAAGATTGTTGAGAGGTTCTGACGATTCACTCAAAATACAGAGTGAGCAGCCAAAATAACTCGTGCCCCCGGCAGGATTCGACTCTGCGGACTTGTTCGTTAAACCGAGTTAGTCGCTACTTGGACTGCTTTGGCTCTAGCGACTGGAAAAACTCCGACTCAATCGTGACATCTTCTACCGTGCGCGTCGTGGTTGTGACTCCGAGTGAGTTCTCCTTGAGCAGCTCGCAGAGCCGGTCGCCGTCGATGAGGTCAATTGGTGGAGCACCATCGCGCTTGGATTCTGCCCGAGCATCGCTGGTAAACGTTCCGGTGGTGATCAGCAGACCCTTGTCGCCGCGACCCGCCATCGCCCCACGAAAGTCGCGGACCGCTGATGCGGTCACGCTCCCGGAGTACCGCTTGCACTGGAAGAAGACCGGAAAGCTGAGGAGCGAAATCTGGTACACCCCAAGGCCATCAATTCCGCCGTCGCCGGTCCGCCCCGTAACCGCCGCGCTGGAGAAGCCTGATTCGCGGAGTAGCCGTTGTGCCAGACGCTCGAACGCCGGGGCGACATTGCCAGCAAGGTCTCCAACAGTTTGTCCTTCCAGTCGGCCTCGGCTTCGGCCTCAATCTGATCGATCTGGTCATCGATGTTCGGCTTGGAGGTCGATTTCTTCGCCTTATATTTCTTCCGGCCCTCGGCAACGAACTCCGCGTGCAAAGGTTTGATGTCTGCCTCGGTTACTTGACGGCCTTTCTCGGTGACGCTCCAAACCGCCCGCTGACTGTTGGTCAGTAGTCCCATCCCCTTGAGATATGTGCGTGCCCATGCCAACCGATACTGGATCTCGGTCGACGGACCGTCGCCATGGAGCACTCCTTGCACCTCTGGCGTGAATTGCTCTCGGTCGACAACCGCTGCATCTAGTTCACTGATAGAAGCCGAGCCGCCTAACTCGATAACCGCCTGGAGGGCAGACCACAGAAGGTCGTTGTACGGCGGAACTTGCGTCGACAACATACGGGGAGCATGCCAAAAGGCGGAGAAGCGGCTTGAGCGACCCCGCCGACGCTGCCAGGCGCATGACCCTACGACGCTGTGCCAGTTGTGCCAGTTATGCCAGGAACCCAAGCCTAACCACGGCGCGAGCCGATGATCGCTCGCAAAGCGCCGAGGATCGTGCCGCCCAGAGCGAAGCCGCCGCTGATGAGCGCGGTCGTGGCTGCTGATGCCACCGTGCCAGTGTCCCAGTCCGGCGGTGCCTGCCTTCGGCCGTCCGCGCTGCACGGGACGAGGCTTTCAATAACCGCAGCAGTCTCGTCCCATTCGTCTTCTGTCGTGGATCTACACCAGCTTCTACTTATCGCGTTTGGGGTTGACCCCTGATGGTGGACACCTGACTGGTGGGACTGCTGGTCCCGCGGGAAGGATGTCCGTATGTCGGGCAAGCGCAGAAAGTACACCCCCGAGTTTCGGGATCGGGCTGCCCGCCTGGTGATTGAGACCGGCCGCCCAGTGGCTCACGTGGCCGCCGAGATCGGTGTCGGT
>DASPOT010000338.1:0-5989 GCA_035625875.1 Mycobacterium sp. | reverse complement strand
GCGCCGCTGACGACCGAGGCGGTGTGGTCGACGTTGGCTTCCGTTAAACCCGCCGATGCTCCGGTGGTGACGGAATCGACCTCGACCATTGCCCAACAGCTACGGTGGCTGCCCACCACCCGTTCGGGTGGGTTCTTCGCCACGGCCAGTGGCGGTATCGGATGGGGTGTGCCCGCCGCGGTGGGCGTCGCCTTGGGAGACCGAGCACGGGGGGTCAAGCGCAGCGTTATCGCCACCATCGGCGACGGGTCGTTCCAATACTCGGTGCAAGCGATCTGGACTGCCGCCCAACACCGTCTGCCGGTCGTGTACGTGGTGATGCGCAATGGCGAATACTCGATCCTGAAGTCGTTCGCGGAATTAGAGAAGACGCCCGGGGTGCCGGGACTGGACTTGCCGGGCCTGGACATCGCCTCCATCGCCACTGGATTCGGGTGCCGTGCGGTCAACGTGGACAGCACCGAGAAGCTCGCCCACGAATTCACCGCCGCACTGGAGGCCGACGGGCCCACCGTCATCGTGGTGCCGACCAAACCGCAAGCCGCCCATCTGGGCTGACCGCGTAATCGCGGCGGCGCTGGCAGAAGTGCTCGTCCCATCACCCAGAAGGAGTAAACGTGCCTATCTATACCTGCACCACAACAGAATCGACGTTGTCCGCTCAGACCAAGAAGGCGCTCGCGGGTGAGATTGGGACCATTCACTCGGAGATCAACCACGTGCCGAGTACCTACGTCAATGTGGTATTCCACGAACTGCCGGCCGACGACGTCTACACCGACGGCGTGCCGGCCAGTCCAGTCCTCGTCAGCGGTTGGATACGCGAGGGCCACCCAAAAACCGAGGTCACGCGCCTTGCCACCGAAATCGCCGGCGCCGTAACCCGGATAACGGGCGTCCCCGCCGAGCGGGTACTCGTAGTCTTTGAGACCAGCCCGGCCAGCTTCGCTGTCGAAGGCGGGCGTGTGCTGCCCGAGCCCGGCCAGGAAGCAGCCTGGATCGCTGGCAGCTGAGGGTGGCGGTTGGCTAGGAGTGAAAGTGCTGGCTACGAAGGGTTTACGGGCGCAGCACGATCTTGCCTCCGGTGTGTCGCCGCGCAGGCTTCGCGTTCGATGGCCAAGTGCCGACTGAACTGGCTCCCGTGCTGGCCAGCATAGGAGATGCACAAAGGGGCGATGTGCTGATTTCCGTTGCCGGACAGACAGTTTGCGCTCGCCGACTGGAGTAGGGAACTACCGGCCCGGACATCTATGTGAAGTCCGGCTGGACGCTGTTGTTCGGTGCCGTGGCGGCATATCGGTTTAATCCGCTGTCAGTTAGGTCACGCAGGCGCACTTCCGGTGTGGGTTGACCATATGGCGGGGAAGCGGGCTGCGACGGCGACTCCTGAGGGGGTGTCCGCAATTAGTCGTGCCAACAGGGCGGTCAGTTGGTCGATTTGCTCGGTGGTGAGCCGCGTGGTGATGTGGGTGCGTAATCCGCTGATCGGGAAGGCCACGTCGAGGGCCTGCTGGCCGGCGGGTGTGAGGCTCAGCATCACCACTCGCTTGTCTTCGGAGCCTCGGCTCCGGTCGATGAGGCCGCGGCGCACCAATCCATCGACTAGCCGGCTGGGACTGGCCACCTCGCACACGAGCAGTCGGCCCAGTTCGGCCAACGTCAGCGGACCATGCTGGCGCACCACCTCCAGCACCTCACGTTGGGCCGAGTTCAACCCCACCTGCCGCAGGGCTGCCGACATCATGCGCGCACCTTCGCGTTCGGCGGCCAGTATCAGGTGGCGCACGGCGTCGAGGCGCTCGATGTCGGCGGGTGAGAAATCGATGCCCGTGTCAGATATGGCGTGGGTCACATTCGGCTTGACGTCGCGCATATCACCAGTGTATCAATGATCCAACATCGATGATGCATCACTGATATATCACGGAATCACCGGTTGGTGTGTCATCGAGCGGATCTTCCGAACCCGACGAAGGGGGTGGCGATGAGCGCCTCAACCGAACCCGGTCCGGTCTACCGGGACATTCGTGACTATTTGGCGGAGCTAGAGCGGCGTGGTCTGCTGCGGCGCGTCACGCGCATGACCAACAAGGACACCGAGGTGATGCCGCTGGTGCGCTGGCAGTTCCGTGGTCTGGACACCGTCCAGCGCACCGGCTGGCTGTTTGACAACCTCACCGATTCACGCGGCCGGCGCTTCGACGCCTCGGTCGCGGTGGCGATCCTGGGCGCGTCGCCCCAGGTTTACGCGGCGGCCATGGGTGTGGATGCTGCTGAGGAGATCGCGGCGAAATGGCTGCACGCCCAGCAGCATCCGATTGCGCCGGTCACCGTCACGGCTGCCGAGGCACCGGTCAAGGAGAACATCATCACCGGCAGCGAGCTGGTGGCAGGTGGGGGCGTGGATCGGTTCCCGGTGACGGTGACCAATCCGGGCAGCGACGCGTCGGCGTATTTCAGTGCGCCGATCTGGATCACGAAGGACCCGGAAACCGGTGTCTACAACGCCGGAACCTACCGGGTGATGGTCAAAGCGCCCGACCGGCTCGGCGTGCTGATGCTGTCGGGTCAGGATGGGCGGGCCCATTGGGAGAAGGCCCGCGCGCTCGGGCAGCCCCTGCAAGCCGTGCTTGTCTTGTCGCCGCCGCCCGCGCTGTCACTGTGCAGCGTCAACAAGCTCGACCTCTCCGAATATGACGTCGCGGGCGCGCTCAACCGCGCCCCGTTGGAACTGGTGCGCGCCGAGACCGTCGACCTGCTGATACCCGCCGCGGCCGAGATCGCGATCGAGGGCAGGTTCCGCACCGACATCCTCGAAATGGAGGGGCCGTTCGGCGAATACGGCGGTTATGTCGGCGCCCACGACTACCAGATGGTTTTCGAGGTTAGCGCGATCACGCACCGCAGTTCCCCGGTGTTGCAGGCCTTTATCAGCGAGATGCCGCCCAGCGAAAGCTCGATGATGCGCAAGTTCGGGTTCGAAGGGTTCCTGACCAACGAGGTAGCCCCCAAAGCCCCGAACCTGCGCAAGGTCAGCATCTTGCAGATCGCCGGCTCGGCCCAGGTCGTGGTGATCGAATTGCACAACCCGGCACCGGGGGAGGCCTGGAATACCCTGCGTGCGGCCGCCGCGGCGCGCAACGTGCCTGCATTCAAATGGTTGGTTGCTGTCGATGACGATATCGACAGCGACGATCTCGACAGCCTGATGTGGGCGCTGGCTTGGCGGGTGCAGCCGCACAAGGACATCCAAATCCAGCGCGGCCGCAACACCGACCTCGACCCTTCCGGCGCACCGGTCGACGCGTCGTTTTCAGCACGCACCTACCCCGACGGGCTGGGCGGCTCCCAGATCCTCATCGACGCCACCCGCAACTGGGCCTACCCACCGGTGTCGCTGCCGTCCAAAGACCTCATGGTGCACGCCAGGAAGATCTGGGAAGACGAATTGCACCTGCCGGCGCTGAGGCCGCGCGCGCCGTGGCACGGCTATGAGTTGGGGTACTGGCCAGAGCGGTGGGCCCGCGCCGCCCAACGGGCCGTCGACGGCCAATACCTCGACACCGGAAAAGAATACGAATCGCTACGTACCCGCTCGTCGTACTTTGACGACGGCGTGGTGCGCCAACCCCAGGAGCAGGACTAATGCCACGGCAACGACTGATCATCGGCGTCAGCGGCTCCAGCGCGCCCCAACTGGCCTGGACCACCCTGCAGGCGCTGCACCGCCACCCCGACATCGAAACCCATTTGGTCATCTCTCGCGGCGCCGACACGACGATCCAACTCGAAATGGGCGCGCAGAGAGCCGATTTCGAGGCCCTCGCCGATGTCGCCTACGACCCTGATGATCTCGGCGCAGCCATCTCCTCGGGATCATTTCACACCATCGGCATGGTGGTAGTGCCCTGCTCGATGAAAACGCTGGCTGCGATTGCCGCCGGCACCAGCACCGACCTGCTCACCCGCGCCGCCGACGTGTGCCTGAAGGAACGGCGTCGGCTGGTGTTGGTCGCGCGGGAAACCCCGCTGAACCTCATCCACATCCGCAACATGGAGACCGTCACGCTGGCCGGCGCGACCGTGTTGCCACCCATGCCGGCGTTCTACCACCGGCCCGAAACCATCGATGACCTACTCGCGCAGACCAGCGGCAAGATCCTCGACCAATTCGGCATCCCCCACCAACTATTTCGGCGCTGGGAGGGACGGTTGCCCTCGCAGCCGCAGCAGACTACGGAAGCCACTCGAGGTATGTGCGCCAACTCGACGGGGCGCCATGTTTCTGTAGCGACGGTCGATGCCAGGGGAGCACGAAATGGAAGCGATGAGTGGATCTAGCAACACCGATTTCTTCGAGCGATTCGTGCTGAAGCTCTATCGCCGCGCAGGCGTCGCTGATGCCTGCCTGGATCTGCAGAACCGACACGATCTGGACGTCAACGTGGTGTTGTTCGCCGCGTATATCGGCGCCGTACGGCGGCAGACGCTGACCATCGCCGACCTCGACCTCGCGCAGCGCCGGGTTGACGCGTGGCATCACGAGGTCGTCCGCCCGCTGCGTGCGGTGCGTCAACGCCTTAAGACCGGGCCCGTGCCCGCGCCCAACGAAGCCAGCGAGGGCCTGCGCCGCAAGCTTGCCCAACTCGAGATCGATGCCGAGGTGATCGAACTAGACCAACTGGGCGCGCTCATCCCCGAAGTGCACTCCCCGCGCTCCACAAGCAGCGCTGCCGAATGCGCCACAGCAGCAATCGAAACCGTCATCAGGACACACACCGACATCGCACTCAACGATGAGGACCGCCAAGCGATCGACACCATCAGCGCCGAGGCGCACCAAATCGACGCCGGCCGATAAACCATCGTCCGCACATTGTCGGCAACTAAGCAGATCGCCATGAGCACATCAGAGCAGTCGCAGATCCGTACGCATTTGTTCACGGCGGTCAACCACGCAATGCCGGCAGCGCGTCGCCAACTCACTCCGGGGGCGGCAGGAATTTGTGGTCGATGAGCGACTGCAGTGCGTTGCGGAATGCGTCCTCTGTGTCGCCTACAACGCCGTGCTCACCGACGCCGGGCTAAACCGCTACAAAGAGGTCACTCCTACCCACAACATCAGCCTGCGCCGCTACCTGTTCGACCACCTCGAGGGTATTGACCTCGACGCCCTCGGCGACGCGCTGCAACGCATCACCGCAGCCGCCGACCACCGGACGACTGTCCCCTCGCCAACCGCCTAACTGGCAACCTTCCCCCACGTGGCGCCAGCAGCGGGTATGCCGCGATTATGGCAGTTTCTGTGGGAAATATCGCATATCAGATACCTCGGGATGTACCGGTGCCGGTGTTGAATTGACTACATCCAACCGAAAGGATCCACCATGACCGCCGCATCCACGCAGTGCATCGCCGGCATCGTCATCCCCGACACCCCGCTCGTGCGTGAAATCACCGAGTACATCCGCGACACCGAAGACGAGCTGCTTTTCAACCACTCTCGCCGGGTGTTCCTCTTCGGCGCACTGCAAGGTCGTCGGCGTGGTCTGCAGCCCGACCCCGAATTGCTTTATGCCGGCGCGATGTTCCACGACATCGGGCTGACCGAGGGCTACCGGACGTCGATGCTTCGGTTCGAGGTCGACGGCGCCAACGCAGCACGGGACTTCCTGCTGGAGCGTGGCGTTGACGAAGACGCCGCGCGTAAGGTGTGGCTTTCCATTGCGCTGCATACGACGCCCGGCGTGCCGGAGTTCCTGGAACCCGAAATCGCACTTGTCACAGCGGGTGTTGAGACCGACGTGCTGGGCATCGGTCGTGACGATCTGTCGACCGAGGCGATTCGGGCGGTCACCGCTGCGCATCCTCGACCCGATTTCAAGAACCGGATCCTGCGGGCGTTCACCGATGGCATAAGGCACCGGCCGCGTAGCACGTTCGGGACCGTCAATGCCGATGTGCTGCAACACTTCGACGATTCGTTCGT
>DASPOT010000337.1:0-3161 GCA_035625875.1 Mycobacterium sp. | reverse complement strand
GAAGCACTCGGCTTCCGCGTCACCATCGAACCCACCGAGCAAGCCGCCTAAACCAACACAACAGCGCCACTCCCAGATGCGGGGCACCACCCCGCATCTGGGACTCGCGCGCCCATGTCACCTATGTTTTCGGATCAGGCTATCGAAGCCGCCGCTGGATGGAACCATCGGCCATCGAGGTGGTTTCGGCGGCATTAACGAACAGAGACTTCATCGTCCTCGAGAGGCCCGTGCCTGCCCGGTAGCGAAACGCCACAAAGCTAAATCCATCGCTGCAGGTCACGGCACCGGAAGTCACCACCGCCCCTGCGCCGCGCACCAATTAATGAGCTGCGCGATAGGTCACATCCAGGAACTTTGTCGAAACCCTGGACCGATCCTGTTGGCCTTCAGTATGGTTTGGAATGCTGTTGGACCCATGTCGACTCGACGGTCTGGAGAACCGGTGAGCATCAATCCGTTCGACGACGACAATGGCAGCTTTTTCGTCTCGGTCAACGACGAGGAGCAACACAGGCGGGTGGTTTACGGCGAAGCGGACCACGCTGCGTGTCTGGACTACATCGAACATAACTGGACCGATATACGGCCGAAGAGTCTACGCGAGAGGCTGGCAGAGGGCCGGGCTTCTGATACGTAAACCGTGGGGGAGTCCGATGGAACTTGATGACCGGGCACTTCCGCTGACGCGCGCACAGTTAGACATCTGGCTTGCGCAGGAAACGGGTCACTTCGGTACGGAGTGGCAGGCTGGCCTACTCGTGAGGATCGAGGGCACGGTAGAACGTGATGCCCTTGAGTGGGCGATCCGCCGAGTGATGCGAGAGGCCGAACCAGCCAGGGCCGCCATCTTCGAGGCGGATGGCCAGGTTTTCCAAAGGGCGATCGATTACCCCGATGTCGAGCTGGACTTCTATGACCTGAGCTGCTCGCCCCATCCCGTGCAGGAAGCCCAGGAGACAGCATCATCAATCCAACGCACGCCAATGCCGCTCACTGGCCCGCTGTTCAAATTTGCATTATTTCGGACGCAGCCCGATGAATTCTACTTGTTGGCGTGCTGCCACCACATCGTCATAGACGCATCCGGCCTTGCGCTGATTGGCCATCGGATTGCAGCTGTCTACTCTGCAATTGTTTCTGGGGAACCCATCCCTCCTGCCTTCTTCGGCTCGTTGCAGGACTTGGTTGACTGCGAGTTAGAATACGAAGCGTCCACCGATTATCTAGACGATCAGGCCTACTGGACTCAGAACCTTCCCGCGGAAAGCGGAGCGGATTATCGGTTGCCCCAAGCAGCGGGCGAGCGCGATCCGTGGCCTTCGGCGCCGGTGCGATTGGACCCTATGGTCCTTCGCCGAGTTCACGAGTTATCCCACGTGTGGGACGTGCCTCGCTCATCGGTGATTACCGCGGCGTGCGCACTTTTGGTGCGTGGGTGGTGTGCTGAGGGCTCGGAGGTGGTGCTCGACTTCCCGGTCAGCAGGCGAGTACGTCCGGAGTCAAAGACGCTTCCCGGGATGGTTGCCGGGGGCGTGCCGCTGGTGTTGAGGGTTTCGCCGGGATCTACGGTTACCGGTTTTTGTAAGCATGTTGACACGCGAATACGGGAAGCGCTGCGGCATCAGAGGTTTCCGGTGCACGCCCTTGAGCGCAAAGCCCACCGCCGCGGCCCAGGGCAGCCAGCCGATAGGGTGGTCGTTGATTTCTTCCCGACTGCATTTACTCTGGACTTCGGCGGTGTCGCGGCATCGGCGTCAATGACCAATTCCGGCCTCGTGGACGGCTTTGGGTTGATCTTCTCTGGCGCCGGTGACCAGCTCTTTTTCAGCACGTTGGGCGCCGGGCCATTGTCGAATTTCGACGTCTCTGATTTAGCGGGACGGTTGCAGCGGGTGTTGGTGGCGATGACCGCCGACCCGGGGCGGTCGGTGTCGTCGATCGATCTGCTGGATGGGGGTGAGCACGCCGGGCTGGATGTGTGGGGTAACCGAGCGGTGTTGACCCAGCCGTCACCCACGCCGGTGTCGATTCCGGTGCTGTTCGCTGCGCAGGTGGCCCGCACACCCGAGGCGGTGGCGATCAGCTGCGGTGAGCACTCGTGGACCTATCGCGAGCTGGAGGAGGCGGCTAACCGGTTGGCGCAGCTGCTGGCCGGCCTTGGTGTGGGTCCGGGGCAGTGTGTGGCGCTGCTGTTTTCGCGGTCGGCTGAGGCGGTCGTGGCGATTTTGGCGGTGCTGAAAACCGGGGCGGCCTATCTGCCGATCGACCCGGCGCTGCCGGCGGCCCGGATCGGGTTCATGCTCGATGATGCCGCGCCGATCGCCGCGATCACCACCACCGGGCTGGTCGACCGGCTGGACGGGTGCGAGCTGCTGGTCATCGATGTCGAAGACCCCCGCATCCCCACCTATCCGTGTACGGATTTGCCGGCGCCGGGCCCCGATGACATCGCCTATATGATCTATACCTCGGGCACCACTGGTGTCCCCAAGGGGGTAGCCATCACCCACCACAACGTCACCCAGCTGCTGGAATCACTGGATGCCGGCCTGACAGCGCCGGGGCCGGCAAAGGTGTCGACGCAGTGGCATTCCTACGCCTTTGACGCCTCGGTCCGGGAGATCTGGGGTGCGCTTTTGCACGGCGGGCGGCTGGTGGTGGTGCCCGAGTCGGTGGCGGGCTCACCGGAAGACTTCCACGCCTTACTGGTCACTGAACACGTCAACGTGCTCACCCAGACCCCTTCTGCGGTGGGGGTGCTATCGCCTGAGGCTTTGGAGTCGGCGGCGTTGGTGGTCGGCGGTGAGGCCTGCCCGGCCGAGCTGGTGGATCGGTGGGCGCCCGGGCGGGTGATGATCAACGCCTACGGCCCGACCGAGACCACGGTGGATGTGGCGATCAGTGCGCCGCTGGCAGCGGGGTCAGGGGTGGTGCCGATCGGCTCGCCGGTGCCGCGGGCGGCGTTGTTTGTGCTGGACGGGTGGTTGCGGGCGGTGCCGGCCGGTGTGGTCGGTGAGTTGTATGTGGCCGGTCGGGGAGTCGGCTGTGGGTATGTGCGCCGGGCGGCTTTGACCGGGTCGCGGTTTGTGGCCTGCCCGTTCGGGGGGCCCGGGGCGCGGATGTATCGCACCGGGGATCTGGTGTGGTGGGGCGCCGAT
>DASPOT010000336.1:0-65418 GCA_035625875.1 Mycobacterium sp. | reverse complement strand
GCTACGGCAACTGGTGATCCCGTGCGCCATCGCATCTGGTCGGTCACCACCCGACGGCCACAACGCCGGACTAGGCTTGCCTTCGAGAAGTTCATCAGCGACGAAGGAGACAGACGTGACGGTCCGAGTAGGCATCAACGGGTTCGGTCGCATCGGACGCAACTTCTACCGGGCCTTATTGGCTCAACAGGAGCAGGGCGGCAGCGCCAACATCGAGGTGGTCGCCGTCAACGACATCACCGACAACGCCACGCTCGCGCACCTGCTCAAATTCGACTCAATTCTGGGCCGACTGCCGTACGACGTCAGCCTCGAAGGCGAGGACACCATCGTCGTCGGCAACAACAAGATCAAGGCGCTCGAGGTCAAGGAAGGCCCGGCGGCAATGCCGTGGAGCGGCCTCGGCGTCGACATCGTCGTCGAATCCACCGGCCGCTTCAATGACGCCGCCAAGGCCAAAGGCCACCTGCAGGCCGGCGCCAAGAAAGTGATCATCTCCGCGCCCGCCACCGACCCGGACATCACCATCGTCCTGGGAGTCAACGAGGACAAGTACGACGGCAGCCAGGACATCATCTCCAATGCGTCGTGCACCACGAATTGCCTCGCGCCGCTGGCCAAAGTGCTCAACGACGAGTTCGGCATCGTCAAAGGACTGATGACCACCATCCACGCGTACACCCAAGACCAGAACCTGCAGGACGGGCCGCACAAGGACCTGCGTCGCGCCCGCGCCGCCGCGCTGAACATCGTGCCGACCTCCACTGGCGCGGCCAAAGCCATCGGTCTGGTGATGCCCGAGTTGAAAGGCAAGCTCGACGGTTACGCACTGCGGGTGCCGATCCCCACCGGTTCGGTCACCGACTTGACTGCCGACTTGTCCGAATCCGCCAGCGCCGAAGAGATCAACGCGGCGTACAAGGCTGCCGCCGAGGGCAGGCTCAAGGGCATCCTCAAGTACTACGATGCGCCGATCGTGTCGACCGACATTGTCACCGACCCGCACAGCTCGATCTTCGATGCCGGCCTGACCAAGGCGATCGACAACCAGGCCAAGGTGGTGTCCTGGTACGACAACGAATGGGGCTACTCCAACCGCATCGTCGATCTGGTCGCCCTGGTCGGCAAGTCGCTCTAGCCGTGTCCATCCATACCCTCGAAGACCTTCTGGCAGAAGGGGTTTCGGGTCGCGGCGTGCTGGTGCGCTCCGACCTGAACGTTCCGCTCGACGATGACGGCGCCATCACCGACCCCGGCCGCATCGTCGCGTCGGTGCCCACGTTGAAGGCGCTTGCCGACGCGGGTGCCAAGGTGGTGGTCACCGCCCACCTGGGCCGGCCCAAAGACGGTCCTGACCCGAAGCTGTCGCTGCGGCCAGTCGCGGCGGCACTGGGCGAGCAGCTGGGAGTGCACGTGCAGCTGGCCGGGGACGTCGTTGGCACCGACGCCCGCGCCCGCGCCAGGGGATTGAGAGACGGCGACGTTCTGCTGCTGGAGAACATCCGCTTCGATCCGCGCGAGACCAGCAAGGACGACGCCGAGCGACTGGCGCTGGCCAAACAACTCGTCGAATTGGTCGGCGCCAACGGCGCTTTTGTGTCCGACGGATTCGGCGTGGTGCACCGCAAGCAAGCCTCGGTCTACGACGTCGCCACCCTGCTGCCGCCTTACGCCGGCAAGCTGGTGGCCACCGAAGTCAAAGTGCTCGAGCAACTGACCCGCTCAACCCAACAGCCCTACGCCGTGGTGCTCGGTGGATCGAAGGTATCCGACAAGCTCGGCGTGATCGAGCAGCTGGCGACCAAAGCTGACAGCATCGTGATCGGCGGCGGCATGTGCTTCACATTCCTTGCCGCGCATGGCTTCTCGGTCGGCACTTCGCTGCTGGAGCGCGAGATGATCGATACCTGTCGCCGGCTGCTGGACACCTACGCCGATGTGCTCCGGCTACCCGTGGACATCGTGGTGGCCGAGAAGTTCGCTGCCGATTCGCCGCCGGAGACAGTTGCCTCGGACCGGATCCCGGAAGACAAGATGGGACTGGACATCGGGCCGGACTCGGTGAAGCGGTTCACCACGCTGCTGTCCAACGCCAAGACCATCTTCTGGAATGGCCCAATGGGCGTCTTCGAATTCCCGGTGTTCGCCGCCGGCACCAAAGGCGTCGCCGAGGCGATTGTCGCCGCGACCGGCAAAGGTGCGTTCAGCGTGGTCGGCGGCGGCGACTCGGCGGCGGCGGTGCGCGCGCTGGGCCTCCCCGAGGACGGCTTCTCGCACATATCCACCGGTGGTGGCGCGTCGCTGGAATACCTTGAGGGCAAAACACTGCCCGGCTTAAAAGTACTGGGCAGTGTTACCTGAGGTAAGGATCCGGATGAGCCGCAGGCCGCTGATCGCCGGCAACTGGAAGATGAACCTCAACCATTTCGAGGCGATCGCGCTGGTGCAAAAGATCGCGTTCTCGCTGCCGGACAAGTACTACGACAAAGTCGACGTTGCGGTCATCCCGCCGTTCACCGACCTGCGCAGCGTGCAGACCCTGGTCGACGGCGACAAGCTGCGGTTGACGTACGGCGCCCAGGATCTCTCGCAACACGACTCAGGCGCCTACACCGGTGACATCAGCGGGGTCTTCCTGGCCAAGCTGGGCTGCACGTACGTCGTCGTCGGTCACTCCGAGCGGCGCACCTACCACGGCGAGGATGACGCGCTGGTGGCCGGCAAGGCCGCCGCGGCCCTGCGGAACACGTTGACGCCGATCGTCTGCATCGGGGAACACCTCGAGGTGCGGGAAGCCGGCGACCACGTGATGCACAACGTCGAGCAGCTGCGCGGGTCGCTGGCCGGGCTGTCGCCCCAGCAAATCGGCACCGTCGTCATCGCCTACGAACCGGTGTGGGCGATCGGCACCGGGCGGGTGGCCAGCGCCACCGACGCCCAGGAGGTGTGCGCGGCGATCCGCAAGGAGCTAAGCGCGCTGGCGTCACCGCAGATCGCCGAGACCGTCCGGGTGCTCTACGGCGGCTCGGTTAACGCGAAGAACATCGGCGACATCATCGCCCAGGACGACGTCGACGGCGCCCTGGTCGGCGGGACGTCGCTGGACGGGGAACAGTTCGCGACGCTGGCGGCTATCGCCGCCGGCGGGCCGCTGCCCTAGGGGTGCGGATTCGACGCACGGCTGCTGCGTTTGCTGGCTGATGTTGCCCGTGAGCCCGCCCCGACCGGCGGCAATAGGACCACGACGTCCGACTTGGTGTGATCTACTGGTATCAACGCTGGAGTTATCCCAAGGGGGCTCGAAATGCGCGTTGAAGACGTAGCTGGTGACAATAACGACCTATCGGTGGCCGTCGATAGGCGGGTGCGGCTGTATCCGGGCACTGAGCAGGAGTGTCACGGTGTGGTGCTGGAGGATTTCGGGGAGTCGGCCGGGTACGCGGTCGATGTGGGCAGCGACCATATCGCCGACCCGGCCCGGCGGTGGGCGGTCCAACTGGACACGGGCGGCCTGGTGTTCGTCGACAGTGACGACCTCGCCCCGGAGTGAGCCCCCGGCTAGGCCGGCCGGACACTAAGCCCCAGATAGCTGCGCTGACCGCGACGGACGCCGTCGCGCAATCGTCCCTGGGCAGCGAACCACGACGGCTACGGTAGGGTGGCGGCCATGGAGTTGGCCTTGCAGATCATCCTGGTAATCACCAGTGTGCTGGTGGTGCTGCTGGTGCTGCTGCACCGCGCCAAGGGTGGCGGTCTGTCGACACTGTTCGGCGGCGGCGTGCAGTCCAGCCTGTCCGGCTCGACAGTGGTGGAGAAGAACCTCGACCGGCTGACGTACTTCGTCGTCGGCATCTGGCTGGTGGCCATCATCGGTGTGGCATTGCTGATCAAGTACCGCTGATCCGCCACCTGTTCAACTCAGCGCCGCGACGCGGCGGCATCGATACTGGGACACATGGCTGAGGTCTCCGACGCCGCGCTGGCACCGATCGGTGCCGTCCACCGCACCAAGGTCGGCCGCAAGGCAGCCGAGCCGATGCGTGAGGACATCCGGCTGCTCGGCGCGATACTCGGCGATACCGTGCGCGAGCAGAACGGCGACGACGTGTTCGATCTCGTCGAGCGCGCCCGGGTGGAATCGTTCCGGGTACGCCACTCTGAAATCGACCGGACCGAGATGGCCCGTATGTTCTCTCGTATTGACATCGGCCAAGCGATCCCGATTATCCGGGCGTTCAGCCATTTCGCACTGCTGGCCAACGTGGCCGAGGACGTCCACCGCGAGCGGCGCCACGCCATCCACGTCGCCGCCGGTGAGCCGCCGCAAGACAGCAGCCTCGCCGCAACTTACTCGAAACTCGATGCGGCCGAACTAGACGCGGCCACCGTCGCCGACGCTCTGGCCGGGGCGCTGGTTTCACCAGTCATCACCGCTCATCCGACCGAGACCCGGCGCCGCACCGTGTTCGTCACCCAGCACCGGATCACCGAGCTGATGCGGCTGCGTGCAGAGGGGCATACCGAGACCGATGACGGCCGCTGCATCGAACTCGAATTGCGCCGCCAGGTGCTCACGTTGTGGCAGACCGCGCTGATCCGGTTGTCTCGGCCGCAGATCTCCGACGAGATCGAGGTCGGATTGCGGTATTACCCCGCCGCCTTCTTCGAGGTGATCCCCCAGGTCAACGCCGAGGTGCGGGAGGCATTGCGCGCCCGCTGGCCGGACGCCGATCTGCCTTCCGAGCCCATTCTGCAGCCCGGCTCGTGGATCGGCGGTGACCGCGACGGCAACCCGAACGTGACCGCCGACGTGGTCCGGTTGGCCGCCGGCAGCGCCGCGTACACCGCGCTCGCGCACTACTTCACCGAACTGACAGCCCTCGAGCAGGAGCTGTCGATGTCGGCGCGACTGATCACTGTCACGCCTGAGCTGGCTTTGCTGGCCGACGCCTGCCACGAGCCGGCCCGCGGCGACGAGCCATATCGGCGGGCGTTACGGGTAATCCGCGGCCGGCTCACCGCCACCGCAGGCGAGATCCTGGACCGCCGGCCGCAGCATGAGCTTGACCTGGCCTTGCCGGCGTATTCCGCGCCGGCCGAACTGCGGGCCGATCTCGACACCGTGGACGTCTCGCTGCGCGGGTACGGCAGTGCGCTATTGGCCGATGATCGGCTGGCCCGACTGCGGGAGGCCGTGCAGGTCTTCGGTTTTCATCTGTGCGGCCTGGATATGCGCCAGAACTCCGACGTCCACGAAGAAGTGGTCGCCGAGCTGCTGGCATGGGCCGGGGTGCATCCGGACTACCGGTCGCTACCGGAAGACGACCGGGTCGCACTGCTGGCCGCCGATCTCAGCACCCGCCGGCCGCTGGTCGGCGACGGCGCCCGCCTGTCCGAGCTAGCCCGCGGCGAGCTGGATGTGATGGCGGCCGCCGCCCGCGCGGTCGAACTCTACGGTCCCGCAACGGTGCCCAACTACGTCATCTCGATGTGCCGATCAGTATCGGACGTATTGGAGGCCGGGATCCTGCTGAAAGAGGTTGGCCTGCTGGATGCTTCTGGGCCGCACCCGTACTGCCCGGTCGGAATCGTCCCGCTGTTCGAGACGATCGACGATCTGTCCAATGGGGCGTCGATTCTCCGCGCGATGCTGGAGCTTCCGCTGTACCGGGCGCTGGTGCGTGCCCACGGCGAGAGCCAGGAGGTGATGCTCGGCTACTCCGACTCCAACAAGGACGGCGGATACCTTGCCGCCAACTGGGCGGTATATCGGGCTGAGCTAGGCCTGGTCGAAACTGCCCGCAAAACCGGAATTCGGTTGCGGCTCTTCCACGGTCGCGGCGGGACCGTCGGGCGCGGCGGCGGCCCCAGCTACCAGGCCATCCTGGCACAGCCACCCGGGGCGGTGAACGGCTCGCTGCGCCTGACCGAGCAGGGCGAGATCATCGCCGCTAAATATGCCGAGCCGCGGATCGCACGACGCAATCTGGAGAGCCTGGTGGCAGCCACCCTGGAGTCGACGCTGCTGGATGTCGAGGGCCTCGGCGATGTCGCGGGACCAGCGTATGAGGTACTGGACGACCTGGCGGCCAGAGCCCGACGGGCCTATGCCGAATTAGTCGGAACACCGGGTTTCGTCGACTACTTCATGGCGTCTACACCGGTCAGCGAGATCGGGTCGCTGAACATCGGCAGC
Source organism: Mycobacterium sp. (assembly GCA_035625875.1). Classification (GTDB taxonomy): domain Bacteria; phylum Actinomycetota; class Actinomycetes; order Mycobacteriales; family Mycobacteriaceae; genus Mycobacterium. The sequence continues at coordinate 59,222 of DASPOT010000336.1, read as the reverse complement.
CGCCCGACATCGCGCAAGCCAACCGCCTCAATCGCAGACCTGCGCGCCATCCCGTGGGTGCTGGCATGGAGTCAGTCACGGGTCATGCTGCCGGGCTGGTACGGCACCGGGTCGGCGTTCGAGCAGTGGATCGCCGAGGGAGACGGGCGCCTGGAGGTGCTGCACGACCTGTATCAGCGGTGGCCGTTCTTTCGCAGCGTGCTGTCGAACATGGCGCAGGTGCTGGCCAAGACGGACCTGGGTCTGGCGGCACATTACGCGGAGCTGGTGGCGGATGAGTCGTTGCGGCGCACGGTGTTCGACAAGATCGTTGAGGAGCACCACCGGACCATCACCATGCATAAGCTCATTACGGGTCAGGACGACCTGCTTGCCGACAACCCGGCGCTGGCGCGTTCGGTGTTCAACCGCTTTCCATACCTCGAGCCGCTGAACCACCTTCAGGTGGAGTTGCTTCGGCGCTATCGCTCCGGTGACGACGACGAACTCGTGCAGCGCGGGATCCTGCTGACGATGAACGGACTGGCGAGCGCGCTACGCAACAGTGGCTAGCCCGGCGACGATGCGGGCCGTGAAACGGCCCGAGGAGGAGCCGGGCAATCGGATCGAGCCCGGCGACGATGCGGGCCGTGAAACGCCCCGAGGAGGAGCCGGGCAATCGGATCGAGCCCTACCGCGCCCCGCGATTCCGCAGGGCGTCCAACACGCCGCGCACCGCGTGCTCAGTCGCCGACAACGGCGCCATCACTGCCTCGCTGAGGCTGACGATGCGCTCAACCCGTGTGACGATGGCCTCCATCCGGTCGACGACGGCGCCTAGCCGGGGCGCGAGTTCGTCAAGCTTGCCCAGCGTGTTGTTGAAGTGTTCCAGGCTGCCCTCGAAGGTGTCCAACGCGTCGTTCAGGCTCGACATCGACTTGTCCAGGTCGCTCATGGTTTCGCCCATCCCGGCCAGCACGGATTCGAGTTGCGCCACCGTGATGTCGGCATTTAATGCGGCCTGTGCGAGTGTCTTGAACCGCTGGCGTTCGGAGCCGGTACGGACCGTCTTGTCTGCCATGACAACCATTATTACCGGAACCACACGAGCTGAGTCCACGTCTCATCGGGTGTGCAGCAGCGACAATGTGATAGTGACTGGCGGCCATACGTCGTGACGATGTGCGCGGCCGAATCCGACATCACGTGGCGGCTCGATGACTACGCGGCCGGTTATATTGACGCTCGCACCGAGCAGGCTTAGGTCGGCTTAGGTTGGATTTTCCGCCTCGGGCCAAGCCGGGCAATCGAATTTAGCGCCAGCTGCCAGTGCTTGCGTTCGTGATGGGTCCGGCACCAGGCCCAGTTCTATGCGGCGGCTTATCAGAGACAATGGGTCATTACCTCTGGTAAGCACGGCCGCCTTGCGTGCTCGCTGGCAGTTCTAGGGGTGCCGCTAACAATCGAGCCGTGAGCACCGCTACGGCGTCCAGTTTCCTGAACGCGGGCAGGCGGGCGGGTGGTCAGCGTGGCCGGAACCGGTTGTCGGTATAGCCCGGCCCGCTGGTCGATCTCGCCGCGCTGGTACCGCCCAGCCTGCCAGGCGTCCCAGGCCCGCTCCAGTTGCGGGGGTTGATGAGGCGGGCAATGGCCGCGACAGGTTGACCAGAACCGACGCGGGGCTGGACGGGTAGTGCACCGGTAGGTGGGCGGCCCCACTCGATCACACCTCAGGTCCGCGCAAACGCCCGACAGGCTATAGTCCCTTCGACGTGCACGCGAGCTAGTTCGGTTAGACTGTCTATGATGTTCAAGGAAGACCTGCGTTCCGTATCCTTCTACACCTACACCGCCGGGGGGACAAACGACCACCGAATATGGGCCGCCGGGAGACGACTTCAATGCCTGATTTAGTTCCGTTTTACGAAGAGTCACAGTCGATCTATGACGTCTCAGACGAATTCTTCTCGTTGTTCTTAGACCCCACGATGGCTTATACATGCGCGTACTTCGAGCGGGACGACATGTCACTCGAAGGAGCGCAGATCGCCAAGTTCGACCTGGCGCTGGGAAAGTTGAACTTGCTGCCGGGCATGAAGTTGCTCGATATCGGTTGCGGATGGGGCGCTGCACTCCAATTGGCGGTCGAGAAGTACGACGTCAATGTCATCGGTATCACCCTTAGCCGCAATCACTACGAATACAGCAAGGCCAAGCTGGCCAAGCTCCCGCTAAAGCGCCATGCCGAGGTTCGAGTCCAGGGCTGGGAGGAGTTCGAGGACGATGTCGATCGCATAGTCAGCATTGGCGCGTTCGAGGCGTTCAAGAAAGAGCGCTATGCCACGTTTTTCGAGCGTGCCTATGACATTCTTCCCGATGATGGGAGAATGCTGTTACACACAATATTAACGTATCCGCGGGATTACTTTCTGGAGAATGGCATCCCGCTGACGATGAGTGATGCGAGATTCTTTCGGTTCATCGCAACGGAAATCTTCCCCGGTGGTCGGACGCCACTCCAAGAGGAAGTGGTCAAGCATGCGGAGGCCGCAGGGTTCTCCGTCGAGAAAGTCCAATTGCTGCGCCCGCATTACGCGCGGACTTTGGACACGTGGGCGGCGAATCTGCTGGCCAACCGCGAACGGGCGATCGCGATCCAGTCCGAAGAGGCGTACGAGCGCTACCGACGGTATCTGACCGGTTGCGCGGAGCTCTTCCGGCGGGGTGTCAACAACGTCGGTCAGTTCACCCTCGTCAAGTAGGCCAGTACACCGGAGCCCGCTTCTGCCCCACTTGGTCGCCTGCTGGGCCAGCCGGTGCCGCACCTTGGACATCTCCAACGGCCCAGCACCCGGGCAAGATGCTGGAACGCGAGAAGGTCTCGAACGACACGGGCCATGCGGCGATTCCGGCGAGAAAGCCGGGGGCCGGGTAGCGCGGTCAGCTGGGGAGCTTGGCCGCTGCCTCGGTGTCGAGTAGCCACGCCGTCTTCTCACGGCCGACCGCTCCGGCGGCAGGCACCGACACCGGGTCGGCGCCGCCGACGGCGGCGGCGACCACGTCGGCTTTCTCCGACCCGGACACCATCATCCAGACCTCGCGGGAACGCTGGATCGCGGGCAGCGTCAGCGTGATTCGCTGCGGCGGCGGCTTCGGGGAATTGTCGACGCCGACCACCATCCGGCTCGTCTCGCGCACGGCGGGGCTGTCCGGAAACAGCGAGTTGACGTGGCCTTCGGGCCCCACTCCGAGCAGGTGGACATCGAAATTCGGTGCGGGATCGCCCGGTTCGGCGTTGGCAGCTAAAACCTGTTCGTAAGCCAGTGCGGCGGCGCCAAGATCGCTGCCGAATTCGCCGTCGCTCGCCGGCATCGCGTGCACATTGCGCGCGGGGATATCGATGTGATCCAGCAAGGCCTCCCGGGCCTGCTTGTCGTTGCGCTCGTCGTCGTCTTCGGGTACGTAGCGCTCGTCACCCCAGAAGAGATGCACTGCGGACCAGTCGACCTGTTGTCCGTGCGCGCCGAGATACCGAAGCAGCGCGGTACCGTTACCGCCGCCGGTCAGCACGATCAGCGCTTTCCCCCTGGCCGCCGCCGCCGTCTCGATGACGTCGGCCAGTCGTTTGCCCGCGGCCGCGACCAGCGCGTCGCTGTCAGGATACGTCTCGACAGTAGTGCTCATACGTACTGCACCTCGTTGATGCCGTTAAGCGCATCGAAGTAGATCTCGTCGGGGTCCAACCGTCGCAGATCCTCGGCCAGACATTCGCGTGTTTCCCTGCGCGCCAACGGAACCAGGGCGTCGGGTCGGGCGGTCCGGCTCAGTGTCGCGGTCACCCCTTCCTGGGGCCGGCGTAGGGTCACCGTTTCGGTTTGGCGCACCAGCTCGACTTTGAGATCGCCGACCACGCGCCGCACCGGCCCATCGATCCGGCTGGCCAGCCAGCCCGCCAGGACGTCGAGGGCGGGCTCGGTCTTCAGGCCGGAAACCCGTGCCGAGGTGATCGGCTCGTAGGGTGGCTGATCGACCGCCGAGGTGAGCAGTGCCCGCCAATAGGTGATGCGGCTCCAGGCCAGATCGGTGTCACCAGGGGTGTATCCCGGTAGCCGGCTTTTGATCGCCGACAGCGGGTCAGCGCCGTTGGTCGCGTCGGTGATGCGCCGGATTGCCAACTTGCCCAACGAGTCTTGGGCCGGAACCGCCGGGGCGATACCGGGCCACCACGCCACCACCGGGATGTCCGGCAACAGGAAGGGTATGACGACACTGCTGGCGTGATTGGCCAGCGCACCCGAGAGCCGCAGCACCACGACCTCGCCGGCGCCGCTGTCACCGCCCACCCGCAGCTGGGCGTCCAGCCGCGCGTCCCCGGCATACGGGTTGCCGGTCATCACCACGATCACCCGGCTTGGATGCTCGTGGCTGGCGAAGTTAGCGGCCTCGATGGATTCCTCCAGGAGAGCATCGGTGTCCGGGGCGATGACCAACGTGAGTACTCGGCCCATCGTTACCGCACCGGATTTCTCGCGCAATTCGTCCAGTTTCTTGTTGATCGCGGTGGTGCTGGTGTCAGGGAAATCGACGATCACGGGCGCCGCCATTCCCGGCCGGTCCGCTGCAGCATCGCGAACGACGATGGCGGACCCCACGTGCCCGCCTCATACGGATCCGGCTTGCCGTGGGCGGCCCAATTGTCAAGAACGGGATCGAGTATCTGCCAAGCTAATTCGACTTCATCGTTGACTGGAAACAGCGACGGCTCGCCGAGCAGCACATCGAGGATCAGCCGCTCGTAGGCTTCGGGCGAATCCTCGGCGAACGCGGAGCCGTAAGAGAAGTCCATGTTGACGTCGCGGACCTCCATGGCGGTGCCCGGTACCTTCGACCCGAATCGCAGTGTGACCCCTTCGTCCGGCTGCACCCGGATCACCAGGGCGTTCGCGCCCAGCTCATCGGTCATGGTGGCGTCGAAGGGCAGATGCGGAGCGCGCTTGAAGACCAGGGCAATCTCCGTCACCCTGCGGCCCAGGCGTTTTCCGGTACGCAGGTAAAACGGCACCCCGGCCCAGCGACGGGTGTCGACTGCCAGCGTGATGGCGGCGAACGTCTCGGTGGTCGAATCCTTGGCAAACCCCTCCTCGTCGAGCAGCCCGACCACCCTCTGCCCGCCCTGCCAACCAGAGGTGTACTGGCCGCGGCAGGTGGTCTCGTCCAGCGGCTGGACGAGCTGAGTCGCCGACAGCACCTTGATCTTCTCGATTTGCAATTCCCGCGGGCTGAAGCTCACCGGCTCTTCCATGGCGGTCAGCGCAAGCAGCTGCATGAGGTGGTTCTGGATGACGTCGCGAGCCGCGCCGATACCGTCGTAGTAGCCGGCTCGCCCACCCAGACCGATGTCTTCGGCCATGGTGATCTGCACATGGTCGACATAGTGCGAATTCCAGATCGGGTCGAACAGTTGATTGGCGAACCGCAGGGCCAGAATGTTCTGCACCGTCTCTTTGCCCAGGTAGTGGTCGATGCGGAATACCGACTCCTCCGGGAAGACAGCATTGACCACCTTGTTCAGTTCCTCTGCGCTCTTCAGGTTGTGGCCGAACGGTTTTTCGATGACCACCCGGCTCCATCGGCCGTCCCGCGGGCGGGCCAGGCCAGACTTGTGCAGCTGTTCACACACTGCCGGGAAGAGCTTGGGCGGGATCGCCAGGTAGAAGGCATGGTTGCCGCCGGTGCCGCGCTCGGCGTCAAGTTTGTCGAAGGTTTCGGCCAGCCGGGCGAACGCCCTGCCGTCGTCGAAGGTGCCTTGCACGAACCGGAATCCCTCGGCGAGCCGATCCCATATCACCTGCCGGAACGGTGTGCGGGAGTGCTCTTTGACGGCCTCGTACACCACCTGGCTGAAATCTTCGTGTGCCCATTCCCGGCGGGCGAATCCGACCAGGGCGAACGTGGGTGGCAGCAGGCCGCGGTTGGCCAGGTCGTAGATCGCCGGCATCACCTTCTTGCGGGCCAGGTCACCGGTGACCCCGAAAAGCACCATGCCGCATGGTCCGGCGATCCGGGGCAGCCGCTTATCCCGCTTGTCCCGCAACGGGTTTTGCCACTGTGTGGCAGTCGCCGCGGCCGGGTTGTGGATGCCGGTGGGGCTCATTTGGCGGCGGAGTCGAGCTGGGCCTTGGTCTCCTTGAGGAGCTCGTTCCAGGACGCGACGAATTTCTCGACGCCTTCGTCCTCCAGCACGGCGAACACGTCGGTCAGGTCGATTCCGATCTCCACCAGCTTGTCGAACACCTCCTGGGCCGCCGAGGCTCTACCGGTGACCGTGTCACCAGTGATGACACTGTGATCGGCAACGGCATCAATCGTCGGCTCCGGCATGGTATTCACGGTGTTCGGGGCCACCAGTTCGGTCACGTACATGGTGTCCGGATAGGCCGGGTTCTTCGCACCGGTCGACGCCCACAGCGGACGCTGCACCCGGGCACCGTCGGTCCTGAGCGCCTGGAAGCGATCGCCGCTGAACACCTCCTGGTAGGCGGCGTAGGCCAGCCGGGCGTTGGCGACACCGGCCTGGCCGCGCAACGCGAGCGCCTCCTCGGAGCCGATCTTCTCCAGTCGGTTGTCGACTTCGGTATCCACCCGGGAGACGAAAAACGATGCCACCGAATGGATCTTCGACAGGTCATGTCCGGCTTCGCGGGCCCTTTCCAGCCCGGCCAGATACGCGTCCATCACTTCCCGGTGCCGCTCGACAGAGAAGATCAGCGTGACGTTGATCGAAATCCCTTCCGCCAGTGCCGCGCTGATGGCCGGCAGGCCGGCCTTGGTCGCCGGGATCTTGATGAAAAGGTTGGGCCGGTCGACCATCTTCCACAACAGGCTGGCCTGCTCGATGGTCTTGTCGGTCTCGTTCGCCAGGCGCGGGTCGACCTCCAGCGATACCCGGCCGTCGACGCCGTCGGACGCCTGGTACACCAGCGCCATCACGTCACAGGCCGCGCGGACGTCGTCGGTGAGGATAGTCCGAACCGCGGTGTCCACATCGGCGCCGCGCTCAGCCAACTCGGCGACCTGGGCGTCATAGGCGTTCCCCTGCGACAGCGCCTTCTGGAAGATGGTCGGGTTGGTGGTGACGCCGACGACGCTCTTGGTGTCGATGAGTTCTTGCAGGTTGCCGGACTTAATCCGGTCGCGCGACAGGTCGTCCAGCCAGACCGACACGCCTGCGGCACTCAGAGCGGCGAGGTTGGGGTTCTGAGCCTGTGACGTCATCTGCATTACCCTTCTTATCGGTGATCCAGTGCTCGTTCGTCGGCGGTTTTCAGTTATCGAGTGCACGCTCAGCGGCGGCGACGACGGCCTGGGGTGTGAAGCCGAACTCGCGGAAGACGGTCTTGTAATCGGCGGAGGCCCCGTAGTGCTCGATCGAGACGACTTCGCCGGTGTCGCCGACCAGCTTGTACCAGCTCTGCGCCACGGCCGCCTCCACCGCTACCCGCACCGAAACCGCTGGCGGCAGTACGCTGTCGCGGTAATCGACGGGCTGCGATTCGAACCATTCCATGCACGGCATCGACACCACACTCGCCGCTATTCCCTTGTCCGCCAATATGTTCTGCGCGTCAACGCAGTACTGCAGCTCCGACCCGGTACCGATCAACATGACGTCGGGATTCCTTTCCGGTGTGCCGCCGAGTACATAGCCGCCCTTGGCAACGCCCTCGCTGCTAGTGCCCTCCAGCACCGGGATGCCTTGTCGGGTCAGGATCAACCCGACCGGGCCGCTGGTGGCGCCACGCTCCAGGATGGCGCGCCACGCATACGCGGTCTCGTTGGCGTCGCCGGGCCGCACCACCGAGAGGTTCGGGATCGCGCGCAGCGCGGCGAGGTGCTCGATCGGCTGGTGGGTCGGGCCGTCTTCGCCCAGCCCGATCGAGTCGTGCGTCCACACGTAGATGGTGTCGATGTCCATCAGCGACGCCAGCCGCACCGCCGGCCGCATGTAGTCGGAGAACACCAGGAATGTGCCGCCGTAGGCGCGGGTCGGGCCGTGCAGCACGATGCCCGACAGGATGGCGCCCATCGCGTGCTCGCGGACACCGAAATGCAGAGTGCGGCCGTGCCAATGGGCCGTCCACTCCTTGGTGGAGATCGACGGCGGTCCGAAAGAGTCGGCACCCTTGATCGTGGTGAGGTTGCTCTCGGCAAGGTCGGCCGAACCTCCCCACAACTCGGGCAGTTTCGGCCCCACTGCGGCCAGCACTTGACCAGACGCGGCCCGAGTCGCCAGCGGCTTGCTGCCCGGGTCCCAGTGCGGCAGCTCGGCGTCCCAGCCGTCGGGCAGCTTCTGCGCCAGCAACCGGTCCAGCAGCGCCTTGCGTTCGGGTTCACGCTGCGCCCACGCCTCGAACTCGGGCTGCCAGCGTTCGTGCGCCTTTTTGCCGCGGGCCACCAGCTTGCGGGTATGGGCGAGCACGCCCTTGCGCACCTGGAACTTCTTGTCGGGGTCGAATCCGAGAACCTTCTTCACGGCGGCCACCTCGTCCTCGCCCAGGGCCGCACCGTGCGCCTTGCCGGTGTTCATCAGGTTCGGCGCCGGGTAGCCGATGATGGTGCGCAACGAGATGAACGACGGCCGGTCCGCGGCGGCCTTGGCGTTGGCAATGGCCTCCTCGATGCCGATGACGTTCTCGCCGCCCTCCACCTCCTGCACGTGCCAGCCGTAGGCCCGGTAGCGGGCGGCGGTGTCTTCGCAGAGCGCGATGTTGGTGTCGTCCTCGATCGAGATCTGGTTGTGGTCATAGAACACGATGAGGTTGCCAAGCTGCTGGACCGCGGCCAGCGACGAGGCCTCCGAAGTCACCCCTTCCTCGATATCGCCGTCGGAGGCGATCACATAGATGTAGTGGTCGAATGGGCTGGTTCCCGGCGCGGCGTCCGGATCGAACAGGCCGCGCTCGTAGCGCGACGCCATCGCCATCCCGACCGCCGACGCCAGGCCCTGACCGAGTGGGCCGGTGGTGACCTCCACGCCCCGGGTGTGCCGGAATTCGGGGTGCCCCGGGGTCTTGGACTCCCAGGTGCGGTACGCCTCGATATCGGACAACTCCAGGCCGAAACCGCCGAGGTACAGCTGGATGTACAGGGTGAGGCTGCTGTGCCCGGCCGACAGCACGAACCGGTCGCGGCCAAGCCAGGTGGTATCGCTGGGGTCGTGGCGCAACACCCGCTGAAAGAGCGTGTACGCCAGCGGAGCCAGGCTCATCGCCGTGCCGGGATGACCGTTGCCGACCTTCTGGACCGCGTCGGCGGCCAGCACCCGGATGGTGTCGACTGCGGTCGAATCGATCTTGGTCCAGTCATCGGGATGGTGCGGTTGGGTAAGTGCAGAAATCTCTTCTAGTGTGGTCACGAACTCAGCCCTCGGGTCGACAAACTGATCGACCCCCACCCTAGTGCGGAATCGCCGGCCGCTGCAGACCGAGATTTCGGGTACCCACAGCCGCGGTTGCGGAACCCGGAGAAATCTTCAACGAATCGACCCTGCAGTGCGGCCGTAGTAGCCATGCCGTCTACCATCGTCCGTAGTAGAAGCTGCGCGCTGGCTGCGACGAGGAGTTATTGGGTGAGCGTTCGCGGGCGCGTTGCGCCTGGCCGAATACGCAGTACGTTGGTGACTTACTTGGCGTTGACCAAGCCGCGGGTCATCGAACTGCTGTTGGTTACCGCGATACCGGCCATGCTGCTCGCCGACCGCGGCATCGTGAATCCGCTGTTGATCCTCAATACCCTGATCGGTGGGATGCTGGCCGCAGCGGGTGCTAACACGCTCAACTGTGTGGCCGACGCTGACATCGACAAGGTGATGAAGCGGACTGCGCGACGGCCGCTGGCGCGTGCCGCGGTGGCGACCAGAAACGCCCTGGTGTTCGGGCTCGCGTTGAGTGTCGGTTCGTTCTTCTGGCTGTGGTGGACGACCAATCTGCTCTCGGGGCTGCTGGCCATCGCCACCATCGCGTTCTACGTGTTCGTCTACACGCTGTTGCTCAAGCGCCGGACCTCCCAGAACGTCGTGTGGGGCGGGGCGGCCGGCTGTATGCCGGTGATGATCGGCTGGTCGGCGGTCACCGGCACCATCGGCTGGCCGGCGTTGGGCATGTTCGCGATCATCTTCTTCTGGACGCCGCCGCACACCTGGGCATTGGCCATGCGGTACAAGGACGATTACAAAACGGCGGGCGTCCCGATGCTGCCGGCAGTCGCGACCGAGCTTCAGGTCACCAAGCAGATCTTGGTCTACACCTGGCTGACGGTGCTCGCGACGCTGGTGCTGGCCTTGGCCGCCGGCTGGCTGTACGCGGCGGTGGCCGTGTTGGCCGGGGCGTGGTTCCTGACGATGGCCCACCAGCTTTACAGCGGAGTCCGCCGCGGCGAGCCGGTGAAACCGCTGCGGCTATTCCTGCAGTCGAACAACTACCTCGCCGTGGTGTTCTGCGCTCTGGCGCTCGACTCAGCGATCGCGCTGCCCACCCTGCTGGGCGCCTGACCGCGATTCGCGCGACGTCCTAGGCCCATACCCGTACCCCGATTGGGTCTTGTCCTACGACACAGCGTCGTATTGAATGCTGGTGGCTCGCCCAGCCCGGTTCTGTTGGCCGATTCGCTGCTCAAGGATGGTTGGGCTGGTCGAGGTTCGGCGAAACCCACCGATAGGAGTGCCCGCCATGACCCTGCGAGTCGTTCCCGAAGGATTGGCCGCGACCGGTGCGGCGGTGGAAGCGTTGACCGCGCGCCTGGCGGCCGCGCATGCGGGTGCGGCCCCGATGATTACAGCGGTGGTGCCGCCAGCGGCCGATCCGGTGTCGCTGCAGAGCGCGGCTGCGTTCAGTGTCCGCGGCGGTGAACATGCGGCGGTGGCGGCCCAGGGGGTGGAGGAGCTGGGCCGCTCCGGGGTCGGGGTGGCTGAGTCGGGCACCAGTTACGCGACCGGTGATGCGGCGGCGGCCGCCTCATATCTGGGTGCGGGCGGCTGACGATCACCGCGCCGGTCTGGATGGCGTTCCCGCCGGAGGTGCATTCGGCGTTGCTCTCCAGCGGCCCGGGCCCGGGGTCGTTGCTGGCGGCGGCGGGGGCGTGGAACTCGTTGAGCACCGAATACGCGGCGGTGGCTGAGGAGCTTTCCGCGGTGTTGGCGGCGGTGCAGGCCGGGGTGTGGGAGGGGCCGAGCGCCGAGCGGTATGTGGCCGCCAATGTGCCGTATCTGGCGTGGTTGATGCGGGCCAGCGCCAACAGCGCGGCGGCGGCCGCCCAGCATGAGACCGTGGTCACGGCCTACACCGGCGCGCTGGCGGCCATGCCTACGCTCGCGGAGTTGGCGGCCAACCACGCCATTCACGCGGTGTTGGTGGCGACGGATTTCTTTGGGATCAACACCATCCCGATCGCGCTCAACGAGGCCGACTATGTGCGGATGTGGATCCAGGCCGCCACCACGATGGCCACCTATCAAACGGTCTCCACCACAGCGGTGGCGTCGACGCCGCAGACTGATCCGGCGCCACAAATCGTCAATAATTACAATAATTCCGGCCACGGGGTCCAAACCGGCCCCGGGCAGACCGGTGCCGAATTCGGTGGCCAGGGCAACCCCCAGCAGGGGATACTACCCATTGTCGACAATGACGCCGGTGATCCATACGACTTGAGTTGGTGGATAAATCGATTCCTCGAAGTTCCCGAAACTTTAATCAGGGACGCCGAATTGTTCCCGTCGAATCCGTCTGGGGCGATAGCACAGCTGGAAAGCGACATTCCGGGACTGATCGCCGACGAAACCGGCCACGCGGCCCAAGTTATCCAAGCGTTCCCGCAATTGACGGAGGCCCCGCTACTCCTGCCGTTCGCCAACCCGGCATTCGCGGGCGGCTTCGCGGGAATGGCCGGACTGGCCGCTCTGCCTCAGCCCGCCGTGGCGACCGCCGTCGCGCCGGTGCTGGCACCGGTCGTGGCCGCGCCCCATATGTTGCCGGCCGCTGGGATGGCCCCAGCTGTCGCCGCGCCCGTCGCGGCTCCTGCGACTGCCCCGGCGCCCGCTCCCGCGCCCACGGCGAGCACTGTCGCCAGTTCCGCGCCGACGCCGCCGCCTGCAGCTGCGGGCGGGGCGGGTTTTGTGCCCCCGTACGTGGTGGTCCCTCCCGGCATCGGGGTCGGTTCGGGGATGAGTGCTAGCGCCAGCTCCAGCGCCAAACGGAAGGCGCCGGAGCCCGATACCGCCGCGGCGGCCGCCGCCGCGCGGGAGCAGGCGCGGGCGCGGCGGCGCCGGCGCGTGACGCTGCGCGGGTACGGCGACGAGTTTATGGATATGAATGTCCAGGTCGATCCGGACTGGGGCGCGCCGCCGGGTGAGGAGTCGGTCGCGTCGACGGTGGGGTCCGATCAGGGTGGCGGGCCGCTGGGGTTCGCCGGCACGGTGCGCAAGGAGACGGTCACCGAGGCGGCGGGCTTGACCACGCTGGCTGGCGACGAGTTCGGCGGCGGCCCACGGATGCCGATGGTGCCGGGCACCTGGGACCCCGACGGCGAGGCAGAAGAAGGGGGCGAGCCCGGCTGACACCGCAAACGCCTATCACCATGACCAGCAATCGATTTGGAGAGAGAGACCAGGATGAGTCTGTTGGATGCCCATATTCCGCAGTTGGTGGCGGCCCAATCGGCGTTCGGTGCTAAGGCGGCGTTGATGCGCTCCACGATCGGCCGGGCTGAGCAGGAGGCGCTGTCGGTGCAGGCCTTTCACGTGGGAGAGGCCGCCGCGGCGTTTCAGGCCGCCCACGCCCGCTTTGTGGACGTGGCCGCACGCATCAACACCTTGCTCGATATCGCCCAGGCCAACCTCGGGGATGCCGCGGGCACTTATACGGCCGCTGACGCCGCCGCCGCCTCCACCTACACCGGCTTCTGAGCCGACCACCCACGCGCGAAAGGACCTGTGATGTCGCAGATCATGTACAACTACCCGGCCATGCTGGCACACGCGGCCGACATGTCCGGGTATGCGGGCACGCTGCAAAGCCTGGGCGCCGACATTGCCAGCGAGCAGGCCGCGCTGTCGGCTGCCTGGCAGGGCGACACCGGTATGACCTATCAGGCGTGGCAGACCCAGTGGAATGCGGCCATGAGCGATCTGGTGCGCGCCTATCACGCGATGGCCAGCACGCATGAAACCAACACGCTGGCGATGAACGCCCGCGACCAAGCCGAAGCCGCCAAATGGGGCGGCTAACCATTACGGACCGCTAGGTCCAGATTGCTCGTTAGGCGAACCAATAACGCCCCGACCTTCCAAGAGATCGAGGAGAAAGGAGCGCCCTCCCCGGTGGGGTGTACCGAGTGCCGGCGGCGGCATGTCTGTCTCGGTGAGCGACCTGGAGAACCGCTCATCGACACGCTGCGGGTTCGACAACCCGTCGGTCTACTGCGATGCTGACAAAGGTCATGCTAGGAGGACGTGTGCGACGAGCTGGCACGCAAGGGCTATTCTGCTGACCTCGTCACCACGAAATTGGGGGAGGGGTTACGTCGAGTCCTCGCTAGCCTGGTTGCTTCAACCTCTCGCGGTAGAGACCTTCCTTGACAACATCTGGGGGGCGACGCACTACCACGTTAAGCGATGCTGTGCGGGCTACTTCGATAGTTTCCTGCCCGGGCCGTCGGCGGTTGATGAACTCTTGGAGCTTTTTCGGTCGGAGCCATCGGCGGTCCGCCTACTCAGGGGGAACGAGAAAAAGGACCGCGACAGCTACCGGCTTGCTGACGGCAGCCTCGATGTTGGCCGTGTCCGTAACGACTTTGCCGATGGCTACACGATCATCCTGGATGGTGTTGAGCGGTACGTGCGCGCGATCGCCTCGCTGTCCCACTCCATCGAGGTCGAGCTGAACTTCGCCACACAGGTCAACGCTTACGTCACGCCCCCGAATCGCAAGGCTTCGTCTCCCACTACGACGAGCACGACGTGTTGATCCTCCAGATCCAGGGATCCAAGATCTGGCATTTGTACGACGCTGATGTACCACCTCACGAGATGCAGCGCCGGGAGGCGGTTGATATGGCCGGTCTGCCGTTGCCAACCGACCTGCGCCTGGAAGTCGGCGACGCGCTGTACCTGCCACGCGGCCGAGTCCACGCGGCCGAAGCAACCTCGGAGCCATCCATCCACTTGACCGTCGGAATCCACGCGCCCACCGTGCTCACGCTTATCACGAGGGCACTCCATTCGCTGAGTTTGCGGGATGACCGCGTCCACACCCGTCTGCCGCCGCGGCACCTAGACGACGCGGACATTCGTGCGAGCGTGAGCATCCTCATGCGCGACATAGTCAGAACCGTCGAGGACCCGAGCGCCATCGCCGAAGGTCTCGACGCATTGGCGGATGTCCTGGTCCGGCGCGGCCGGTGCCCACCAGTCGGACAGATCTCGAACGCCACCGCAATCGACGGACAAACACTGGTGAGGAAGTACCAGCCGCTCTATTCGCGGGTGACAGCCGTTGCTGGCGGGGTTGCCCTGCGGTTTGCTCAATTGTCGATAACCGCGAGTCCCGACCACAAAGCTGCGATGCTGTTCGTCTCCAGTAGTACCGAGCCGTTTCGGGTTCGCGATCTGCCAGGGCTGCGTGCGGCGCAGCAGACGGAGCTAGCCCGAACGCTGATCGTGAGCGGATTCCTTGTCCGGTTGCCCGACGACTGATATAGGCACCGTGGTCTTCTCCGGCGGCGCGCTCCACGAGGTGACGCCGATCCGCTGCAGTCGGCTGGTCTGATGGAGCTCGCCGACCTCGCCCGCTGGACGCCGGTCAGGTTCGACTTTTCCGGGCCCGCCCCGGCGGTCGACTGGGCCGATCTCTCGGCGGAGCGCTTCGTCGAACCGTTCTTCGACCGGACCGTCGCCCGCTGGGCGTCCGGCCCGCGTGCCCGGCCGCTCGTCAGGACTGGGCTCGAAGCGCTCGTCGCTCTCGATGGCGAGCCGTCGCTCGAGCCGGCGGGCATGATCTTTCACCTCTCGCGCTGCGGATCGACGCTCGTGTCCCGGCTCCTGGGCACGCTTCCCGGCGTTGTCGTCGTCGCCGAGCCGGCGCCGCTCAACGCGCTCCTCGGGCTCGATCCCGATCGGGTCGACGAGGCCGCGCTGGTCACGATCGTGCGGCTGCTGGTGCGGGCGCTCGCCCGTTGCCGGCACGGCGACGAACGGCGGCTGGTGCTCAAGTGCACGAGCTGGAACATCCGCCGCCGGGCAGTCCTCGCCGCCGCCTTTCCCGAAAAGCCCTGGATCTGGGTCCAGCGCGACCCGGTGCGCGTCCTGGCCTCGCTCCTCGCCAAACCGCCGGGCTGGCTCAGCCTCCAGGCCACGCCCGCTCGGGCCGCGCGGCTTTTCGGACTTGATCCGGCCGCGGTCCCGGCCATGGCGCGTGTCGAGTTCGCGGCCCGCGCGCTCGGCGCGATGCTGGAGGCGGCCGCTACTGATCCGGCTCGGCGCCTCTGCATCGACCATGCCGGCCTGCCCGCCGCGGTTTGGCAGCGCGTGGCCCCGCATTTCGGGCTCGAGGCCGATCCTGCGGCAATCGAACTCATGATCAAAGAGTCTCGGTTCTACGCCAAGGATCCAGCACCCCGGGTCTTTCCCGGCGATGCCCCGGAGCGCCGTCCGATGACCGACGCCATGCGGGAGGCCGCTCGGCGCTTCGCCGAGCCGGGCTATCGCGCGCTCGCGTCGCGTGCATAGCGCGGCGGGCCGGTTGGCGGCACCGGCACTTGGCGCTTGTTGCCAAGACGTATAACTGGTGGGGGCAATAGGCCGAATGCCGACAATCGGCAGGCGCGGCTCGGACAAAGTTCGTTGTTCGCGAGGGCCGTTCGTCGCGGGTTTCCGAACGAGCTGGCCAGCGACGAGTTCGGTGGCGGCCCGAGGATGCCGATGGTGCCGGGCACGTGGGGGCCCCGACGGCCAGCGGGAGGGGCGATAACACATGACGACGTCATGCCAATCACGATGACCAGCAACCGATTTGGAGGGAGAGCACGATGAGTCTGTTGGATGCGCATATACCGCAGTTGGTGGCCGCGCAGTCGGCGTTTAGCGCCAAGGCGGCGTTGATGCGTCACACGATTGGTCAAGCCGAGCAGGAGG
Organism: Mycobacterium sp.; assembly: GCA_035625875.1. Classification (GTDB taxonomy): domain Bacteria; phylum Actinomycetota; class Actinomycetes; order Mycobacteriales; family Mycobacteriaceae; genus Mycobacterium. Next base: position 43,057 of record DASPOT010000336.1, on the reverse strand, counting down.
CGCTCTCGGCGCAGGCGTTTCATGTGGGGGAGGCCGCGGCGGCGTTTCAGGCCTCCCACGCCCAGTTTGTGGCGGTGGCCGCGCGGATCAACACCTTGCTGGATATCGCCCAGGCCAACCTCGGCGATGCCGCGGGCACCTATACGGCCGCCGATGCCGCCGGCGCGTCCACCTACACCGGGTTCTGACCCGACCGCAACCGCCCACTCGCGAAAGGACGTGTGATGTCGGTGAACGCCCGCGACCGAGCCGAAGCCGCCAAATGGGGCGGCTAGCAACGGCGACGATGCGGGCCGGCACGGCCCGACGTGGGGCCGGGCAATCAGACCGAGCCACCTCCCCGTACGGTCTAGAGGCCAGCGGCGGCCGTTTGGCACCGGCTTAGTTGACTTTTGTCATCAAACCGGTCGCCAAAGGGCTCTGGTTGCGCACGATATGATTTCACTGGATTAACATGCGCGCAATGATGGGTACAGCACCCACATCTGGATGGTCTGCCCGGCGTTCGCGCAGCCGATGAGCCCAGGAGCGTTGAGCATGAAGCTGCCGGTCACGATCGATCCGCGGCTGCATCACGCCGTAATCTTCAATCTCGACGTTGTGGTCGCGTGCCGACAGCAGGAAGCCGACGAATCCGCGGTCGAGTCGGCGGCCACGCTGGCGCGCAGGTTAGGGGAGGCGGGCGTCGCGACGGCCGTCTATTCGCGTGGCCGCGAGTGCGAGCAGGTGCTGCAAGCGGCCGGCATCGCCGAATTGTTCGCCGCTCGCGTTGACGGCGCCGCCCCGACGGCGCCCGGGGTTCCGGCAAAGCCCGACCCGGCCGACCTCTTGTACGTCACCGGCAAGGTGGGGGTGGCTGCGGAGCGGTCGGTGGTTGTCGAGGCCGTGAGCGCCGGCGTGGAGGCCGCGCGCAAAGCCGGGTTCGCGGTCGTCATCGGTGTCGACCCGAGCGGGCATGGCGACGAGCTGCTGCGATCCGGTGCCGACGTCGTGGTGCCCGATCTCGCCGGGGTCAAGGTCCGCACCGGTGACAAGCGCATGTCGGAACGTCCCGACGCGCTGGATTCCTATGGCCAGTTGATCGGTGTTATCGCCGGCCGAGAGGCTTTCGTATGTCTGGACTACGACGGCACGCTGTCGGACATCGTGCCGGACCCCGACGCGGCCACGCTCGTCGACGGCGCGGCCGAGGCTCTGGAGCACCTGGCGACGCAGTGCCCGGTCGCGATCCTCTCCGGCCGCGATCTGGCGGATATCCGCGACCGCGTTGGGTTGCCCGGGATCTGGTATGCCGGCAGCCACGGCTTCGAGCTGATCGGTCCCGACGGCAGCGAGCACCAGAACGAGACGGCGGCCGCCGCGGTACCCGTGCTGGAAAGCGCGGCGGCCGACCTGCGCGACGAGCTGAGCCAGATCCCGGGAGCGCGGGTCGAGCACAAGCGGTTCGCGGTCGCGGTTCACTACCGCAATGTCGCAACCGAACACGTCGGGGAGGTGATCGCGGCCGCACACCGGCACCGAAAGCGGCACGGTCTTCGAGTTACCAACGGCCGCAAGGTCGTCGAGCTGCGGCCCGACATCGACTGGGACAAGGGCACCGCGCTGGGCTGGATCCGCGACCGCATCCATCAATCGGGCAAAGTCGTCCCCATCTACATTGGCGATGACCTCACCGACGAGGACGCGTTTGACGCGATTCGGTCCGGCGGCATAGGAATTGGCGTCCGCAATGACGAGGACGGCAACCGCCCGACGGCTGCCAGCTTCACCCTGAGAAACCCTGCCGAAGTGTGCGAGTTCGTCCGCCGCGGCGGTAACTGGCTGGCATACGAGCGCGAGACATACACCCGAGCTTGGACATACACGTTCGAGGGCTACGACCCCGCCACCGAAAAGCTGCGCGAAGCGTTGTGCACGGTCGGCAACGGCTACTTCGCCACCCGCGGGGCCGCGCCGGAATCGAAGGCCGGGCAGGTGCACTACCCGGGGACCTACGCCGCGGGCGTGTACAACCGCCTTCATGACCTGATCGGCGGTACCCGGACAGACCATGAAAGCCTGGTGAACCTGCCCAACTGGCTTCCGCTGACGTTCCGCATCGATGGCGGCGACTGGTTCGACGTCGACTCCGTGACGCTGTTGTCCTACCGCCAGACCCTCAACCTTCGCAGTGCGGTGCTGACCCGCGAACTGCGCTTCCGTGACGACGCCGGCCACACCACGTCGGTCACCCAGAACCGGTTCATCGCGATGCATCTGGCCCACGTCGCCGCCATGGAGACGACGATCGTCGCCGAGAACTGGTCGGGAACGATCGAGATCCGCTCGACCATCGACGGCAACGTCCGCAACAGCCTGGTGGAGCGGTACCGTGAATTGGCCAGCAACCACCTGGACCGGCTGGAAAAGCGCCCGCTGTCGGAGAAATCGGTGATCATGACCGTCGAGACGTCGCAGTCGCAGATCCCGGTCGCAGTGGCCGCGGGGACCAGCGTGTGGCACGGCGACGCGCCGGTGGCGGCGACGTACCGGCTCGTCGACGACGAATTCGAGGTCGGCCATGAGATCTTCACCGAGCTGGCAGAAGGTGAGCCGCTGACCGTGGAGAAGGTCGTCACGGTGGTGACCGGGCGTGACGTCGCCACGTCGGAACCGGCCGCTGGGACCGAGCGCAGGCTCGGCCGCCTGGGGCGTTTTGCCGAGATCCGGCACGACCACGAGGTCGTTTGGGCGCATTTGTGGGAACGGATGTCGATCGAACTCGACCTCCACCCCGACGAATTGCGCATCCTGCGCCTGCATCTGCTGCACCTGCTGCAGACGGTGTCCTACAACAGCGAGGACCTCGACGCCGGGGTGCCTGCCCGAGGGCTGCACGGCGAGGCATACCGGGGGCACATCTTCTGGGACGAGCTGTTCATCTTCCCGGTGCTGAACTTTTGCCTGCCCACCATTACCCGGGCGCTGCTGCGGTACCGGTATCGGCGGCTGCTGGAGGCCCGCCGCGCCGCCAAGGTGGCCGGCTACGGCGGGGCGATGTTCCCGTGGCAGTCCGGCAGCGACGGACGCGAGGAAAGCCCTGAGCTGCACCTGAATCCGCGATCCGGTCGGTGGCTGCCCGATCCCAGTCGCCGCGCGCACCACATCGGCAGCGCCGTCGCCTACAACGTGTGGCATTATTACCAAGTCACTGGCGATCTGGCCTACCTGATCGACTACGGCACCGAGATGCTGGTCGAGATAGCCCGGTTCTGGGTCAGCAGAACGATATACGACCCCGGGCAGGACCGCTACCACATCAACGGCGTCATCGGGCCCGACGAATTCCACTCCGGTTACCCGGACCGGCCGTTCGACGGGGTGGACGACAATGCGTACACGAACGTGATGGCGGTCTGGGTGATCCTGCGGGCGATCGACGCCCTCAAGTTGATGCCGCTGCCCAACCGGCTGGATCTGCGGGAGAAGCTCGGACTGACGGACGGGGAACTCGCGCAATGGGATCACGTCAGCCGGCGCATGTTCGTTCCCTTCCACGACGGCGTGATCAGCCAGTTCGACGGCTATGAGCAGCTGGCGGAGCTGGATTGGGACGCCTACCGGAAGAAATACGGCAATATCCAGCGCCTCGACCGCATCCTGGAAGCCGAGAACGACGACGTCAACCGGTACAAGGCCTCCAAGCAGGCCGACGCGCTGATGCTGCTCTACTTGCTGTCATCCGGCGAACTGCGTGACTTGCTCGACCGGCTCGACTACCACGTGAGCCATCACCAGATCCGCGAGATGGTCGACTACTACCTGACTCGCACGTCGCACGGGTCCACCCTGAGTGGGGTCGTGCATGCCTGGGTGCTGGCCCGGGCCAATCGCGACCGCGCGATGGAGTTCTTCCATCAGGTGCTCAAGTCCGACGTCGCCGACATCCAGGGCGGCACCACGTCCGAAGGCATTCACCTCGCCGCGATGGTGGGCAGCGCCGACCTGGTGCTGCGCTGCTTCACCGGCCTGGATTTCCGAGGCGATCGGATCAAGCTGGCTCCGCATTGGCCGGAATCGCTTGGCGTACTGGGTTTCCCGATCCATTATCGGGGCCAGCATCTGCACCTGCGGATCAGCGGAAGGGGCGCGGAGATCAGCGTAGACCCCCGAGACGTTCCGTCGGCCGAGGTCGAATGCTGGGGACGGGTGGAACGGCTGACTCCCGGGCGTCTCATTCGATTCTCCTAAGAGGGCAGCAGGACGCCGGCGCCGATGCTCTTGCGCTCGTGCAGGTCACGGTGTGCCTGGGCGGCTTCAGCCAGTGGGTAGCTGTTGCCGACGGTGACGGTTACCGCCCCCGAGCTGATCACGTCCATCAACTCGTTTGCCCGCCAATGAAATTCCTCCCCGGTGCGGGTGAAATCGGCGAGCTTCGGCCGGGTCAGGTACACCGAACCGGCGGCATTGAGCCGTTGCGGATCGACCGGCGGGACCGGACCGCTGGCGGCACCGAACAGGGCCAGCGTGCCGCGTATCGCCAGGCTGGCCAGGCTGGCGTCGAACGTGGTGGCGCCAACCCCGTCGTAGACCACCCGCACGCCCTGGTCGTCGGTGAGCTCTCGTATCCGGGCGCCGAAGTCGTCGGGCCTATGCGGGTCCGGGTAGGACAGCACTTTGCTGGCGCCGGCCCGCCGGGATACCTTGGCCTTCGCGTCGGTCGACACCGTACTGATCACGGTGGCGCCCAGGTGTGCAGCCCACTTGGTCAAGATCAGTCCCATCCCACCGGCGCCGGCGTGCACCAGTACGGTGTCGCCCCACTGCAGCCGATATACGGACTTCAGCAGGTAGTGCGCGGTCAGGCCTTTCAACAGCGCCGACGCCGCTTCGGACGGGCTGACGTACTCGGGCACCTTCGCTGTGAAGTCCGCTGGGGCAGTCGATAATTCGGCGTAAGCGCCGGATGCGTTGGCGGTCACTACGCGCTCGCCGGTCTGAAACCCCACTACGCCGTCGCCGATTGCGGCGACGGTGCCGCAGACTTCGGTGCCGACGACGAACGGCACATCGCGTGGATATTGCCCCGAACGGAAATAGGTGTCGATGAAGTTGATGCCGATGGCCTCGGCTTTGATCAGCAACTCACCGGGGCCGGGGGAGGGGTCGGGCAGCTCGACATAGCGCAGGACTTCGGGCCCACCGTGTTCGGCGACTTCGATGGCATGCATCTGACTATCATCCGCAGGCGTGAGGTTCGCGTGAAACTGGCCCGGCCCGACATTCGTCATCCCCGTATCGTGCTGGCGGGCTGTCCACAGTCGGTCGAGGGCGATGGGGACGACGCCGGACTGATCGCCGCACTGCGCAGGCGGGGGTTGCATGCGCGCTGGATGTCCTGGGATGACCCGGCCACCGTGCGCGCCGACCTGGTGATCTTGCGGGCAACCAGGGATTACCCCGACCGGCTGGACGAGTTCCTGCGGTGGACCAGACGCGTGCCGAATCTGCTCAACGCACCCGATGTCATCGCCTGGAACCTTGATGAGCGATACCTGCGTGACCTGCACCGTGCCGGTGTGCCGACCCTGCTCGGCCGCTCTGGGGGGCGAACGCGGCCGCCCGGCGAGACAGCGCTGGTCTTTCTTGGCGGCGAGCAGTCACACGCGTTCACCACGTCAGCGGTAGTCGAGCCCGACTTCGAGCTCTGGGACGTGGGTCAGGCCGCGCTGCAGGCGGCTGCCGATCACCTGGGCATCCGCGCGAGCGACTTGCTCTACGCCCGCGTCGACGCGAGCGGCAAGCCGGGTGATCCAAGGCTGGTGAGCCTGGATCTGGTTGCGCCGTCGCTGGGCTGGCGCCTGCTAGATGATGCGGCGCGCGACGACGGGCAGCGCCAGTTCGCGGTGTGCGTCGCGTCAGCCCTGGAGCGGCTGGGGCTGGGTCCGTTCTCGCATCGACGCCCATAGCGCGGCGGTGGCTGCGGTGACCAACGCTGCGGCGCCGACATGCAGAGCAACCAACGCGGCGGGTACCCCGGTGAAGAACTGCACGGTGCCGACCAGCGCCTGCCCGCATACCAGCAGCACCAGAACGCCCAGCCGCAGCTGCACCGCCCGGGGCGCGTGCACGGCCAACAACCCGCAGCCCAGCCCGACCAGCAGCGCCAGGTAGGCGATCAGCAACGACGAATGGATGTGCACCAGCGTGGTGATCTCGATCTTGAGCCGCGGCACCGTCCGGTAAGTGCTGCGGTCGCCGGCGTGCGGGCCGGCCCCGGTCACGAGCGTGCCCGCGACCAGTACCGCGGCCAGGGTCACCGCGCTCAGCGCCGTGAGCCCGCGCAGCGGTTTGACGACTCGGTAGTGGACGATCCCGTCGTCGGGTTCGCCGATCTTGATATAGAGCAGTACCGCGAGCCACACCATCGTCATCGATGCCAACAGGTGGACGGCCACCGTCCACCACAGCAGCCCGGTGAGCACCGTGATGCCGCCGATCACCGCCTGCACGACCGTCGAGGTGGGCATCAGCCACGCGTAGACCAAGACTTCGCCGCGGCGGCGTGCCCGCGTGGCGGCGAGCACGGCCAGCGCTGCGGCGATGACCACGGCGAAGGTGATCATCCGGTTGCCGAACTCGACTACCTGGTGCACACGCGGCACCTCGGCGACGGCTACCGGAGTGAAGCTGCCCGGGAAGCACTGTGGCCAGGTCGGGCAGCCCAATCCGGACGCGGTGACGCGGACAATCGCGCCGGTGATGGCGATGCCGCCCTGCGTCAGGACGACGGTCGCAGCGATGATGCGCTGGGCGCGCAGGCTGGGGTTGGGAAGCAGGTCCACCAACCGCAGCAGCAACCGCCCAACCGGCATCGCCCGATCGTAAGTCACCATAAACTACACAGTGTAGTAGGCAGTTGAGCCGCGGTCATCAGGTGAAACGGAACCAGCGCAGCGCGGCCAGCGCCGCCAGCGCACCCCACACCGCCAGGACGACGACTCCGAACCAGTCAACCGACAGCGTTATCGCCTGCGACAGCGCTTCGGTGAGCGCCCCCGAGGGGGTCAGCCGGGCGGCCCACTTGACCGCCGTCGGGACCATGTTGGTCTCCAGGGTCAGCGCGCCGAACCCGGCGAAGACGAACCACAGTAGGTTCGCGATCGCCAGGACGACCTCGGCCCGCAGCGTGCCGCCCAGCAGCAGCCCGAGGGCGGCGAAGCCCGCAGTTCCCAGCGCGATGATCACCGCGCCCAACGCCAAACCCGCGAGATCAGGTCGCCAACCCAGGGCAAAACCGATGGCGCCCAAGATGATTGCCTGCAAAAACACGACCGCGACCACCGCCAGCGACTTGCCGGCGATGATTCCCCAGACCGGCAGCGCGGTGGCACCCAGCCGTTTGAGCGCTCCGTAACGGCGGTCGAACGCCACCGCGATGGCCTGGCCGGTGAACGCGGTGGAGATCACCGCCAGCGCCATGATCACCGGGACGAAGGTGGCGGCGCGGTGCTGGCCGAACGAGCCGAGCGGCAGCAGCGTGAGCCCGACGAGGAGCGTGATCGGGATGAACATGGTCAGCAGCAGTTGCTCGCCGTTACGCAGCAGCAGCTTCAGCTCCAGCGTGGATTGTGCGGCGAGCATCCGGGAAACAGTGTTGGGGCGCGGGTCGGGTGTGAAGGTGCCCGCGGGGAAAAGGGACTCACTTGTCATTGCCGCAACTCCCGGCCGGTCAGATCCAAGAACACATCCTCGAGGCTGCGCCGCTCCACCCGCATCTCGGTGGCCAACACGTCGATCTGCGCGCACCACGCGGTGACCGTCGCCAGCACCTGCGGGTCGACCGGGCCTTGAACCAGGTAGTCACCCGGCGTCACCTCGGTAGCCTTGTAATCCTCTGGCAGGGCCGAGACCAGCAGGGACAGGTCAAGCCGCGGCGGTGCGCTGAACCGCAACTGGTCCTTGGCGCCGGTGCGCATCAGCTCCGCCGGCGTTCCCGCGGCCACCGCCACTCCGTGGTCGATGATGACCAGCCGATCGGCGAGTTCCTCGGCTTCCTTGAGTTGGTGTGTGGTCAGCAGCACCGTCACGCCGTCACGGCGCAGCGCGTCGATCAGCTTCCACACCAGCAGCCGGGCATGCGCGTCCATGCCCGCCGTGGGTTCGTCCAGAAACACCAGTTCGGGACGGCCGACCAGCGCGCAGGCCAGCGCGAGCCGCTGTTGCTGCCCGCCGGAGAGCCGTCGATAGGTGGTGCGCGCGGCGTCGGTGAGGCCCAATGTGTCCATCAGCCAGCTGGGGTCCAGCGGATCGGCGGCGTAGGCCGCCACCAGGTTGAGCATCTCGCCGGCGCGCGCCGCGGGGTAGCCGCCGCCGCCCTGCAGCATCACCCCGATGCGCGCGCGCAGCCGCGCATTGTCGGCGATCGGGTCCAGCCCGAGCACCTTGATGGTGCCGGCATCCGGGCGGATGAAGCCCTCGCACATCTCGACCGTCGTCGTCTTGCCGGCACCGTTGGGGCCCAGCAGAGCGAACACCTCAGCGCCATGCACGTCGAGATCGAGGTTGGCAACCGCCGTTGTGGAGCCGTACTGCTTGCACACCCCGCGCAGCCGCACAGGAACGTTCGAGGCCGAGCTCACGTGGAATCAGCGTAGGCGCCGGGCACCGCACTGGGCGGCAGGGTCTCAACGGCCGGCACCACATCACTGACCGCTTCGTGCAGCAGCTCCCGGCCCGCGCTCGGCAGTCGCCGCCACGGCAACCACGTGTAGGTCGCCGCGATCAGCAAAACCATCATGATGGTGCTGGCCACGGTGGCATCCACAATCTGGAACAGCGCGAAGCGGTCGCCATTGGCGGTCGGGCCGAAAACGCCGACGATGAACGTGACCCCGATTGCCGCGATCCGGAAGCGGGGGCGGGTCGCCCAGGCGGCCAGCGGAATGACGGCCCACAGCACGTACCACGGTTGCACCACGGGAAACAGCAGCACCGTAACCCCCAGCGCGACGCCGAGGCCGCCGACAGGGTGCAGCCGTCCGCGGAGCACCAACCACAGCAGCCAGCCCACCATCACCGCGATGATCAGCACACCGATACCACGGGTCAGCGATAACACTGCGGTGGTGTGATCTCCCAGGCCCAGCAGAATCCCGGCCTGCCCCGTTGCGAGCGCGAGCAGGGTCGGCGGCGACATCCAGCTGCGTACCACGTTGGCGGTGCCCAACGTGTAGATCCAGCCGAACCCGAGCCCGCTGGCCCAGCCGACGACGGCCATCACAGCGAACGACAACCCCGCCATCACCACGCTGACCAGCAGGAATGCGTGTAGGCCCCCGCCCCGGCGGCACGCCAGTGCCATCGCCACGAATCCCAGGGCCAGCAGCGACGGCAACTTCACCTGCGACGACAGCGTGATCAGGATGACGCCCAACAGGAGCATGCCCAACGGCGCCCACTCCGGCCAGTGGGTGCGTGGCCACGGCCCTGGTCTGATTGCCCGGCTCCTCCTCGGGCCCTGGCGGGCCCGCATCGTCGCCAGGCTAGGCAGCAGTCGCGGGGAGTCGACCCCGCGCAGCGCGAATTCCGTGCCGGTCAGCATCAGCCCGAGCATCAGCGCCTCGTTGTGGATACCGGCGACCAGGTGCATGATCAGCAGCGGGTTGGCTGCGCCCAGCCACAGCGCGCTGACCTCGGCCACGCCGCAACGCCGGGCCAGCCGCGGGGTTGCCCACACGATCAGGCCGACGCCGATCAACACCACCACCCGGTGGCAGAGCACCGCGGCGACAATGTTTTCCCCGGTCAGCGCCGAGATCCCGCGGCCGATCCACAAAAACAGCGGACCGTAGGGCGCCGGCGTCTCGCGCCACAAGCTGGGTACCGAGAGGGTGAACACGTGGTCGAGGCCCAGACCCGACGCCGGACCCACCCGGTAGGGGTCGAGTCCCTCCCGGGAGATCTGGCTCTGCGCCAGGTAAGAGTAGACATCCTTGCTGTACATCGGTGGCGCCACCAACAGCGGCAGCGTCCACAACAAGAGGGTGCGGTCCAGCTCGCCGCGCGACATCCGCCGGCTGCCCAGCGCAAACCGGCCCAGCATCAGCCACGCCAGCGCCATCATTACCGCGCCGGTGGTGGTCATCGTCAACGACACTGTCTGAATCCGCGACGGCAGGTTGAGCAGTCGGACCCCGAAAGTCGGGTCCTGGATCACCGGCCTCGCCCCGGCGCCCAACGCGCCGATCGCCATCAGGACGGTGCCCGTGGCCCCGAACAGGCGGGTGCGCTGCAGTGCGACAAGCTCGCTGTCGTTGAGCGGCGAGCCCACGGTCGGCTCGTCGCCGTGCCAGCGGGCGATCGACGAACTCAGCGTGTGTTGGCGGGCTGCCATCAGAGCAGCGTAGCTGCACAGGGGTATGAGCAGCGCAACCCGCGCAAAGGGCAGCCTTGCTAGACGCGTCGCGGGAATTTTGTCACACTGGTGTTGTGAAATTCGGGCCGAACGTCGAAGGCGCGGGGGCGCAGTCTGCCCCCGGCGCCAGTGACGGTCGCACCCGACAGGCGGTTGTGCAGTTGCTGTTGGAGTCCGGGCCGATCACCGCCGGTGAGATCGGCGACCGGCTCGGCCTGTCGGCGGCCGGCGTGCGGCGTCATCTCGACGCGCTGATCGACGCGGGTGAAGCCGAAGCCATCGCCGCTGCAGCATGGCAGCAAGTGGGACGCGGGCGACCGGCGAAACGCTACCGGCTGACCGCGGCCGGCCGAGCCAAGCTTGAGCACGCCTACGACGACTTGGCGTCGGCGGCCATGCGCCAACTGCGGGAAATCGGTGGTGAGGACGCGTTGCGGACCTTCGCCCGGCGGCGCATCGACACCATTTTGGCCGACGTTCAGGCGGCCGAGAGCCGCGCCGACGCGGATATCGAGGCGGCGGCCGAGCGGATCGCTGGTGCGCTCACCAAAGCCGGGTATGTTGCCACCACCACGCGGGTCGGCGGGCCGATCCACGGTGTGCAGATCTGCCAGCATCACTGCCCGGTGTCCCACGTCGCCGAGGAATTCCCGGAATTGTGTGAAACCGAGGAGCAGGCGATGGCCGAGGTGCTCGGCACCCACGTACAGCGGCTGGCGACCATCGTCAACGGAAACTGCGCCTGCACCACCCACGTCCCGCTCACACCGGCCATTAGCAAGACCAACCGCATTTCGACGCCCCGCCGGCGCCGAAACACCACGAGTACCAAAGGAGCCTCACTATGACCCTCACCACACCCGAGGCCACCCCACCCATCGCCGAGCCGTTGACCCAGAAAGAGGCGATCGCCTCCCTGGGCCGGTACGGCTACGGCTGGGCGGACTCCGACGTCGCGGGCGTCAGCGCACGCCGTGGGCTCTCCGAAGCGGTGGTCCGCGACATCTCGGCGAAGAAGAACGAGCCCGAGTGGATGCTGCAAACCCGGCTCAAGGCGCTGCGCATCTTCGAGCGCAAGCCAATGCCGACGTGGGGCTCGAACCTCGACGGCATCGACTTCGACAACATCAAGTACTTCGTGCGCTCCACCGAGAAGCAGGCGGCCAGCTGGGACGATTTGCCAGAAGACATTCGCAACACCTATGACAAGCTGGGCATCCCGGAGGCCGAGAAGCAGCGGCTCATCGCCGGCGTCGCCGCCCAATACGAGTCCGAGGTGGTGTACCACAAGATCCGGGAAGACCTGGAAAAGCTAGGAGTTATCTTCCTCGACACCGACACCGGGCTGCGCGAACACGAAGACATCTTCAAGCAGTACTTCGCCACCGTGATCCCGGCCGGGGACAACAAATTCTCCGCGCTGAACACGGCGGTCTGGTCGGGCGGTAGCTTCATCTACGTCCCGCCCGGCGTGCGCGTCGAGATCCCGCTGCAGGCCTACTTCCGGATCAACACCGAGAACATGGGCCAGTTCGAGCGGACGCTGATCATCGTCGACGAGGGCGCCTACGTGCACTATGTGGAGGGCTGCACCGCGCCGATCTACAAGTCGGATTCGCTGCATTCGGCGGTGGTGGAGATCATCGTCAAGCCGCATGGGCGTTGCCGCTACACCACCATCCAGAACTGGTCGAACAACGTCTACAACCTGGTCACCAAGCGGGCCCGCGCCGAAGAGGGCGCCACCATGGAGTGGATCGACGGCAACATCGGCTCGAAGGTCACCATGAAGTACCCGTCGGTGTGGATGACCGGTGAGCACGCCAAGGGCGAGGTACTCTCGGTGGCGTTCGCCGGCGAGGGCCAGCACCAGGATGCGGGCGCCAAGATGCTGCACCTGGCGCCGAACACGTCGAGCAACATCGTCTCCAAGTCGGTGGCCCGCGGCGGCGGTCGCACCTCCTACCGCGGCCTGGTGCAAGTGAACAAGGGTGCGCACGGTTCCCGGTCGAGCGTGAAATGTGATGCGCTGCTGGTCGATACGGTCAGCCGCAGCGACACCTACCCGTATGTCGATATCCGCGAGGATGATGTCACGATGGGCCACGAGGCCACCGTCTCCAAGGTCAGTGAGAACCAGCTGTTCTACCTGATGAGCCGCGGGCTGACCGAGGACGAGGCGATGGCGATGGTGGTGCGCGGCTTTGTCGAGCCGATCGCCAAGGAGCTGCCCATGGAGTACGCCCTGGAGCTCAACCGGCTGATCGAGCTGCAGATGGAGGGCGCGGTCGGATGACGGCTCAGGATCTGACCGAGGCCGCCGAAGGGTCCCGGCTTACCGCACTGAACAAGGGAGAGCGGTTCGCGTCATACGACGTCGACGCGTTCGAGGTTCCCGGCGGCCGCGACGAGATCTGGCGGTTCACCCCGCTGCGGCGGTTGCGCGGCCTGCACGACGGCTCCGCACCGGCCACCGGGAGCGCCCAGATCACCGTCAACAACCGGCCGGGTGTTCGGGTGGAGACCGTGCGGCGCGCCGACCAGCGGCTCGGCGAGAGCGGCGTTCCCACGGATCGTGTTGCAGCCCAGGCCTTTTCGTCATTCAACCGGGCGACGATTGTCACCGTCGGACGGGACACACAGACCACCGAGCCGGTGGATGTCGTGGTCACCGGACCCGGTGAGGGCGCGGTTGCCTACGGGCACCTGCAGATCCGGGTGGAAGAGCTCGCCGAAGCGGTCGTGGTCATCGACCACCAGGGCGGCGGAACCTACGCCGACAACGTCGAATTCATCGTCGGCGACGCCGCGCGGCTCACCGTGGTGTGGATCGCCGACTGGGCCGACGACGCCGTGCACGTCAGCATGCATCATGCCGTGCTGGGCAAGGACGCGGTGCTGCGCCATGTCGCCGTCGCACTGGGCGGCGAGGTGGTGCGGATGTCGGCCAATGTGCGGTTTGCCGCCCCGGGCGGGGACGCCGAGCTGCTCGGCCTGTACTTCGCCGACGATGGCCAGCACCTCGAGTCGCGGCTGCTGATCGACCACGCTCATCCCAACTGCAAGTCGAACGTCTTGTACAAGGGTGCGCTGCAAGGGGATCCGGCGTCGCGACGGCCCGACGCGCACACGGTGTGGGTGGGCGACGCGCTGATCCGCCCCAAGGCCACCGGCACCGACACGTTCGAGACGAACCGCAATTTGGTGCTCACCGACGGCGCGCGCGCCGACTCGATACCCAACCTGGAGATCGAGACCGGAGAGATTGTCCGCGCCGGACACGCCAGCGCCACCGGACGATTCGACGACGAGCAACTGTTCTACCTGCGATCCCGCGGTATTCCCGAGGAGCAGGCCCGCCGGCTGGTGGTGCGTGGCTTCTTCGGCGAGATCATTTTGAAGATCGCGGTGCCCGACGTACGGGAGCGCCTGACCGCCGCCATTGAACGCGAACTGGCCATCACGGAGAAGACAACAGCCTCATGACCACTTTGGACATCAAAGACCTACACGTCAGCGTCGAGAACCGCAACGCCTCAGACGGCGAGCGCGAAATCCCCATCCTCACCGGCGTCAACCTGACGGTGAGCTCCGGTGAGACGCATGCGTTGATGGGCCGCAACGGCTCCGGCAAGTCCACGCTGTCCTACGCCATCGCCGGCCACCCGAAATACCAGGTGACCTCGGGCTCCATCACGCTGGACGGCGAGAACGTCCTGGATATGAGCGTCGACGAGCGCGCGCGGGCGGGGCTGTTCCTGGCTATGCAGTACCCCATCGAGGTGCCGGGCGTGTCGATGTCGAACTTCCTGCGTTCAGCCGCCACCGCGATCCGCGGCGAAGCGCCCAAGCTGCGGCACTGGGTGAAAGAGGTCAAGTCCGCCATGGACGCTCTCGACATCGACCCGGCCTTCGCCGAGCGCAGCGTCAACGAGGGCTTCTCCGGTGGCGAAAAGAAACGTCACGAGGTCCTGCAGCTGGCACTGTTGAAGCCCAAGATCGCGATCCTTGACGAGACCGACTCGGGTCTGGACATCGACGCGCTGCGGGTGGTCAGCGAGGGCGTGAACCGCTACGCCGAATCCGAGCACGGCGGCATCCTGTTGATCACCCACTACACCCGCATCCTGCGTTACATCCATCCGCAGTTCGTGCACGTGCTTGTCGGCGGGCGGATCGTGGAATCCGGCGGGCCGGAGCTGGCCGACGAGCTCGATCAGAACGGTTACGAGCGCTTCATCCAAACGGCGGCCACAGGGGCCTGACCATGACGACGTCGGTGGCTCCACTGGACCTGGCGGCGATCCGCGCCGATTTCCCAATTCTGAAGCGTGTGATGCGCGGTGGAAAGCAGTTGGCCTACCTGGATTCTGGTGCCACATCGCAACGCCCGGTGCAGGTCCTCGATGCCGAGCGCGAGTTTCTCACCACGTCCAATGGTGGGGTGCATCGCGGCGCGCACCAGCTGATGGAGGAGTCCACCGACGCGTACGAGCAGGGCCGTGCCGACATCGCGGCGTTCGTCGGCGCCCACGCCGATGAGCTGGTGTTCACCAAAAACGCCACCGAGTCGCTGAATCTGGTGTCCTATGTGCTCGGCGACAACCGCTTTGAGCACACCGTCGGCCCCGGCGACGTCATCGTCACCACCGAGCTAGAGCACCATGCCAACCTGATCCCGTGGCAGGAACTCGCACGGCGCACCGGGGCCACATTCCGCTGGTACGGGATAACCAACGAAGGCCGTATCGACCTGGACTCGCTGCAGCTCGATGAACGCGTCAAAGTCATTGCGTTCACCCATCACTCCAACGTCACCGGCGCGCTGGCCCCGGTTGACGAACTGGTTGCCCGTGCCAAGGCCGTCGGCGCGCTGACCGTGCTGGACGCCTGCCAGTCGGTGCCGCACCAGCCAGTCGACTTCCACGCGCTCGATGTCGACTTCGCCGCATTCTCTGGGCATAAAATGCTGGGCCCCAACGGAATCGGCGTGCTCTACGGTCGCCGCGAACTGCTGTCGGCGATGCCGCCGTTCCTTACCGGTGGTTCGATGATCGAGACGGTGACCATGGAGGCCACCACGTACGCGCCCGCGCCGCAGCGCTTCGAGGCCGGCACCCCGATGACCTCCCAGGTGGTCGGGCTGGCCGCGGCGGCGCGTTATCTCGGTGCCATCGGCATGGACACGGTCGAAGCCCACGAACGTGGCCTGGTGGTGGCCGCGATCGAGGGCTTGTCCGGTATCGACGGTGTGCGGATCATCGGGCCCATGTCGATGGAGAAGCGCGGATCGCCGGTGTCGTTCGTCGTCGACGGTGTGCACGCGCACGATGTCGGTCAGGTTCTCGACGACGACGGCGTCGCGGTGCGGGTCGGGCACCATTGTGCGCTGCCGCTGCACCACAGGTTCGGCCTGGCGGCCACCGCGCGGGCGTCGTTTGCGGTGTACAACACCCTCGAGGAGGTCGACCGTCTGGTGGCCGGTGTCCGACGGGCAGTGGACTTTTTCGGCGGAGCGTGACCCTGTCATGCGCCTGGAGCAGATCTATCAGGAAGTGATCCTCGATCACTACAAGCACCCGCAGCATCGTGGGCTGCGGGAGCCGTTCGCGGCGCAAGTGCACCACGTGAACCCGATCTGCGGCGACGAGGTCACCCTGCGGGTAGCGTTGTCCGACGACGGTGGGCGGGTGGCCGACGTCTCCTACGACGCGCAGGGCTGCTCGATCAGCCAGGCGGCGACCTCGGTGCTCACCGAGCAGGTGATCGGCCAGACGGTGGGCCAAGCGCTGCAGACCGTCGGCGCGTTCACCGAAATGGTGTCCTCGCGCGGAACGGTGGAGGGGGACGAGGATGTCTTGGGTGACGGGATCGCGTTCGCCGGCGTCGCCAAATACCCGGCGCGGGTGAAGTGCGCGTTGCTCGGATGGATGGCGTTTAAGGATGCGCTGGCCCAGGCCAGCGGGGAAAAACACGCGCCGGCGCAGGCCAGTTCAGAAAAGCAGGCGCCAGCGCGCAACGGCGTGGATCGTGCGCCGGTGCCGGCCGGCCTGGAAACCGACCGATCGACAGTGGAGATAGATGATGAGCGAAACCACCGCACCGGATGACGAGTTGCTCGCCGACGTCGAGGAGGCGATGCGAGACGTGGTCGACCCGGAGCTGGGCATCAACGTCGTCGATCTGGGACTGGTCTACGGCATGAATGTGGAGAAGGTCGACGACGGAACCGTCGCGCTGCTCGACATGACGCTGACGTCGGCGGCCTGCCCGCTGACCGACATCATCGAGGACCAGTCGCGCGCCGCTCTGATCGGCAGCGGCCTAGTTGATGACCTGCGCATCAACTGGGTCTGGAACCCGCCGTGGGGCCCGGACAAGATCACCGACGAAGGCCGCGAGCAGTTGCGCGCCCTCGGCTTCACCGT
Source organism: Mycobacterium sp. (assembly GCA_035625875.1). Taxonomy (GTDB): domain Bacteria; phylum Actinomycetota; class Actinomycetes; order Mycobacteriales; family Mycobacteriaceae; genus Mycobacterium. Next base: position 26,233 of record DASPOT010000336.1, on the reverse strand, counting down.
CTGATGACACGGGCGCCCACTCGCGACTAGCGCCAGGGCAGATCGGCCTTATCGCCGCGCCAGCGTGACGGCGGGATCATCGGCGCCCCAAGCAGTCCGGATGCCTCCATGTGGCGTAGGGCAGCCTCGAGGTGTTCGCGCATGGGGCGTTCAGCTTTGCCCGGGTCTCGGTCACTGATGGCCTTGGCGATGGCACGATGCGATCTGGCGGCTTCGGCGCGGTCGTACTGGGTGATGTCTTGTTCGGCCGCCGCCCACCGGACGGCTTGCTCGACGACGGCCAGAACCGTTGTGAGGATGGGGTTTCCACTGGCCCGCACCACGAGTTCGTGGAATTCGTGATAGCCCGCGCCGTCGGGCGCGATACCGCGTTCGGCGACCTCGACGATGGCGGCCCGTTCGGCTGGGGACCTGGAAACGCGCGGGGTGGTGCCGTGGTCGCCGCAGCTGTCGCGCGGGATCTTCGAACAGGCCGGCTACGGCGACGCGGCGTTTACCGCACACCCCAAGTGGGACAACCACACCGGCGCGTTGTACGGCTGGGCCTCCAGCAACCGCACACCGTATGTCACTGTGCACGTGGTGCGACCCGACGGCGTGGTGGCCTCCCGCGAGTTGTGGGATGCGCCATATTGCTCAGAGGCGCACGACATGTGGCTCACCCCCGAGTGGATGGTGTTGCCGTTCGAGGGCTTCGTGTTCGATCAAGACCGGATCGACCGCGACCTGCCGGTCCACGGCTGGGACCCGGAGTTACCGATCATGCTGGCGCTGGTTCCTCGCGACGACGTCGAACACGGCGAAATCCGCTGGGTCACTGCGGAGATCGAGCCGCAGTACGTGATGCACACGCTGTCGGCCAATGTCGTCGACAACACATTGATCACGGATGCCCCGATCTTCGAGCGGCCACCGTTCCCGTTGGGCATCGACCGCTACCAGGGCGAGGACGTCGCGTTGTTCTTCAATCTGGCCCGCAGCACGCTCGGCCGGTGGGCGCTGGATCTGAGCACCGGCAGCGTGAAATCGGAGCTGCTCGACGACCGCCCATGTGAGCTGCCGAAGGTCGACGAACGGTTCTACGGCCGCGGCCACCGGTGGGGTTACCTGATCGGCGGGGAGGCTAAAGGCCAGGGCATGCGCATGCACACCCTGGTCGTGCGCGACATGGTCACGGGCCGCGAGCAGGAGTACCGGGTACGCCACGAGCGCCCAGCCTTAGTCATGGAGCCGACTTTCGTGCCCCGCACGCCCGACGCACCGGAGGGCGACGGCTATCTGATGGTGCCGGTATCGCGGTGGACCGAAAACCTCGGCGAATACGTCATTTTCGACACCGACGACATCACCGCCGGTCCGGTCTGCCGCATCGAGATCCCGTTCCTGCTGGGCTTCACCCCGCACGGGCACTGGATGGACTTCCGATGAATCTGAGCGCCGTCGAAGAAACCGAGCTACGCGCCTCGGTTCACGGGATCGTCGCGGGCTTCGGCAACGACTACTTCACCCACTTGAGCGAGACCCTGCAACCTCCGACCGAGCTCTGGGACGCGCTGGCCGCGGGCGGATTCGTCGGCGTGAACCTTCCAGAGGAATATGGCGGCGGCGGAATGGGATTGAGCGCGATGGACCTCGTCGCCGAGGAAGCGGCCGCGGCGGGGTGCCCGCAAATCATGTTGATGATTTCGCCGGGCATCGTCGGCAGCCTGCTTGCGCGCCACGCCACCGACGAGCAGAAACTGCAGTGGCTGGCGCCGATGGCGGCAGGCACACTCAAAATCGCGTTCGCGATCACCGAACCCGACGCTGGCTCGAACTCACATCATCTCACCACCAGAGCGCGCCGAGACGGCGACAAGTATTACCTCACTGGGCAGAAGACATTCATCACCGCCGCCGATCAAGCAGACGCGATGCTGGCCGTGACCCGCACAGGAACGGATTCCGCTGGGCGCGGGAAACTTTCGGTGTTCCTGGTAGACCGCGACGCACCCGGTGTTGAGATGCACCTCATCCCAATGACACTCGAGATCACCGACAAGTCGTTCATGGTGTTCTTGGACAATGTGGCGGTTCCGGCGGATCGGCTGATTGGCGGCGAGGGCAACGGCCTACGCGTCGCCTTCGACGGCATGAACCCCGAGCGGGTGATCATCGCGGCGATCTGCAACGGTGTCGCGCGCTACGCCATGGACAAAGCGGTGGCCTACGCGCGAGAACGACAGGTCTGGAACGTCCCGATCGGCGCCCACCAAGGAATTGCGCATCCGATGGCGGAGGCGAAGATTGCGCTGGAAGCAGCCCGGTTGATGACGCGGCACGCCGCGGCCAGGTACGACGTCGGCACCGATGCCGGTGAGGCCAGTAACATGGCCAAATTCCTGGCCGCCGACGCCGCCATCCGTTGCGTCGACCAAGCCATCGAGGTGCACGGCGGCAGCGGGTTCACTCGAGAGGTCGCACTGGCCAATATGTACGAGTTCGTGCGGCTGTTCAAAACAGTGCCGGTCACCCGCGAAATGATCCTCGACCACATCGCACAGCACAGCCTCGGACTGCCCAGGTCCTACTGACAGCGCGACGCTATTGCTCTCTAACCGCCGTGGTGGTGGTGGGGGAGGTGGGGGAAATGGTGATGATGGCCACCTAGCGGCGGGCACGGTTCAAGGCTGATTGTCGTCGCTTGGAGCACGCCGCTGCTTTCCATGGTTCCCTGCGCGTCCATGCACTTACCCTGGGTGATCGCTTGAGTGGTGGCGGGTGCCTGCTTGGTATAGGTGGTCGCGTCGGTGACGGTCACGTTCGTCTGCGTGGTCTTGCCGCCAGCCTCGGTGCTGGCGACGGTGATGGTGTTACCCGAAACGGAGGCTACCGTGCCGCTGACGCCTGGACTCTCCGCGGGCCCAACGGACGACGGGGCAGGCGATGTGCCGGGCGAACCCGCCGCCGGTGGCGTCAGCGGCGGGCACCTGCCGCCGACGGCCGGGCTGATCACCACGGATTGCGCCGTGATCGCACCACCGGCAGGAGCGGCCTGCGGGGCAGGGCGCACGTCGACGCAACTGCCCGTAGTGACATCGGTCAGCTGAGCCGGGGTGACCTCAATGACCTTTGTCGACGGTGAGAAGTCCACCGTCGCCGGGGTCCGATTTCGTTGCGTGAGCTGGATCGTGTTAGAGGATACTGATCTGATCAGGCCTTCGACGTGGTCTTTGCCCTCGGTAGGTATCGGCGCCGACGGAGGCGCGGAGCGCGTCGGGCTTGGTGGCGCGGGGGGCTTTCCGGTGTTCTCATTCTGAGCTTTATGCGATGTGCCGCACGCGGCGACGGACAATGCGGCGGCTGCGGTGACCGCGAGGATCACAAGTCGAGTCAGTCGAGGCCTAAATGAGGTGGCGGACATCGATGTCCTCCATTCACGGGTTTCACCCGCAAGCGTGTACCCGAGCGGCTGATCTCACAATCGGCGGGAAGTTGACCGCAGCCGTGGCTTCTCTCTCGCAGACCTATGGGTGTCGGCAGAACCTCAGCCCGCGTGGCCGTGGTGCAGTTCGCCCGGCTGCGGGCAGGTGCCGTTGGTGGCGGGTCGCACGGTGATTGCAGTCGCCTGCAGCGTCCCGCCGCTGTCCTTGGTTCCCTGCGCCGTGAGGCACTTACCCTGAGTGATCGCTTGCGCGTCGGTGGTTGTCTGCTTGCTGTATTTGGTTGTGTCGGTGACAGTCACGGTTGTCTGCGAGGGATTGCCGCTGCCATGAACGCTGGTGACGGTGATGGTGTTACCCGCAACGGAGGCGACGGTACCGTGGACGGCCGGATTTTTCGCGGGCGCGGTCGACGAGGGAGCGGACGGTGCTGTGGTGGCCGATCCCGCCGCGGGTTGCTTGGGCTGCGGGCACTTGCCGTCGATGGCCGGGCTGACCCGCACGGATTGCGCGGTGATCGCTCCACCGGCCCGGGCGCTCTCCCGGGTGGGCTGCACGGTGACACAGCTGCCGGCAGTTACGTCGGTCAGCTGGGCCGGGGTGACCTCGCTGACGTGGGTCGACGGTGTGAAGTCCACGGTGGCGGACCCGGTCCGCTGCGTGACCTGGATTGTGCTGCCCGACACCGAGGCGATCAACCCAGCGACCTGCTCTTTGCCCTTCGCAGGTGCAGCCGACGAGCTCGTCGGGCTTGCTGAGGGGGCGGCCTTCTCCTTGTTCGACGTGCCGCACGCGGCGACGGACAGCGCGGTCACTCCGGCGACGGCGAGGATCGCCAGTCGAGTCAGTCGAGGCGTAAAGCAGGTGGCAGACATCAATGTTGCTCCGATCGTTGGCGCTGTGCGGACGGGTACCCACTGTAGCGGCGCGTTTCACCCTCGGCGGTGGAGCTGAGTATCGGCTGCTGCTCCGATGTGAAAATGCTGTGTATATCGTTCGCGGAAGTCGGTCAGAACGCGGCCTCGGGAACGCGCATGATCTCGTCGTCGAGGGACTCGATGATGCACCGCAATGCGGTCAGGTTCGGCAGCAATGTTTTTGGCGAAGAACGCCGCGGTCGCGATCTTGCCCCGATAGAAGGCCTCGTCGTTCGTCGTCGTCGACCCGCTGCACAGGGCCACGTGTGCGATGTCGGCGTGTGCCAGTAACCGCCAGCCGATGAGCGAGTCGCCGACGGCGAGCAGGAATCGCACCGATGCGAGCCCACCTTGTAAATCTCCGAGGGTTTTTCCGCGGCGGCCATGAGGTATCCGGTCAGACTGGCCGTCATCGCCTTGACGTCGTCGAGCGCAATACGAAGCAACTCAGCGTGCTGCCGTAACGTCTCATCGCAGGCAGCGATGGTGTGGCTGATCTGGGACGCGATGTGCTCCAGGGCCTCGCCCCGGTCGCGGATGATCTTGCGGAAAAAGAAGTCCAGGGCCTGGATGTCGCCACCAAACGGACGGCGGACTCGGTCAAGGGCCTGCTGAACCTCGCGCCGGATCGGGCCGTGTTAATTGACGGCGGCGGCCACGAGCGGGGGGTGGCCGCCGCCGAGCTGATGGTGGGTGACCGGGTGGTCGTGCGTCCGGGCGAGCGGATCTCCGCCGACGGCGTCGTGGTGTCCGGGTCTTCCGAGGTCGACCAGTCCTCGATCACCGGCGAATCGCTTGCGGTAGCGAAGACCCGTGGTGACGAGGTGTTCGCCGGCACCTTGAACGGGTCGGGGGCATTACAGCTACTGGTTACCCGGGATCCGTCGCAAACTGTCGTCGCCCGCATCGTCGCAATGGTGGCCGAAGCCTCGGCCACCAAGGCCAAAACCCAGCTGTTCATCGAGAAAATCGAGCGGCGCTACTCCGTCGGCGTGGTAGTAGCCACCCTTGCCCTTTTCACCATTCCGCTGCTGCTTGGCACCCGGCTGGAGCCGGCATTGCTGCGCGCCATGACGTTCATGATTGTGGCCTCCCCGTGCGCGGTGGTGTTGGCCACTATGCCGCCGCTGCTGTCGGCCATCGCCAACGCCGGCCGTCACGGGGTACTGGTCAAATCCGCGGTCGTCGTTGAGCACCTCGCCGACACCTGCATCGTCGCGTTGGACAAAACCGGAACACTGACGTGCGGCGTCCCGCGACTGACCGCCATCGAACCACTAGACCCTGATTGCCTCGACGGCGACTGGCTCCTGCAATTGGCCGCCGCCCGTTACAGATAAGACTCGCAGGCCCCTCTCTGTTCTGCTCAATTGCGGTCTTATCTGTAAGACATGGCGCCACAACGACTATCACCGCTGGTCAAGACGCCGGTGACATGTGTAAGGCGACGCCTCTTCCCCCGTTTTAGTACACATGTCACCTACGTATGCCGCCATTTCGCGCCCGGCGAAGGCTCGCCGATACCCGTCCGTCTCCTGAAAAGAGCCGGGCGCGCTGGCCGTCGGCAGGTTCGAATCCTGCCGGGCATACCATCTGACCTGCGGAAATGCGCTGCCGCGGAAGATACGCGCAACTAGCTGGCGTGGCTCCAACCGAGAGGGCAACACCATCATGACCGCCGGCGACATTCCCGACATCGGCCCCACCCCGCCGCCCTGGTGCGAACCCGACGCCCAACCCGCCTGGGACAGCCTCACCCATGAGGGCACCACGATCCTGTCCTGGACCCGCGACATCGGGCCTGATGTGTGGATCGCGGCCGACGACACCATCGTCGACGGGGAGCTGGTGCGCAGCGCGGCGAGGAATCGGGTTCTGTGAGGCGCCGGCCGATGCGTTGGACGCGGGGCAGGCGCGGGAGTGGGCCGGGCGGGCTCGGTCACGGCTGGACCTCGCCCGCGGCACCGGCGGCCAGCTCGGCGGCCGGGGCGGCCGGGGCCGGCACGGTGGCCGTGACCCGGGTCGCGGTGACCTGGCCGGGCGTGGCGGTGATCTCGGTGGCGGTGATCTCAGGTGGCGGTCGCGACCGGCGGGTGAGCCTTGGCCCAGGCGGCCAGGAACTTGCCCGCCGCGGCCTGGCCGTTGGCGAACAGCTTGTCGCGCTGGTCGGTCGTCAGCCCGAAATCGGTGCTGGCGATGCCCATCGTGTCCACGAACACCGTCCGGGCGCCGACGCCCTCATCGGCCAGCGAGTAGCGGTTCCACTCGCCCATGGCCGTGTGCGCGATCGAGACGACCTCGCGGAGATCGCCCTGCACCGGCACGTCCGGGGTGTTCAGCCCCGGCCGCGACGAGAGCATGATCCCGAACGTCGGCCACCGGTTAGGCCGGCCGTCGGTCCGGTCGAACACGGTCACCGGGAAGTTCTGCAGCAGCCCGCCGTCGACCCAGGTGCAGGCGCCCAGGGCCGTCTTCTGCTCGAAGGGCTGGAAGAAGAACGGGATCGACATCGACGCGCGGACCGCGTCCACGATCGGGTAGCTGTCGATGACCGCGATCTGCCGGGCCGGATCACCCTGATCCTTGCTGCTCAGCAGGTAGTAGGGCAGGTCCCAGGGCAGCCGGACCAGGGCGCCGCGGGTCAGGTCCGAGGTGTGGGTGACCAGCCGGTAGCGCTGGTACGGGGCCAGGGCGGTGCCGTCGTCCCCGGTGATCTTGAGGTCGGCGAAGGTGCGGATGCCCAGCGGCTCCAGCTTCGAGGTCAGCCACTCCTGGACGTAGGAACTGGCGTACAGGCCCTGGTGGCTCACCAGCGCGGTGGCGTTTCCGATCAGGCCCACGTGCTTCTCGGCCCAGGTCTTCTGCATGAACTGGGTGTAGTCCAGCTCGGCCATATCCTCCTGAAGCTGGGTAAGCGGGACGTTCCTGACCTGATATGCGGCGATAAGGGCGGCCACAATGGCGCCGGCCGACGTGCCGCCGATCCGGGGAAAGACAAAGCCCGCGTCATGCAGGGTCAGGACGGCCCCGACCAGGCCGATCCCCTTGACTCCCCCGCCCTCGAGAACGAGGTCCGCGCCCGGCCCGGCCTGCGCTCGCTCTTCCAGTGTCATGCCCTGACCCGCCTGACCGCCCGCCGTTGTCATGCCTGCCTCCGCGCATTCCCGGTAACCCCGTGAAAATGTGACCCAAGTACAGACCTAAGGTCCGCCCGCTGTCCAGCGAATGCCGCTTTCCGGCGCCGGGCTGAGGTCCTGGTTACCAGTCAGAGCGCGATTCGGCGCGCCAGATACCGCCAGCGCCGTCCCATTGTGCCCGGACGGCCCGCGCATCTATCCGGCTAGCTCTTATGCACGCTTGATCGTTTCTGCTCAAATGGTTTTCAGCTTCATTCTCTTCGCGATCGCCATCGGGACCGCGCTGCAACGGGAAATTGCCCGCGCTGACCGCTTTTTGGGCGCCGGCCTAGGGGCAAGGATCGGCCCCAGCGGCGCGCTCAACCCCGACACCGCGTTGACGGCGGTAAATTTCTACCAACACCCAAGCGAGAGGGGATGCCGATGGCCGCAAAAAAGAAACCCGCCGCGAGCTCGGCGGCATCGGCGCCAGTCACCAACGAGTTCACCCTGGGGACACCATGGGCGCCGAACCCGGCGCTAAGAATGCCAGACCCCAACGTCCCCATGGCGCTCACCGAGCCCGGCGCCGACAACACGTTGATGGCGCCGGATAGGTCGGCCGGTCTAGGGTTTTCCCGCTACGTCTGAACGGCGTGGCAACTGCGAAAAAATGACGCAGTTGCGGGAAGCCGCCAGCGCCGCCTAGCCGGGTATTTGCTAGCCGGGATGGCAAATGTGGACCTGGGTATGGGGGAAGAAACCTGGCTATGCCTGGGAGGCGGGCTCGTTTTGCCCGCGGGCGCTCTCCCACACCCCTTTGACCAGGCATTTTAGGGTGGTTGGATGGTTTTGGATGGTCTCTGTAGGCTTGGGCGGTCACCCATCCGTGTTTGCCGCCGTGGCCACCGTCTTTACCGGGATGGTCATATTGTTTGCTGGATGGTGCCCGTTTTGGGTGGTCGGTGGTATTTGCCGGCGTGGATGGTGCGCCGGTTAACCCGCCTGCCATTACCCACCTGCCCGGTTACCCACCTGCCGACAACCCGCCTGCCTACCACGCAACCATGCGGCGGCGCGGCGGCACGCCTGGGATCATCGCCCTGTCGGGCTCGGCCGGTGGTCGGTTCTCAGGACTTTCAGGCTTTTCGGGGTCGTAGCTGACGGTGAGGTAGGTGCCGTGTGGTGCGCCGGGTTCGGGTTCTAGCCGGTATTCGATTTCTCGCGGCCGGTCATACGGCGCGATATCCGCGAGGTTTTCCGCGGCGGGGATGGTGGCGAGTTTGACCAGCGCGGCCCACCGTCCACAACGCCCGTCTTGGCTTTCCCACGCGGCCCACAGGGCGCGGCGGTCCTGGTCGGTGGTGTTGATACACATCGCCAGCAGGCTTCCGGTTTCGTCGTCGATGTGCGTGCCGGCGAGTTCGCAGGCGACAACCAGTGTGGGCAGTATGGCGTCGAGCCGGGACGCCAGCGTGGCGGCCTGCGTCCACGCTGTGCGTTGGTCGTCTGGCGCGGTGACCATATCGGCGGCGGCTTCAACATCGACCGCGTTGGCGGCGGCCACGAAATCGGCGGCGATGGCGTCGAATCGGGTTTGCGCGGTGTGATAGTTGGTTTCGGCATGGCCGGCATACAACTCGCGCAATTTCTGTTCGACGGCGGCGGCCACCGTGCCGTCAACGCGGGCCTGGATGGGTGGCATGGTGGCGCTGGCGGCTTCGGCTAGGGCGTGCGCGTGCAGCCAGCCGAATGTCGTCAGTCTTGACGGGGCGGATTATCGCCTGAGGGAGTCTTTCAGCGGCGGTGAGGGGCAACGAGCGGTAGCGGCTGAACCTGTCGGCTAGCTCGGTCCATGCTCGCGGCGGCGGAATGCCGGCGTCGGTCAGGGCTTGGACGCGGCGTAGGTGTTCGGTGAGCTCGTCACGTAAGCGGGTGCCGGGCATGGGTTTACTCCTCGGTGTCGTCGCAGTCGGTGGATCGGGTTGGGCCGTAGTGTTGCCGCAGTGCTGCGGCGGCGTGTTCTTTTGCTTGTTGGCGGTCGTTTTTGCGCGCTTCGGCGATGACGCTTTGCGCGTCTTTTTCGGGGAGCCGGCTAAGTGCGTCGATCAGTTCTTTGCGTTCCACGGTGTTTGTCCTTCCTGCGTTCCACGGCGGCTTGTACCGCCGCGAATTTGGCCGCCGCGTCGGGGATGTGCGGGACGGGTGCTGCACGCTTCCCGCGGCGGTGTTTGGCCGCCGGGTCAACGGTTTTCGGGATGCCCTGGTTGGCGGCTTCGGCGGCCGGCGCCGATGCTGGGCGTCCATCGGGAGATTTGGTTCTTTGGGGCATCGTTTGGCCTTTCTGTGTCTTAGGCCATCGGTCAGAACGGCGGCACGTCGTCGGGGTGTTCGCTGCCGTCGTCGTATTCGGGTGTGGCGGCCTACGTTTCGGGCGCGCTGAGGCGGAACGTGTAGGCGGCGTGGTCGCCGTCGTGGCCGGCGAAACGCTTGCACGAGGTCTCACCGGCGGGGTGTGGCGAGTCGCAGAGCGGGCGCGGGTGGACGCGGCAAAACCGGGCCCAGTCCCAGCAGGAGCATTGCGGCGCCGCGTCGGCTTCCCCATCGCCGTCGTCTGGCGTTTCCGGGGTGAGGATTTCGACCTCGCCTGCTGCCGCCGCTACCACGCGTGTCTGGATGAGTTTGTCGAGCTGGGCGATGTGGGCGCCGACGGCGGTCTGCTTGGCCGACTGTTCTGCTCGTAGCGCTCGCAGCTCGGCGAGGTCCGGTGTCTCGTCGAGGTCCAGCGTGTTAGTCGTGTCGGTCATGGGTTGATTCCTTTCGTGGGTGTTATCGGTTGCGGCGAACTGGGGTGGTTTTTCGGCGCTGTGACTGCGCTCTGTGTGCTCGCCGTTCCACCCCGTGCTGGTCGTCGACGAAGCCCACCTTTTGGATAACCATCAGCTCGAAGCGATCCGGCTGTTGACCAACCACGCCATGGACCTCGGGATCCCCCTTCGCGGTCATCCTGGTCGGCCAACCCAGCCTGCGTCAGCGGCTGCGGCTGGGCGTGCTCGCCGCGCTGGATCAGCGCATCGCAGTCCGCTATCACATCGCCGGGATGAGCGGCGCCGACACCGCCGACTACATCCGCCATCACTGCAAAATCTCCGGCCGAGCCGACACCCTGTTCTCCGAGGACGCGATCGGGCTGATCCACAACGCCTCGCGAGGTCACCCCCGCGCGGTCAACAACCTGGCCCTGCATGCACTGACCGCCGCGTTCGCCGCCGATCACGCGATCATCGACGAAAAGGCAGCACGCATCGCCATCGCCGAAACCGCCGCGGATTGGACCCAGTCCGCATCAACCCGACCACCACCGCGTCAGCGCGACGACAACTCCGTCACACGCCCACAACGGCCCCGCTCACCACTTCGAGCGGGGCCGTTCCCACATCCGGATCGTCGTCAACCCCAATGACGCAATCATCGCCATCCTGAGTGACGCGCAACACTACAAGGTGACCATCCAACCCCTCGCCGACACTGCCTGAATACCAGACACTAACCGCAACAACACATCACGCCCAACCAGCAGCGCCGTGCCACTGCCACTTGATGTTGTGTGCACCAGCCTGTGGTCACCTTCATTTCCATGTCAGATCCGCATATCAGCGCTTTTTCACCGCGCCACGCTACGGCCGCTTCGGATGGTCGCAGCCAGCTGTTCGCGATCGGAGAGGTCGAGCTTGGTGCAGGCGCGGTAGAGATGGCCCTCCACAGTGCGTACCGACACCACCAGCCGGTCGGCGATTTCCTTGTTGGTGAGCCTCGCCGCGACGAGGTTCGCGATCTCGCGTTCACGCATGGTCAAGGGCAGCGGGTGCGCGGCGGTGTCCAGCGCGGGCGTGCGGATACCGCCGCATTCAGCAGCGAGGCGATGGGCCATCGCGGCGGCCTCGACCGTGCGCCGCCGGTCGTCGGACGCCTGGAATGCGAACGCCGCCTGCGCGGCGGCATCGGCCGCCGATAACAGTGCGCCAATGTCTTCGAATTGGTGCGCGGCGGCTAAGATAGCCGCGGCATCGCGGTCACGTAGTGCCGCGGCGTGCGCGGCGATGACGCCCGCCAGCCGCCCGCCGACGTCGGTGGCGATGTCGACCAGACGCTGCAGACTGGACTGGTCCCCGAAGCGGACCGCGTCATGCAGAGCCAGCATTTCGACGGCCCGCTGGCCGGACTCTTCGGCGCGCCGAGCCGCGTCAAGCGCCAAATCTACTGCGAAGCTAACGTTTCCCTCCGCCGCGGCCAGCCAAGCCTCGGCGATGCGCAACTGCGGCCCGAACACCGCAACATGCCTGCCGTACCGGCTGCGCAGCTCGGCCACCATCTTGGCGCCCGGCCCCACCCGGCCCAGCACACAATACGATTGTGCCAGCAGCAGCCGCGCCGGGAAGCTCCACGACGCGGCAGATTCGGATGTCAAAGCTGCAACGGTCTGCTCCATGCGTGCGACGGTGTCGGCGAATCGGCCGCGGGCCAGGTCGACGGTGCCAACCAGCACGTTGGCCATACTCCACGCCAGATACTGGCCGGCCGACGAGATCTCCACGAATCCAGCGGACCGCTTCGCCGCGGCGGCGAACTCACCGGCCAGCGCCAGCGCACGAACTTCGCCGTACGCCGTCAGATACCACAGCAGGCCGTCGACCCTGCTCTCGATCGCGTACGCGCGCTTGGCCACCGCCGGAACCTCCTCCCCCCGTCCCATCAACGCCAGCGCCAACGCGCCACCGAAGACCGCCCACTCAACCGCCGCGGCACCAGCGGTCTCGTCAGAGAGCACGCGCTGCGACAGCCCGACGGCCCCCGCCAGCTGGTTCTCAAATGACAGTGACGCCGAAGCGACGCCGTCGACGAGCGCCCGCAGTGTCGGGTTGCTCACCCTGCCCCGTAGCATCTCCAGAACCTCATCGGCACCCTCGGCGTCGCCCATCGACCATTGCAGGTTCGCGATCCTGGCCAAACCCCAGCGGACCACCTCCAGCTCGCTGAGCTCATCAGGGTCAAACGAGCTCAGCGCCTCTTCGGCTTCCACGGCATTGCCCTGCCACAACAGCGCTCGGGCGAGCAACTCGCTGGCCGCCAGCCCGCCACCTCGGCTCACCGCCGCACGCGCCAAACGCTCGCCCAGCGTGATGTTGGTCAGCGCTATCGCATCTCGGGCGGCGGCGACCAGCAGCGAAACGTCGGCTGCTTGATCACTGTCAATGGTCAACTCGGCCAACCGTATCCGCTCGGCCGGCGTGGTCGGCGGCCGTTCCCTCAGGGCGCGGACCAGCTCACCGCGCAGACGCCGCGACGCCGCCATCCCCAACCGCCGGCGAATGACCTCACCGAATAGCGGATGGTTGAACCGGACGTTGATGCAGTGCTCTTTGGTGACCCGGATCAGCCCGCGAGTCTCGGCCTCCTCGACGGCGTCGTCGCCGGCGATCTTGGCCAGGGTGTCAAGGTCGAGCGGTTCGCAGAAAGTCAGCACCTGAAGCGCGTGCAGCACCGGATCGGGCAGCTGATCGACCCGAGTGTCCAGCAGCGAGGCGAGCTCCGAGGTGACCGCCGTGCGGCCACGCAGCTGCCAGACCCCGCGAACCTGCCGCAGCGTGCCCGCCTCCAGCGCGCCCTCCACCAGGTGCCGCAAAAACAGCGCGTTGCCGCCCGACGCATCCCACATCAAATCCGCGCTCAAACCCTCAACACGGCCGCCCAGAGCTTGCTCGATGAGCTTCACGCACTGCTCTTTGCTGAACGGAGTCAAATACAGCCGCTGCAGATAGCCGTCTTTCCACAACGAGGTGATCGCGTCGGGCACCGACTCGCCCGTGCGCACTGTGGCCACGATGCGCACCGACGCGTCGAGCGCCAGTTGATGCAGCAAGGTGGCCGACAATTGATCCAGCAGGTGGGCATCATCGACACCGATGACCGAAGGACCCCGGGAAAGAAGGGCTTCCCGTGCGGTGGCCAAAAAAGCGGTCGGGTCTCGCGAGGTCGCCGCGCTGACAAGCGGGGCGAACACTCCCAGCGGGATGCTGCGGGCTGACTCCGTCCCGGCAACCCACTGCACCGGGGTGGGCAGGGCCCGCGTTACCAGCCGGGCCAGCGTCGTCTTCCCTACGCCTGCGTCGCCGATGATGACGATGCCACAGGTCCCCGGTTGATCGACAAGTGCGGCCTGGATGGCCGTGTATTCGTTTTCCCGTCGCACAGCAGGCCAATTACGGGCCAAGGCGAGTGTCATGACTGCCTCCGGCTCACCGCACGTCGGACAACCGGGTGGTGGCATCACCGACTCTGTGCGTATTGGCCTCGGCGACCGTGACCAACCGCTCGTCGCAGGCGGCCCAACCCATGTCTACCCACAGCGTGCGACCTGTGGTGTCCGCACCCACCACCGTCGTGGAATTCATAAGCGTTCCCTTCTTCGCTTTGGTCGTCTCGCTACCCGGCGACACCCGTTCGTCGCGGAAGGTCAGTTGTCGGGCTCGACGGTGACCGGTCGTTCCCCCCATTGGCTTCCGACATAGGACCTCTCCTTTCAGAACTGTGATGTTCGGACGAGGTTTTTTTAGTTTGGGTTTAGTTGATTTCGCAGGTGCGAGGGGTAATGGGTGTGCCCGCAGCCCTGTGCTTCACGAGCAAAAACTCCGGGCGCAGCAGAAGTCAATGCTTCGGTCCGCTGAGCGGACCGACTGACATTGGTAAGCACCGAGCCGCCGTGCCGAGCCAGATCGAACGAGAAACGCGGCAGCAGGCCGCGGGCGACCATCCTCCCCGCACGCAGGCGCCGGAAGGGAACCGGCCCAGCTGGATTGACGTGAACGATGCTCCTGACGGCAGCAGGGCAATTCCCACGGCGACGACATGACCTCTGCGGGTGGTTGGCGGCAGATGATCTCGCCGTTGGCTGCCTTGGGGTGCCGTCGCAGCCGGTGAATCCGCCCGGAACACCGACCTTCTTCCCGGCGGGGATAGGCAGGATCCCGCGCCACCCTTGCTGGTAGTACAGCGGCGCGGCGGTGGCGTAGACCGCCATGTCGTCGGTGGTCATCAGGCGGCCTCGACATCTGCCAGGTCGTACCGCTCGGCCAGCTCGTCGAGCACGCCCCAGCATTCGACGGGCAACTCGCGGTCCGCGATCCGCAGTGCGTCCTTGAACCCGGCGGCGAAACCCTCTCTCCAGGCAGCGGCATATCGGCCGCTCTGCCCGGCCGTCAGTCGCCCCCGCGCGCCATCCCACCCAGCTGCCGCATGCCTCTAAACTGAGGGTGCGTCTGCCGCTCAAAGGTCGACAACCACACCGGGCCTTGGCTGTCACTGCCCCTGGCCCGGCCGATCCCCTGCCACGGTCGGCGTGGCTCACCTTCGACAAACTTGATTACCGCCGCACCGCTAACGACGACCTGGCCCACGAGAACACACGGCGGGTCGGTGTTCATCACTTCGACGAGAGGTTCCCGGTCATCGCAGCACGCGGCGACGATCACCAGGCGCCGCTTGGCCTCCCAATGAGGGCGCCCCTGGCCGTAAAGGTTGGCGTCGGCGTTGCGTAGCCGCTCAAGCTCGACCATCACGCGCTGCAACTGGTCGATCTCGTTGTCACGCAACGCTGTTAGGCTTTCCCGCAACTATCACCCGAGGTGACGGCGCCACCACCAGGGCGGACAGCCGCTGCGCTATCTCTGCGTCGCGGCCTTCGGCTACGTGCTGATACACCAGCGCCATCGCCGGGGTGGTGTGACCAAGCCGGTGCATCAATTCCGCTGTGGTGGCACCGGATTGAGCCGCCAAGACGGCACCAACGTGACGAAGGTCATGGACTCTCAAGTTCGGTTTGCCGATCGCCTTACGGGCTTTCTCCCAGTGGGTGCGGTAGCGGTCGGGGCGCAAGTAGGTGCCGTCGTCGTCAGCGAACAGTAGCGAATCAGCTGCGGGCGCAACGTGATTGCGCAGATGCGCCTTGAGTACCGGCCGGATATGCGGTGGCACTGCCACGTCGCGAATGCCCGCGCCGGTTTTTGGTTCGCCCTGATGGAACTTGCCGTCCCGGTAGGCGACGGCGCGGCGGATGTGTAGCACGCTGCAATCGCGGCTGACGTCGTTGCGGCGCAGCTCCGAGGTTTCACCCCAACGCAGCCCGCACCAGGCGGCCAGAATCACGCTGGCGCGCAACTGGGGTGGCATCTTGGCGGCCAGCCGGTCGACCTGTGCGGGTGTGAGCACGTCGACGTCGCGGCGCCGTTTCGTCTGCATCGCCGCCCGAATCCTGCACGGGTTCGCGTCGAGCACTTCATCTTGAACGGCCGTCGCGCAAATGGCATGCAGCAGCGCATAGGCGTGAGCGTTGCGGGTCGGGTGCGCGTCGCCGAGCCCGGCGTGCCATTCGCGGACCCGCGCCGGGGTCAGAGTGACTAGCTTGGCGTCGCCCAGCTCGGGCAGGATCAGGCGCGCCAGCATCGACTCGTAGTGGGCTCGGGTCCGCGGCCGCAACTGCCGCTGTTCAATCCACTTGTCGGCATAGGCGCGTAGCGTGATGCCGTCGCTGCGTTCGACGGCCCCCCAGGTGCCCAGGTCGATTTTGCGGCGCTCGGCGGCAAGCCATCCTTGCGCGTCGTGCTCGCTGGCGTAGGTGCGGGCCGCTTTGTGCAGTTTGGTATCCGGGCCGACGTAGGCGGCCTGCCAGCGGCCTGACGGTAGCTGTCGCAGCCTGCCGAACCCGCGTCGTTTCGCCATAGGCTCGGGCCTCCGCTCGGTGTTCGCGTGCAAGATTCGTGCAACAGCAATGTACCAATATGTCGGGCAATGTCATATACTGCCGGAGCGGTCGAAGTGCTGATATTGCAGGTAGATGCACCAAAACCGCACGTGGAGAAACCGGCACGCCGCAATCCCCGTCAGTTTCGAATCCTGCCGGGGGCACTCGTGTTTTCGCAGGTGAGAGGCCACTTCTGAGCCTCGGCGACGGCCCGCACCTCAGCCGCACCCTATCGTTTAGCGTTCGCTGGCCTCGGCCAGCCCGCCCCGAAATTAGCTGGCGGGTTTCGTCGGCGTGTCGCCTCTGCTGTAACTTCCTGACATGATGTCCGCCGCGTCGGCTAGTCAGCCTGTCTACTGTGAACCCGCACGAGCACGGCGGCTGGCGAGACATTCAACTGGCTGACGGCACGGAAAATCTTGCAACGTATCTCCTCGTGGCTTGCCCGCGATCACGTGCGTGACGGCAAGGACCCGCGGCCTCGAGAGCGGACGCACGGAAGCCTTCCATGTCGGCGTAGTAGACCGCGGTACGGAACTGCTCGGGTAGCGCCTGCATCGCGACGCGAATCTGGTTGTTGCCCAACCTCTCCAATGCCTGCTCCTCGGCCGAGCGCAGACCGGACGCCAGGAGTTGGGCGTTGGCGGCCAGCCGCGGGTCGGTGATGTCGTCGGTCGGATATTGCACCGGACGACGCTGCTGTTGCGGTAGCAGCTGATGTAGGTGTTGACCAGGATCCGATTTAGCCAGGCATGGAAGTTGCCGCCCGGCTGGAATTCGCGGAAACCGGCATAGGCCTTGATCATCGTTTGGCGCAAGCGATGCCCTGCCGCGACGACGGCGGGTATCAACACTGCTTTGATCATTGCTGCTCGGCCTTTCCTCGGCGACGCCCTGAGCAGCTCAACAATTCGTCCTGGTTACGGGTGTTGGCGGAGCTGCTGGGGAAAGGGGTTATGGCGGGGGCGGCGGGGGCGGATAGTCTTCGGGCAGCGGGGCGTAGTACGCCGGCGGGGGAGCGTAGTTGGACACGGCATCGGCCACGTTCCAGCACCCACCGACCCGAACGCGCCGACCAACGCTGGCGCAGACATCGGCCCGCGCCGCGCCGGGCTGCGCGGTGGCGAGAACTTCAGAGCCGGTCACAACCGCCAACACAGCCAGGATGGCTGCGGCCCAGGAGCGCCAATTCATCGTCGATCTCCTTCCCGCCGCCGTCGAGCTTTCTTGGCCGTCGAGCGGGCCGAGGAGTGCAGTATATCGACCTCGGCTGCCGCTAAAGCAGCGTTCGCTTGGTTGGGCAAGTTTCGAGCGCGCCGCCAACCCTTTGGGTTGTTTGAGGTCCACCCTGTGGCTCTTGTCTGCGGTTCTCTGCCGCGGTCAGGGACGAGGCACCGATTGTGCAGCGCGCTCGTGGCCTCGACAGCGTCGGAGGCGGTTTCGTAGGTCATTTTGCCGAAGTGCTCGGCCGATGCTGCTTATCGTCTGCAGGTAGGTAACCGCACCGGTTACGGCTTTTGGGACATCCGAAAGGAGCTACCGATGTTGTTTTTCCGCTGTGCCGCGCCGCGGCTGGTTGCTGGAGGAATAAGCGCTGGCGCGATAGCGGCCGCAATGCTTTTCGGCTCCGCCGGCTCGGCGATGGCGGACCCGACGAATCCGGAGCCGGCGCCTGCCCCGGCCCCCGCACCCGCCCCGGCGCCCGCACCACCGGGCTGCACGGCCGCTGACCTGGCCAGTGTGGCGGCGGGCGTTGCCGCAAACACGTCGGTGTATCTGTTCGCACATCCCGACGTCAACGACTACTTCACCAGCCTGAAGGGTCAGCCGCGCAGCGATATCCGTGACCAGATCCAGGACTACATGAATGCCAACCCGCAGGTTCACGCTGACCTGCAGGGCATTCGCCAGCCGTTGACCGATCTGCAGAATCGGTGCCAAATAGTCGCTGACTGACCGCTTCGATTCGTCGGCGGGTCGGCGGCGGCCATCAACGCGCGGGCGAGCTGGCGCGCCTGCGCCGCGGGGTAGCGCAACGGTTCTCGTTTTCTGGGCGTCGGGAGCGGTCTGTCTTGGGTTCGGAGAAGACGAGTTCGTTGCCGACGCGGCAGAGGGTCTTGCGACCTTCAGCCAGCCCTCGTCGAGGTTCAAGACATCGTTGTCCCACCGCAGCGCCAAGCACTCGTCCTTGCGTAGACCGGTAGCGGTGATCAGGCCGTCGGGCCACTTACACCGTTACTGCGACAGTCCGTCTGTGATTGAGCCCGTCCAGGCCGGACACGCCTGGTAGAAGGGTTTGGTGTCGTCGTAAGCGAACAGGTAAGACTTCTGGTGCCCAGATTGGTGAAGCCAGGGTGGCTCGCCATGCTGCTGGTGGCTGCGCCATCTGCTCCTGCTCCTGCTGCTTCTTCATGGCTCCGCCTCCGGGCGCTCCACGGTTGACACCGCCAACGCCGCAACGCAAACGGACTGCGTCGCGGATGGCCAAGAACAATGGCCAGCCATTCCTCCCCGAGCGACCTCAACACCCACGGATCAGTCAGTGACGACGATTTCCGGATCGTTCGTGAGGTCGACGAGTATCTTGGTACCTCCGATTCGGCCAGGATGCCGCCGAGAGCACGACGAAGGCTTACGCGGAGTCGTTGGCGCTGTATCTGCGCTGGTGGGGGCCGACACAGCGCGACTGGCGGACGGCAGCCACTGGTCGATTTACGCAATCGCTTCGGGTAGATCCGGCCCCTCGGCTTGGATCAGCTTGGACCGATCGGGGTTTCGGCGTTGGCGTCTCTCGTCGGTTACCGCCGTCAAATCGTCGATGCGGGTCGTCGGCGAATGCTCCGCAGTGACTGCGCAGGGCCATGTGGTCCTCGGGTAAGTCGGCCCCGGCATCTCAAGAGCCGGTGAGCTCATTTCATGGTGGCGAGGCCCCGCCTACCACTTTGACTGGGTTCCCGAGCGCCGAAACCTCGCCGCGAACGTGGCGTGGCGAAGGGCCAATGCGGACGCCCCAGTGCTTAGCTCCGGTTGTGGAGTTACTGGTTCGGATCAGCCGCGATAGGGTCGCGGCTCGATTGGTAGTTGCCCTAGTCGTCGGGGTGGCTGTCGCACTTGTGGTCGGCGCCACGGCGCGATGGGGATACGTGCTGGCCGGCTGGATTAGCGCTGCGGCGGTGTATGTGGGCTGGACATGGATTGTCGTGTTGGGGATGGACGCAGAACGCACGGCCGCGTATGCGACGCGACAGGACCCAACCTCGGCGGTCAGCAGCGCAATTGTGTGGTTCGCCAGCGTGGCGAGCCTCGGCGGTGTCGGCTATCTACTAATCGCAGAGTCGAGTTCGGGAAGGCGAGCCGTTGTCGCAACGGGTGTCGGAGTGTTGAGCGTCGTCGCCTCCTGGATCATGGTCCATACGCTGGCCATGCTTCGCTACGCCCGGCTCTACTACTCCGACGAGCGCGGCGGGATCGACTTCAACCAGGAGGACCCGCCTTGCTATGTCGACTTCGCCTATGTGGCCTTCACTATCGGCATGGCGTATCAGGTATCGGACACCGCCATTCAAACAACCCCGATCCGGGCGACAGCGTTGCGGCAGGCGCTGGTGTCATACCTGCTTGGCGCTGTAATCCTGGCTGCCACGGTGAACTTGATTGTCGAATTAGGCGGCGGCAAGTGAAGGTGATAGATCCGGTCTCTAGGTTGCGGGGCTTGCCATTCGTGAAGCCGACGACCCTTGGCCATGTCAAACCGTCTGCTCTGTGCGCTGTGCAACGACTCGATAGACTTCGCGCGGCTGACAATCAATGACGCGGGTGCATTCTCGGTATCGGCGGCGGCTGGCGGATGCCGCACTTGCCGGGCGGGCGGTGACGCTGCGGCTGCGGGTGCGCCGGTTCTACTGCGACAACACCGGTTGTGACGCATGCACTTTCGTCGAGCAGTTGGCTGGGCTGACGGTGAACTGGGCGCGGCGCAAGAGCCTGGCGATAAGCGTGCTGTGTGCGATTGGGCTGGCGCTGGCAGGTCGCGCCGGGGTGCGGCTGGCCGGACGGCTGGCCATACCGGCGAGCAGGGCGACGCTGCTGGGGCTGGTGGGAAAGCCTCCGGACCCAGCCCCGGTCGTACTGACCTCTGCGTGACCTCGCCGCAGCAACCGGCCAGCTAGGGACCCTTGCGGGTTTCCCTATTCGGGGAATGGATGTTCCGGTTGTGCACCCTAGTTGCTGGCATGCCTGGTCAGCAGGCATCGAATCCTGCCGGGGGCACGTTTTGACCAGCGAAGACGTAAATTCGTGCAAGGATCGTGCAACTTACACCCTTGTACCGGCGACCTAAAGATGTGTGGCCCGCCAGGTCAGCCAGGGTCCAGCGGAAGGCAAAGGTCGCGCCCTAGCAGAATCCACGCAAGGTGAGCCATGACCATCACCGCCAACCTGGCAGCACAGGCGGCCCGCCAGCGCCATGTGATAGATACAGTTAAGACTGTCCGTATGGATTAGGGAAGCTCAAAGCCGGCCTGCAGTAGGCGATTTGAGGGATCATTAGATAAGAAAAAGGCAGTGACCGAGTTCCCGGATCCCAGAGCGGAGACCGCTCGTGCCGACTCGTCTGGCACTGGCTGAGCATCGACGAAATGTATATCGGCATCGTCTAGGTTACGCCACGTGTACAGGATCCGGTTAGAAGGGTCATTGGCAATGAACACCACTGCCAGCCGGTTACTAACTAAATCTAACCAGTGCTCTGCCAGGTTCGGCTGCAGGAACTGGCAGAGCGCAAGGGCCGGAGCCGCGTGGCTCGTCTGCTGAATGTAAGTTGCATTCGACCAATTTTGCCCGTCAGCAGATGTGATGTAGAGCAGGCTGTTTGAGTTGTCTTGGGACAAAAAGACCATGTGAAATGTGTTGCGACGGCTATCAAAGATGACAGAACGTTGAAACTGGCTAGTCTCGTCGCCGACGGCAAAGTCCTGTGTTGGGCCCGCATCGGTGGGAATGTTTGCTCCCAGCAACCGCTCTGAGGGGTCGTTGGATAAATAATAGACTCTCCACCCAAATGGGTTTACTCCTGGCCCGCGGGCCAGCGCTGAGATCCCTCGCGCCGAGTCGTTTGAGACCTGGGGCGTCTGAGCCCCATTCCCAGCCTCCCAGCCTGCAGATTCGGCACGTAGCCGTTCGCGTAGATCCGGTCCAAACACTCAACATCGAGTACCACATGCCCGTCGAGCACATCGTTGATCGTCACCGTCGCAGCCATGACCGGCAGCCTGGTTGGCCGGGCCGGTTCTGACAAGCGCACAGCCTCGCGGCAACGCCGCGATCGGCGGAGGGCGGGCTCGGACCGCTTCTCAACCAGCAGCCAACCGCAACGATCCCACCCGCCCGCTACCCACCTCGGCGGTCCGAGGCTGGCCTCACTGGTGGTATGTCCCATTATTGGTTAACTACTTCGTTCAACCCGACGACGTCGGTGAGGTTGTCCTCGAACGCCGGGTCGCTGGAGATCTTGAACGTGTCTACCCGGTGCGGCTTTAACCCACGCGCGCGCCAGATCCGCGCCACCGTGGACCGGCTCACCCCGGCGTCGCGGGCCATCGACCTTGTGCTCCAATGCGTTTCGCCTTTTGGCTTGCAATGTAGCGTGTCATGCACGATCTGCTCCACCCGTTGTGCCGAGAGTGAGTTCAACGGGTCGTGAACATACGCGGATTCGCTGCGCATTACTGCCCGCTGCTGGCGCGTGACCGACCGGGCCGAGGTACCGCTCGACCTAGCGTCGCCCACCGCCACGCCTTGGGGGGGAAGGTCGGGGTGCTGGTCTAGGACGCTCGATATTCGGTCCCCCTGGACGCCCGATACCTGGAGGCCCGATACCCGGAGGGCCAGGAACTGGGATATCGATATCGAGGTCGAGGTCGACGATATTCGGGACATAAACCGGCAACCACGGATCGATGTACACGGTCGGAGGTGGCACGTATACGGTCGGAGGTGGCGGGTATTCGCATGCAACCGTATCGAAGTTCCAGTACATGCCCGGCGGGCAAGGCGGTGGTGGTGGTGGTTGGGCGCCACCGACCGCTGGTGAGGCGAGTTCAATCAGCGGCAGAAATGCCAACACGACGGCAGACACGGCGCTGCGTTGTAGCCAAGGCTTCATCGGACATCTTTCTCGGAGGCCTCTGCGTGGAGATTCTAAGATTCGTGCGCTGTCCGGGGGCTCGAATCAGCGCAGACGGTGGCGACCATGGTCACGACGGTGCAGGACCTTCGGTGTGCAGGACCTTCACGCCGGATCAGGGGTTCGACGATTTGCTGCTACATGTAGAACGGGCAGGGTAAACCGGGTTGCCACGGTAGAGTGGGATGGCCGGGTTGGCGGGGTCGGGTGGGCAGACGCGGTTGCAATGGGTTCCGCCGAAGCCGAGCACGGTGACGCTGACGCAGTGGTCGTAGCTGCCATCCTCGTAGGTGTAGCCGTCGCAATACTCCCCCCACCCACAGGGTCCAGCCTCCCTGACGCTGCGCCGAGACCGGTGCGGCTAACGCGATGCTGCCGGCCGAGAATTTGTTGGCCCCGCACCGGGGGTGCGGACGTCGGTATCTTTGCCACGCGAGTAGCAGCGATCTGCTGATCGCGACGCAACCAGCCCCGGGGCGCACGCGTTGTAGGGACCAAAGGCGCCACTCGTAGGGTCGTTCGTCGTTTGCCATTAGCTGCGAGTTGGACAGAAGCCGATCGTCGTAGTCGGGAAGCTCCGCAACGAGTCGTGACCAGGGTGCGCAGGTGCGCATCCGGTCAGCGGAGCACCACGCTGGCACAGCGGGTTGCCGCCGCTCGCCGCCATGCGATGCGATCCCGCCAAGCAACCTTCGTCGGGCAGGACGAATCTACTGCACTCTTCGAGTGCATCTGAATGGTCTGACCAGCATTCCAGGCACTCGAGATTTCTGCGTGGCGACCTGTGAGGGTTCGGACCGACCCTTCAATGGCGAATACGCTTACGCGCGCTGGTCAGTGGACTTATCCTATGCCCTCATAGGGCGCGGGGAGCCCCTACCACCTATATCGCGGGAGTAGCCGTGCGATGACCTCAGCGCTACATGATGCCGGGATTGGCGTTGAGGGTGGCTAACCCGTTGATCGTCGTCACTGTGCCGGCCGACTGGGGGCCGACTGGGACGACGCGGGGGAGCACCATAATGGGCGCAAGTCGAACTTCGGGCACCGACAGCGATCTCGACGTCAGTATCCATCGCGGTGCGTCTCCTGGACGGCCAGAATTCGGTCGTCCTGGGCCCCTCAACTTGAGCAACAGCCCGATGAATCCGGCCAATCACTCGATGAAGGAGAAGGTGCAATGATGTTGCCGTCAGGACGTCCTGGGCATCGGGCAGTAGTAGTGGGAGCCGTCGGCGCCGGCGCATTGGCTGGTGCAATGTTTCTCGGCGGCGCCGCGGCTGCAAGTGCCGAGCCGCCAACGCCGCCGCCACCTGCGCCGCCGAATTGCTCGCCCGCGGATTGGGCGGGCGTCAGGGCGGGCGTTGCTGCGGCCATCTCGGCCTATCTGTTCACTCATCCCCCCGTGAACGATTTCTTCGCGACCCTCAAAGGCCAATCCAGGGATCAGATCCGTCCTCAGGTACAGGATTATTTGGACGCCAACCCGCAGGTTCGGGCCGAACTTGGGAGCATCCGGCAACCCGAAGTGGACTTCCTAGACGGCTGTGGTGTGCCGGGAACATCGCTGGGTGGCGTTGGGTCGTGAGAATCGGCAGGGCCGATTCGATGACGTGACGACGTGGCCAAGGCGTTGGGGCCGTGGCAACGCCCGAACACTACGTCGCTGTCCTCGGCTTTAGGGGGACTGTTGCCGGTGATCAGACATCCGCCGACGTGGCGTCACGTGAATCGAGACGGCCCGAGTCCTGTTCGGGCCTGGTCGATTTGGTCGTATGCGTACGTCGCCATGGCGGCGGCGGTCATCGTCTCACCCCTGCGGGCGAGGGGGTTCCGGCTGAGCGCGCTTGGGAAGCGCCGTACTTGCTCGAGCAGCGTCTTGGCCACCTCGACACCGTCCGGATTGCTGCTGACGGCGATGCCGTGACGGCGGTGTTTCAGCGGCCACCGAAGCTGCATCGCTTCGTCAACAACGTGCCCGCCTGGATCGTCGCAGCGGCGGCACGGGTCATGCGCACCTGGGATGGTGATGCGGGACGAATCTGGAATGATCGGCCAGACGCAGATGTCGCCACGGATTTTGCTGAGCAGCAGGCGCATTAGCCGGGCCCGGTGGTGTAGCTCCTGGCGGTGCATTAGCTGCCGCCTGGCGTTGCGTCCCCTCCCTGCCGCTTGGTGCTGCCGCTAGGATCAGAGGCGCCGACGGCGTCAGGGCTGGGGCTGTTGGTGTTGCGGGTGGCGGGGCCTTCCGGCTGCGGGGCCGGGGGCCCGCCCCTTTTCTCAGCCATGTGGATGGTCATGCTGCACCCTCGATCGTCTGGGCGGACAGCCCCTGCTGATTGAACAGTGGCCGGTAGTGCCCGATCAGCCGCCCCTCGGTGGCGTGCATGGTGTACTCGTCTTCGCAGCGGATAAGTTGAACCCGCTCGATCAGGTAGCGCTTTTGGCGGTCTCCCGCGTGGCTTCCGAGCCGGGCGAGGATGTTGGTCGACTCGCCCACATACAGCGGAGTATCAGGGTCGGCCGCCGGCGACACCCGAGCAAGGCTACCACTTGTCCGCCGATTTGGTCGATAAGGCCGCCGTTAATCCATTTGCCAATCACTGACCGGATCACATGATCGGGGCGAGGATGTCATAGATAACCGAGCCCGAAGAAGAGCGCACCCTATTTTTATGTTGATCGAAACCCGGTGCTGGCTCTGGCTTGGTGGCAGTATCGCGGCGTGTCTAAACCAGTTGGGAATTCGCGCACAGCGACAAGCTTGCGGCAGCTGACGACGCCGCGAGCCGCGGCGCTGGCAGGGGTCTTGTTTGCGTTGTTGTTTGGTGCGGTGCTGATCCTGATCCGCACGAAGATGCCAGAAAGTGTTGCCGGTTCGGAGGAGTGGCTGAACAGCCGGCGGGGGGGTATTGCGACGGCGGCGGTGTTGATGCCGTTTGCCGGTATTAGTTTTCTGTGGTTCATCGGCGTGGTGCGTGACGGATTCGGCCGCTATGAGGACCGGTTTTTCTCGACGGTGTTTCTGGGCAGCGGCCTTTTATTTTTGGCGATGATGTTCGTCGCGATGTCGGTAGCCGGGGGCCTAGTGGCAACTCAGAACGCGCTGATAAACGCTGGCGCCCACGTAGAAATGATCGACCTCGGCAAGATGATGGTGCTGTCGGCCAGCAAGACCTACGCGACCCGGATGGCGGCCGTGTTCATGATGTCGCTTGCAACGATCTGGCTGCGGACCGGCCTGATGCCACGTTGGCTGGTGGTCCTCAGTTACGTGGTCGCGGTGGCGCAGCTGGTTGCCGGCGATCTGAGCATGTGGGTGACGATGGCGTTCCCGGTGTGGGTGCTGGTGGTTAGCGGCTTGTTGCTGGCCCGCTCCGGGCTGTTTGAGGAGTTGCGGGACCGGCCCGCGTGAGTGGCTGAACACGCGTGAGTGGCTGAACCCGTCGCGTGAATCTCAGACGAACAGTGGGCGCCGAGCCAAATTGTCGTCGCCGAAACGGTTCGGTGATCAAGTCTTGCGCGATTTTATTGCGTAAGGGGGGCCGAGATCTATCTCATGGTGGCGAGGTTATGCCAGAGGTTCTTGAGGCTGTCGGTGCCGCCGAACAGGGTGGTGAAGTTCGTGGAATCGATCATGACGATGTCACCGGCACGCGGGCCGGCCGGCGGCATCCAGATCAGTGCGTTGAACTCTGTGTTGCCTTCCGTGGTGAAGGGGTGCGGCCTGTTCGGGTCGACACGCTGACGGCCGAGCACGCGAAGGGATTCGTTTTCCGGCGCGGTCAGTTGGTAGT
>DASPOT010000335.1:0-3322 GCA_035625875.1 Mycobacterium sp. | reverse complement strand
TCGCTGACATCGGCAGCCTCAACGGCACCTATGTCAACCGTAAACCGGTGCAATCGGCGGTGCTCGCCAACGGCGACGAGATCCAGATCGGCAAGTTCCGTCTGGTGTTCCTAACCAGGCCCACGACGGGTTGACACCGAGAGCCGTGACGCCAGACCGCAAATACCACCTCAGGCACGCATTTTGTCCACCCTCATGCCAGGTAACCTGCCTATCCGTGCGCGCCCTGATCGCGATGTTGTTGGTCGCTGTCCTGCGATCTTCGTGGCGGACTCTCATGCGAGGATCCGCCGTATGCTTGGCCAGCCAGGGACAAGGCAAAGACGTTGTGGTTCAAGTCATCTGCTGATGCCGCCCACGCCATTCGATTGCAAGGAGGCTTGCGATAGGCCCTAGGGGTGCCTAGGCTCGCCGTACATGACACTTCCACCGCCATCGGCAGGGTCGGTCGCCGTGGTCACCGGCGCATCCTCAGGCATCGGCGAACAATTCGCCCGTCAACTCGTGGCCCGCGGCTACCGCGTCGTCGTCACCGCCCGCCGGGAGGACCGGCTGCAAAAGTTGTGCGCGGAACTGGGCGGCGACGAGCACGCCCTCGCGGTTGGTACCGATCTCGCGGTTCCGCAGGATCGAGACCGGCTGGCCGCACGGATCGACGAGCTGGGTGCACAGGTCGACCTCCTGGTGAACAATGCGGGCCTGGGCATCTACACGAAGTTCGGCGCCGAAGGTCGCGACAAGGAATTGCAGATGCTGCGCGTCGATGTCGAGGCGGTGGCGGACCTGATGCTGCGCTACCTGCCGGGCATGGTCGATCGCGGTCGCGGCGCGATCATCAACATGTCGTCGGTGTCGGGATTCCAGCCAGCGCCGTACAACGCCGGCTACGCCGCCGCCAAAGCGTATGTGCTGTGGTTGTCGGAGGCGGTGAACGCCGAGGTCGCCGGCACCGGTGTGACGGTCACCGCGGTCTGCCCCGGTCCAGTGCCGACGGAGTTTCAGGCGACCAACGACGCCGATTACCTGGTCAACCGGCTACCGTCATTCGCCCGGGTTCCCGCCGAGCGGGTGGTCGCCGACGCCCTGAAGGCCGCCGACCGTGGTCGCGCGTCGGTGGTCCCGGGCGGACCGCAGGTGCGATTCACGCTGGGGTCCTCCCGGTTCGTGCCGACTCCATTGGTCTTACCGGTCCTCGCGCGAATGTTGAAGCGCTAGCGGGACCCGTCAGTCGACGGGTGCTGCTGCGGTGGCCCCGACGCTCCCGCCAGTCGATGCGCGCGATCCGGGGTCGCCCCGCCAGCCGATGGTCGAGACTGGTCTCATGACGGAACCCGGTGCGGCCCGCGTCGCCGTCTACCTCGACTTCGACAACATCGTGATCTCGCGGTACGACCAGGTGAACGGACGCAACTCGTTTCAGCGGGACAAGGCCAAGGGGCTGGACAAGTATCCGGATCGGCTGGCACGCGCCACGGTGGACGTAGGCGCGATCCTCGACTTCGCATCGTCGTTCGGGACGCTAGTGCTCACCCGCGCTTATGCCGACTGGTCGGCGAATGTCAACGCCGGGTACCGCGAACAGCTCGTGGGTCGTGCGGTCGATCTGGTACAGCTGTTCCCGGCGGCGGCTTACGGCAAGAACGCCGCCGACATTCGGCTGGCTGTCGACGCGGTGGAGGACATGTTCCGCCTGCCCGACCTGACCCATGTGGTGATCGTGGCCGGCGACTCCGACTACATCCCGTTGGCGCAGCGCTGTAAGCGGCTCGGTCGCTACGTGGTGGGGGTCGGTGTGGCCGGTGCGTCGAGTAAGGCGCTGGCGGCCGCCTGCGACGAATTCGTCACCTACGACGCGCTGCCCGGGGTTCCGGTGCCCGAGCCCGAACCGGCGCCCGCCGAGGCCGCCGCACCGAAGCGACGCACCCCTCGCACCAAGG
Source organism: Mycobacterium sp. (assembly GCA_035625875.1). Lineage (GTDB taxonomy): Bacteria > Actinomycetota > Actinomycetes > Mycobacteriales > Mycobacteriaceae > Mycobacterium. The sequence continues at coordinate 1,385 of DASPOT010000335.1, read as the reverse complement.
GCGCCGACGCCGAGGAGCCGCAACCGCCCGATCCGCAGGCCGTGGCCACCGATCTGCTGACGCGCGCGCTGCGGATCGGCCTGGAGAAGGACGACGTCGACTGGCTGCACAACTCCGCGGTCAAGGCGCAGATGAAGCGGATGGACCCGTCGTTCAGCGAGAAGTCCCTGGGATTCAAGTCTTTCAGCGACTTCCTGCGTTCACGCTCCGACCTCGTGGAGCTCGACGAGAGTTCGACGACGCGGATGGTGCGACTACGCGGCAGCGCGGATGGGTGAGACGGGACCTGACCTTCGGACATCAGGTTGCCGTGGGAATGAGCACCGCGACATCGCTGTGCAGGTGCGCCAGGCCGCTATCGAGAGTCGCCAACTGCCCTTTGCGGCTTCGTGCGAGCTGAGCAAGGTAGGCATCTGTCACCTGTCGGTGACCGACCACACCACCGACCTCTACATCGGCGAAAGAGACGCTGTCAGGCCAGAACTCGTGGCGGTTCGCACTCTCGACTGCGCTGACGACATCCCGCGCAGCTGCCGCGGATTGCCCGGTCCGGACCAGGAAACGAACAAGACTTCCCTGCGTCATCGGGCACGTCGCAAACCCTGTGTCGGATGCCGATAGCCATTCCGCGGCGGCGTCATGATGCACATGCTCGGCGACGACCAGTGCGATGAGCACGTTCGCGTCGAGCAGCGCCGTCACTCCTCATCCTCCAATGAGCGCACGTCCTCGGAGGTCACGACTCTCCCAACGCTCACCAGAGGCAACCCCGTCCTGGGGTCTTTGGAGATCGCGGCGGGGCTGCCTGCTCGCAGGCCCCGTCGAATGAGGTCGGCGACAGTTTCGCTCAACGTGCGGTCCGTGTCCCGCGCAATCGCCAGCGCCTGTTTGTGCAGGTCGTCGGGGAGATCAATGGTGGTACGCACGCCCAATCCTAGCATCACTGCATCACGATGCATCTGTGCAATCAGTGCCGGTGCCCTTGGTCAGGCTGATCCATGTAACCCGGCTTGACGAACTTCTCCGCGAATCTGTCGTACCTGCGCCGGTGGAAGACGAGGCTCTCGGCGGCCAGCTGACGCCGGGGTTTTGAAAGTCGCGCGGCCGCTCAGCCGCGGGCTGCACAAACGGCTGCGGCGTTGAACGTTTTCGTTGCGCCCTGGGCGGCGCATCATGGAAGTGTGCGGATCGGAGTCGGGGTTTCCACTGCGCCCGACGCAGGGCAGGCCGCGGTGGAGGCTGCGGCGCACGCGCGCGACGAGCTCGCGGGTGAGGCGCCGTCGCTGGCCGTGCTACTTGGATCGCGATCACATACCGACAAGGCTGTGGATGTCCTTGACGCGGTGCAGGAGATGCTCGAGCCGCCCGCGCTGATCGGTTGCGTC
>DASPOT010000334.1:0-5819 GCA_035625875.1 Mycobacterium sp. | reverse complement strand
CGGGGTCATCCCGCCCAACCGCAGCCTGGATTGTGTCGACGACGAACTGGCCGGCTCCGCGCATTTCGTGTGGCTCCGTGACACGCTGCGGCTCGGCGGGAAGTTCCCGCTCAAAGCCGGGCTGGTGACCAGCCTCGGGTTTGGCCACGTCTCCGGTCTGATCGCGCTGGTGCACCCGCAGGCCTTCCTGGCCGCGCTGGATCCCGAGCAGCGCGCGGAGTACCAGCGGCGGGCCGATGCGCGCCTTTTGGCCGGCCAGCGCCGGCTGGCGTCGGCGATCGCCGGTGGCCCGCCGCTCTACGAGCGGCCCGCCGACCGTCGCTTCGCTCACCAGGTGTCGGAGAAGCGGCAGGAAGCGGCGATGCTGCTGAACCCGGCGGCTCGGCTCGGTGACTGCGACGTCTACATCCGGTGACTGCCCGCATCCGTTAGCGTGACGACCCATGGGCATCGTCGGAGTGGGGATCGACCTGGTGTCTATTGCTGATTTCGCCGGGCAGGTCGACCAGCCGGGAACGCTGTTCTCCGAAACGTTCACTCCCGGCGAGCGCCGCGATGCGTCGGACAAGAGTTCATCGGCGGCCCGGCACCTGGCGGCCCGCTGGGCCGCGAAGGAGGCGGTGATCAAGGCGTGGTCGGGATCGCGGTTCGCCCAGCGGCCGGTGCTCCCGGAGGGCATCCACCGCGACATCGAGGTGGTCACCGACATGTGGGGGCGGCCGCGGGTCCGGCTGACCGGTGCCATCGCCAAACACCTGGCCGACGTGACGATCCACGTGTCGCTCACACATGAAGGGGATACCGCCGCGGCGGTGGCCATCCTGGAGTCGCCGTAGCGTACGCGGGAAATGCCGCCAGCTAGCGGGCGGACTAGCCTCGAGACCGTGAGCGACCTGGTCGAACGCGTCCGCGATGTGCTGCCGTCGGTGCGGCGCGACCTGGAGAACTTGATACGCATCGAATCGGTGTGGGCCGACCCGGCCCGCCGCGGGGAGGTCCACCGCAGCGCGCAGGTGGTCGCGGACCTGTTGTCGCAGGCAGGTTTTCCGGAGGTGCGGATTGTCAGCGAGGGCGGCGCGCCAGCGGTCATCGCGCGGCACGCAGCGCCGCCGGGCGCACCCACAGTGCTGCTGTACGCCCATCAGGACGTGCAGCCCGAGGGTGATCATAGCCAGTGGACATCACCGCCTTTCGAGCCGACCGAACGCGATGGTCGACTTTACGGGCGTGGTAGCGCCGACGACAAAGCAGGTATCGCAACGCATTTGGCGGCGTTCCGGGTACACGGTGGCCAGCCCCCGATGGGGGTGACGGTGTTCGTCGAGGGAGAGGAGGAGTCGGGATCGCCGTCGCTGGGCCGCCTGCTCGCCGCCCGCCGCGACACGCTGGCCGCCGACGTGATCGTCATCGCCGACTCCGACAACTGGAGCACCGACATCCCGTCGCTGACGGTGTCGCTGCGCGGGCTGGCCGACTGTGTGGCCGAAGTCGCCACCCTCGACCACGGCCTGCACTCCGGTTTGTGGGGCGGTGTGGTGCCCGACGCGCTGAGCGCGCTGGTGCGGCTGCTGGCCAGCCTGCACGACGACGGCAACATGGCGGTGGCCGGTCTGCACGAAAGCACCGCTGCCGCAGTGGATTACCCGGCCGAACGGGTGCGCGCCGAGTCCGGTCTGCTGGATGGGGTTTCAGAAATCGGCTCGGGTTCGGTGACGCAGCGGCTATGGGCCAAGCCGGCCATCACCGTCATCGGCATCGACACCACGCTCATTGCGGCGTGGTCGAACACGCTGATCCCGCGGGCTCGGGCCAAAGTCAGCATGCGGGTCGCGCCTGGCGGTGACGCCAGGGTGCACCTGGATGCGTTGCGCACCCACGCGATCCGCCCCGACCGCAAGATTTGGCGCGGCGCCGAGGTCTGCCACGACTTGGCCACCGCCGGAGCAATACCGGACTCGTTGAGCCACACGGTTAGTGACTTAATGGACTGGGCTGGGCTAGAGCACACCGACAATTTCCTGTGGGATATTGATGAGGTGCTCGTCATAGCGAACGCCTAGCGATCAGGCCTTGGCGAAGGCAGGAGACCGACGTGAGCAACATCTACGACCAGTACCTGGAGAAGAACCGCGCGAACTATGCAGCGCTCTCGCCTGTGAGCTTCGTCGAGCGCAGCGCCGAAGTGTTCGGCGAGCTGCCGGCGGTGATCCACGGCGCACGGCGCTACGACTGGCGCGCGCTGCGCGACCGCTCGGCGCGCCTGGCCGCGGCGCTGCGCGCGCTGGGCGTACGCCGCGGCACGACGGTGGCGACGATGCTGCCCAACACGCCCGAGATGGTCGAGGCGCATTACGCGGTCCCTGCGTTGAACGCGGTGATTAACACCCTGAACACGCGCCTAGACGCGCCGATGCTCGCCCGGCAGATGAATCACAGCCAAGTGGCCGTCGTGGTCACGGACCGCGAGTTTGCGCCTGTGATGGCACCCGCGCTGCGGATGCTGAAGGAGGAGCACGGGTGCAGCCCAGTGGTCATCGATGTCTGCGACAGTGAGTACACCGGCGCGGGCGAGCGCCTCAGCGCGCATGAGTACGAGGCGCTGCTGGCCGCGCATGAGCCGCTCGAGCGGCTCGAGGGCCCGGCCGACGAGTGGGATGCGATCGCCGTCAGCTACACCTCGGGCACGACCGGTGACCCGAAGGGCGTCGTTACGCACCACCGCGGCGCCTATCTCAACGCGGTGTGCAACGCGGTGACCTGGACGATGCCGCATTTCCCGCGCTACCTCTGGACGCTGCCGATGTTCCACTGCAACGGCTGGTGCTTTCCCTGGACGGTCGCGATGCTCGGCGGCGTGCACGTGTGCCTGCGCCGCGTCGATGCGCCGTCCATCCTCGCGGCGATGCGCGAGCATGGCGTAGACCATTACTGCGCCGCGCCGATCGTGCACAACCTGATCATCGCCGCGCCGGCCGAGTTGCGCGAGGGCATCCCGCAGAAGGTGCGCGGCATGGTCGCCGCCGCCGCGCCCCCGGCCGCGATGATCGAGGGCATGGCGAAGATCGGCTTTGACATCACGCACGTCTATGGGCTGACCGAGGTGTACGGGCCGGCTTCGGTGGCGGTCAAGCGCGAGAGTTGGGCCGGCGCGAGCCTGTCGGAGCAGACGCGCCTGAACGGCCGCCAGGGCGTGCGATACGTGTTGCAGGATGGCATGACGGTGCTGGACCCGAAGACGATGCGCGAGGTGCCTGCCGACGGCCGGACAATGGGTGAGATCATGTTCCGCGGCAACATCGTGATGAAGGGCTACCTGAAGGACACCTCGGCGACCGACAAGGCCTTCGCTGGCGGCTGGTTCCACACCGGCGACCTGGCGGTGCTGGAGCCGGACCGATACGTGAAGATCAAGGACCGCAGCAAGGACATCATCATCTCGGGTGGCGAGAGCATCAGCTCGATCGAGGTCGAGGACGCGCTGTACCAGCACCCGGCGGTGATGGTGTGCGCGGTGGTCGCGATGCCCAACCCGGAGTGGGGCGAGACGCCGCTGGCCTACGTCGAGCTCAAGCCGGGCGCGGCGGCGACCGCGGAGGAGCTGATCGCCCACTGTAGGGGCCTGCTCGCGGGCTACAAGGTGCCGAAGGAGGTCCGCCTTGAGGCGATCCCCAAGACCTCAACCGGCAAAATCCAGAAGTTCCAACTGCGAGAGCGCGCGAAGAGCGCCTCGGCGATCGAGTGAGGTCATCGCGATGAAAGAACCGGTGCTGCTGCAACACCGCGACGAACGCGGCGTCGTCGCGCTGACGCTGAACCGGCCGCAGGCCTTCAACGCACTTTCGGAGGCGATGCTCGCGGCGTTGGGCGAGGCCTTCGACGCGCTTGCCGTGGACGAGTCGGTGCGCGCCGTCGTGCTCGCCGCGTCGGGCACGGCCTTCTGCGCCGGCCACGACCTGAAGGAGATGCGCGCCGAGCCTTCATTTGAGTACTACCAGCGACTGTTCGCGCTGTGCTCGGCCGTGATGCTCGCGATCCAGCGCCTGCCAGTGCCGGTGATCGCGCGCGTGCAGGGCCTCGCGACCGCCGCGGGCTGCCAGCTCGTCGCGATGTGCGATCTGGCGATCGCGAGCCGCGACGCGCGCTTCGCGGTCAGCGGCGTCAACGTCGGGCTGTTCTGCTCGGCGCCGGGCGTGGCGCTGTCGCGTAACCTGCCGCGTAAGGCGGCCTTCGAGATGCTCGTCACCGGCGACTTCATCTCTGCCGAGGAGGCACGGGCGAAGGGTCTGGTCAACCGCGTCGCGGCGCCCGAAGCGCTCGACGACGAGGTCGAGGCGCTTGTCGCGCGCATCGTCGCGAAGTCGCGCGTCGCGGTCGCGCTGGGCAAGGCTTTGTTCTACCGCCAGCTCGAGCTGGGCATGGTGTCCGCCTACGAGGACGCCGGCGCGACGATGGCCTGCAACATGATGGACCCGAGCGCGCTCGAGGGCGTGCAGGCCTTCATCGAGAAGCGCATGCCGAACTGGGTAGCGGGGCGGGCGTGAACAACTTCGTGCGCGGCGCCATCTGACGCGCCTCCACGAAACTCGGGGCGGACCACCAGAAACGGTTGATTCGGTTGGCCGTGGCCGTGCGGTGCGCCCGGGCGGTGTGTTGGTCATATCGGGTGCGGTCGCGTAGGCAGCCGTGCGGAATGCCGAAGAGTCGGTTGCCCAGGGCGCCGGAGAGCTTGGTGGTGGGTGTCTGTTCTATGCATTCCTGCGACTGGTCTGGACTGGCCCGCCAAGTAGCGGTCCACCATCTCGCGCACCACCACCGCCTCCGACTCACGGAGCGTGATCTTGTCGTCCTCGTAGCCGAACGGGCGCACCGACCCGTGTGGCAACCCCTGCTCGGCGTTTTGCCACAGCTTGCGCCGCACCCGCTGCGACTGACGCCCCGACTCCTTAGCGGCAAACGCGGCGAAGATGCGCGCCATAAACAGCCCGTCGTCGTTGCCCAGGTCGATGTCGGCGGTCACCGTGGCCACCTGCGACACCTCGGCCCGCTCACAAAGCGCGACGAACTCCTCCAACTCCACGGGACGCCGATGGAACCGATCGAGGTTGTAGACGACCACCGCATCGCGAGCACCCGAGCCTAGGTCGGCCAGCATCTTGGCGTACTCGCGGCGCGGCTTGCCGGAGAACGCCGACACATCGTTATCGACGTACTCGGCACCCACCGGCCAACCGCGATCAGCGGCCAGTTCGCGGCAATCCTCCAACTGGCGTTGCACCCCAAGGGATTTCCCCTCAACATCCGCCGAGATGTGCGCATAGATCGCGGCCGAATGCTCATGGGGGCGGGCACGTGGATTCGCTGGGCGGCCATGTACGGGGTGCCGCGCACATTCCTGGCGGTGCAACCGCGCCGCGGAGAAGCGCTGGCCCGGTTTCTGATTGGCCGGGCCCGTGGCAGTGAGCTTTATCGGGTAATCGAACAGATCAGAGAGCGGGGCCGGCTGGTTCGGACGCCGTCCGTGTGGGTCAGTGCCGATCACGAAATCTGTCCGCCACGAAGATCGCAGGACAGCGACCAACAACATCGCGATCAGGGCGCGCACGGATAGGCAGGTTGCCTGGTATGAGGGTGGACAATATGCGTGCCTGAGGTGGTATTTGCGGTCTGGCGTCACGGCCCTCGGTGTCAACCCGTCGTGGGCCTGGTTAGGAACACCAGACGGAACTTGCCGATCTGGATCTCGTCGCCGTTGGCGAGCACCGCCGATTGCACCGGTTTACGGTTGACATAGGTGCCGTTGAGGCTGCCGATGTCAGCGA
>DASPOT010000333.1:0-3651 GCA_035625875.1 Mycobacterium sp. | reverse complement strand
GAGAACTCCCATCAGCCGACCAGGGTCCGCGAACGGGTGATGAAACGCTTCGCCTCACCTGGGCAGGCCCAGCGATTCTTGTTTGCGTTGGGAAACATCCGAGGGCACTTTCGGCCCCGTCGTCATCTGATCAGCGCATCCCGGTGGCGAACCGAGATGCGCGACCGTTTCGCGGTCTGCCACGACATCACAGCCGCTGCAGCGGCATGAAGACACCGTCAGTCAGTAAGTTCCGCAACCTAATCCACTCACATCTACTGCACCACAAGTATTCTCAAATAACTTGACGATGCCATCAGGAACGGGGTGGTCAGATACGTCCACAGCGCATAGCCGTTAAAGTAGGCGCGTTGCAATGGATCCCACGGTGTTGTCAAGCCGTGACCGGCGAATGATTCTCGCGGGTTCTTTCGTTCGGCGACGACGCGGCGATCAAGCTTTTCGATGGCGATGCGATCCGGCGTGAAGTTGGTTTTCTGGTCGGCCGCACCAAACGGTTGCACCGACGCCCCATTCGCGGTGCAGCGCAATGGCCATCCGCCGTGGCGCGGGATCTTGCGGTCGGCCCTTGATCTGCCACAGCTCGCCGCCGCTGATGATCGTCCCCTCGATGGTGCTGAATTCGCACCACCGGTCGAGCCCTCCATGAGCCGCGAGCACGGCGTCGAGCAGGCCAGTCATCATCACTCGCTGCCCATTGGCTGCTGGGTCTGCATGTTGAGGGCCACGCGAAATCTCGCCTGGCCGGACATCTTGATCATAGGCAGCGGATGCATCTTCGAAAAGCATCACCTCGGTCATGGGTGCGACCCCGTGCGCGGCGTTGAACTGCAAGTTGGCCTGGTTTTCATCGCCGGCCCGATGAACGCCAGACGGGGTGATTGGGCCTGAGCGATGTAGGCCCTGGATCAGGGGCCCTGTCGGCTCTGAAGGTCCTCAGGCTTTGCGGTTTTCGGACTTAAGCATCCACGCCTGCTTTTCGAGGGCGTCGATAAGCGCGTGCAACAGGTCAGCGGTCGACGGGTCGGCGGCGTCGACCGCGTCGTGCACGGTGCGCATGGTGCCCACAACGGCGTAGATACGGGTCGTCATCATGTCCACCGTTTCCGTCGTGCTGTATTCGCCGGGTGCGAGCGCCGGCACGGTCGTCGATGCCACGACCGTGTCGGAGCGCCGGTCGGGAACCGCGTCGAGGGCGCGCATGCGTTCAGCGATCGTGTCAGCGCCTTCGCGCGCGATGTCGACGATGTCGTCGAGTTGCAGGTGCAGGTCTCGGAAGTTGGTTCCGACCAGGTTCCAATGGGCCTGTTTGCCTTGAAGATGCAGCTCGATAAGATCAACGAGAATCTTCTGTAGGTCCTGAGTCAAGCTGTCGGGGGCGTCGAACATGTGCACGTCGTCGACGCGACGACGGTTCGTCCGAACTGAACTAGTCATGGCAGATACCTTCTTTCGCAAATGTCGGCAACGCTGAAATGGCTCGTCGACGGATCAGCCTTCGCGTGGCAGTAGCGTCAGGACGCGGGTGATGAACACGCCGAAGGCCTCCATGAAGTCGCGCAGGAATTGCTCGGTTGACTTATCGGTCACCTCCCCGTCGTCGGTGATCAGCCCGGGAGTGAATTGGATGTAGGCCTCCGGCGCACTCAGCTGTGGTGAGTTGCAATAACTCAGGGCACTGCGCAGATGTTGTTGGGCGAGCGCGGTTCCGATCTTGCCGGGTGAGGCGCCGATCATCGCCGACGGCTTGCGGGCGAACGAGTTGGTGCCATAGGGGCGGCTTGCCCAGTCGATGGCATTTTTCAGGCCGCCGGGCAGACCGCGGTTGTACTCGGGGGTAACGAACAGCACCGCGTCAACCGCGGCGATGGCGTCCTTGAGGGCGCGTCCCACTGGCGGGTAATCGGCGTCGAAGTCGCGGTTGTACAGCGGAAGGTCCCTGATCGGGATCTCCACGAAAGTGAGATTGTCTGGCGCCAATCGGATCAGCGCCTTGGACAACGTGCGGTTCATCGACGCGGCGGACAGACTACCGATGATGTAGCCGACCGTGTAGCTGCCGCTCGAATCCATCCGAAACTCCGCTTCCCGCGCCTAGCAGACCAGTCCGGACTCCCCCCAAGTCTCCACCACTGCGACAAGGTTCGTGTGATGATTCAGAAATCTTTAGCCGTCCCGCCAATCGGCACCCATGGCGTGGACAGCCGCGCGTATGAATTGGCGGGAGACGGGGGAGCCAACTGGCCCGGGTCACATCATGCAAGGTTGGTCAGCCTCGTCGAAGGACTCCGCAACCAGCTCTGATCCACGGTTCACGCGTTGAGGGTTGGGACTTGGCCAGGCCCATGCATCCGGGATGACTTCGGTCGCAACAGTGGCAGGCGCATCTGGCCCGCCTCGAGTCGAGGGCTGGCGGCCAAGGCCCCCGCAGGGCACTGTCAAGTTGAGCGATCAGACCCGAACTGAAGGCGATGCGGTCTCGTGAACGCCCAGTTCACGTGTGATGCATGATGTTGATGTGATTAACGAACGCGCCTACTTCGCTTAACTTGACAGTGCCGTCGCAGGGCACCCCGATGATCGCCCACGGCGACGAGATGGCCCGCACCCAGCAGGGCAACAACAACGTGTACTGCCAGGATTCGGAACTGTCCTGGATGGACTGGTCCCTGGCCGTGAAGAACGCGGAGCTGCTGGAGTTCACCCGCAGGGTCACCGCTTTCCGCAAGGCGCATCCGGGGTTTCGCCGCCGCCGGTTCTTCGCCGGCAGGCCGATCCGCAGCGGCGACCAGGCCCGCGACATCGCGTGGCTGACGCCCGCCGGCCGCGAGACGACGCCCGAGGACTGGGACAGCGGTTTCGGCAAGAGCATCGCGGTGTTCCTCAACGGCGAGGCCCGCCCCGAACCCGACGCGCGCGGCCAACGTGTCGTCGACGATTCATTCTTGCTCTGCTTGAATGCCCATGACGAGGCGCTGGACTTCGTGATCCCGGAAGGCAACTACGGCAAGCATTGGGCCGCCGAGCTGGACACCGCCGACCCGGTCGGCGCCACCACGCTGACCGTGGTGGCCGGTGAAAAGATTTCGCTGCCCGGGCGTTCCCTGCTCGTCTTGCGCAGAATCGGTTGACGTGGGCAGCCAAAACCACGCTGACTGTATTGGCGGCCGGGCCTTCGCGGTGCCTCCTGAAGCGCGACCAGGTGTCTACATCGCAATGTTCGTTGAAGGAGACGGCCAGGGATCGTCGACCCGGTGCGGTTGCAGCCCGAACGCGCGCCAGATCCGCCCAATGGTCGACTTGGACAGCCCGGCGCGCTCGGCCATCGACTTCCGCGACCAGTGCGTGGCGTTGGTCGGGGTGGATTCCAGGGTGGCCACCACCACGTCCTGGACCTGCTCGACGGTGATCGACGCGGGCCGGCCCGGGCGCGGGGCGTCAACCAGCCCGTCGCACCGCGCCTCGACGAACCGGAGCCGCCACTTGCCTACGGTGGGCTGCGACACCCCCTCGCGCGCCGCGACCTGCTTGTTGGTCAGGCCCTCGGCACAGCCCAGCACGATCCGAGACCGCGACGCCAGCGCCTGCGAGGACTTGCGCCGCTGCGCCCACCGGGTCAGCGTCGTGCGTTCCTCCTCGGTCAACACCAGC
>DASPOT010000332.1:0-3656 GCA_035625875.1 Mycobacterium sp. | reverse complement strand
GCGACTGGATCGAACGGGTATACAACCGACGCAGACGCCACTCATCGCTGGGTATGATCTGTCCCGTCGAGTTCGAAAACCGACTCACTCAGACGGCACAAGCCGCCTGACCCTGTGTCCACCAAACGGGGTCAAGCCCAGTAGGGGCATCGCGTAACGTTGGCGGCTGAAACGGCGTCGGGTGGGTCGTTGCGGATGTGAACGGCGTCGCCAACGTCGTTGGTGCCGTTGGCAACGCCGTTTCTGGTGCGCCGGTTGCGGGCATGCCAGTCGGCGGTTCGGCAGCGCGACGAGCAGTAGCGGCGGTTGGGGTTGCGTCTGGTGACGGTGATCATGGTGTCGCAGGTTACGCAGTTACGGGTAATCATGGTCGGCTCTCAGGATGCAGTGCACAGCGCAGGGCGTCGCTGCGTTGCTGATGGGCACGCATGGGGCATTCACCGACGGCACTGAAGAACTCAGGAAAGCATAGTTAGCCCAGCGTCGCGTCGGCGTAATACCCGGAACCGGAAAGCCTCATGGATGACTTACGAAACAGTTCCAGCGGGATTGAGGCTACCGTGGTGCGCATTAAGCATACGGGGCGGAAAGGAAACCCAGACCTACACGTGAGCTGTCGTCGTCGCCAACACCGAAAACGATGGTAACCAACTTTCCCTTCGAGGCGAGGTTCGCCGCGGCACTCATCGCCGCACCCCTTCTGAGAATCGGCGCGGCACCTCCGACGCCGCAGTCCACACCACATCCAGTATTGACCGAAGGAATACGTTATGGCCATCCTGCGACGCAACGTCGAGTTCGCCTACAGCATCGCGAAAGCACGTGATAACAAGCCCTACCGCTATGGCGGTTGCTGGGTAGCCGACGACGTCTGGACGACCACAGACTGTAGCGGGATTGTCACCCATATACTTGACGCATTGGTGAATGGCACCAAAATGACATGGTCGCGGCACGACCTTTGCACCGAGTCGTATCGGTACGTCGGGGGCCCTGGCTCTAAGGGACCCTTCGGCACGATCCGCGTCGCCAAGCCCGGTGACATTCCCGACGATGCGGTGCTGCGAATCGGCTTGATGCACGGGCCGGGAGGCGGGGACGACTCCCACATGACTTGCACACTCGATGCCGAGTACAACGTAGCTATCGAATCGTCAAGCAGCTATGGGCAACACCTTGGCGGTCCCGCCCGCGGCTACGACCACGCGATGTTCGATGACTGGTTCTACCTTCCTGGGCCCATCACCGACGACGAGGGGAAGGCCAGCCACTACCCCGTTTACCCGAAACAACTCATACTTTTGCGGCTGGGGTCAACGGGCCCGCGTGTACGAGAGTTGCAGAAAGTCCTCAACAGAGACTATCCGCTCTGCTCCGACCTCGACGTGGACGGCCAGTATGGGCATCAAACCGAGGCCGTCGTCAAGGAGTTCCAGCGGCGCGCGGGTCTCACAGACGACGGTGTCGCCGGGCTTGCGACCTTGGTCAAGCTCGGCCTGCCAACGACGACAGACTGATCCAGAAGAGGTGAGTCGGCCTCCAAACGCGGGTGCTCGTCACCTCAACAGAGGCAGACGAAGGTTGTGGCCGGTCGCACTGCCCAAAGCAGTCTTGGACCCGGCTAGCCATCGACAGTCAAGGCAGATCACGGGGCGGCCATTCGGTCACCGCGCGGGAGTGTTGTCAGTGCAGTGGGCCGATTAGCGGTTTGGCAGAATTCTGTTGCCGCTTGCGAGACGTCAACTGCACGGGAGCTCGATGACAAGGGTGTCGCTTTAGTGTGCGGGGGTGTCACACGATGAAGAACATCACAGTGTGCTTCGACGGCACCGGGGCCGAGGTGCGCGCCTCTGGCAACACCAACGTGGGTCGACGATGACGCCGCTGGGCGAGATTTGTCAACGGCGGCAACGCGCCCGACTCCTGGAGATCCGGGATAACCTCAAAGCCCGTGTCGCCGAAGCAGAACGCGAAGGCTGGCTCGGCGAAGTCGAAGGACTCCAGCCGCCCAGCCTGGCGGTGCCGAGGACAAACTATACGGTATGTCAGCTAGCGCGATGTCACGGGGCCTACCGGCAGTCAGCAGGTCGGCCACCGCGGCGAAGTCCTGGCGGTAGGCCTTCATCGTGTGCTCCGATGGCTTGTGCGGTGCGCGGTCGATTAGGAAGTCAGCGAACCAGTCCGCTACAGCAGTCGCGGTGTCGCTGTCCGATTCTCGTGCGGTCACCGCGGCATTGGCACAGCCAGGGGCAGCGGCGGCCGCCGATGCATCGCGCTTATCCACCGAATCGCTCGTAAACCCGTTACGAGACAGTGCCTTTGCCGTTGTACGTACCGGCCAGGGGACAAGCGTCCGGCGTCGTGGCCAGCTTTTTGGTGACGTCGTCGGCGAGCAAGTCACGCACGATTTCCGGGTTCGGTAGGGTGACCACCAGTTGGGTGCCACATCCCTATGGCGGCCAGTACTGTACACGCGACCACGACAGCAAGCTCATGAACCCTACGCGGCATCGGTGCCCGGGCTAGGTTGCGTACACGCTCGGGGCCTCGTCGTCAGCGAGGAAGGGCATCGGCATCCAGCGCCTGGACAGCAGTGACTCCATGGCGTCGCCCGCCACGGGGCGTGACAGCAGGAAACCCTGCGCCCGGTAACATCCATGTCGCATCAGCGTCAGTGCGGCAGCCGGGGTTTCGACCCCCTCGGCGACTAATTGAAGTTCGAAGGCTTCAGCAAGCCCAATGATCGACCGGACGATCGCCAGATCCTCTGGGTTGGTGCCCAAGTTGCGCACGAATCCGGTGTCGATCTTGAGCGTATCGACCGGAAGGGATTTCAGGTGCGACAGCACGGCGTAGCCGGTGCCGAAGTCATCGATGGCGATCTGGACCCCGACCTCCTTCAACTTCGCGAGGGTTCGCCGAGTGGTTTCGATGTCGCGCACCACAGCGCGCTCGGTGATCTCCAGGCACACCGAGTCGGCGTGGATGCCGAACTCGTCGATGATGTCGGCAAGACTGCGGACGAAACCGGGGATGACCAGTTGATGAGGCGAGACATTGATGCGCAGTATGGCGTTTTGTCCCACGCCATGCGATCGCCACCGGCTGAACTCGGCGCAGGCGCTTCGCATGACCCATCGGCCCAACTCTTCGGCGAGGTTGGTCGATTCGGCTACCCCGATGAACGAATCCGGTAGCAGCAGCCCTCGCGTCGGGTGGCGCCAACGCACCAGCGCCTCGGCCCCCAGGATCGCGCCGGTCTGCAAGTCGACCTCGGGCAGGTAGTGCAGCAGCAGCGCGTCGCTGTCGATGCCCGCTTGCAGATGGAGTTCGATATCGTTGCGGAAGACGATGTCGGGGGATATGTCATCGGTGCACACCGCGACCTGGTTGCCGCCGGCGCGTTTGGCCGTCAGGAGGGCCCCATCGGCGCGACGCAGTAGATCCGCGGTGTTGTCGCGTCCCGGCCTGCCCGCCGCCACCCCGATGCTGACGGCGGGGGTAATCGCATCGTCGCCGATCTTCAGGGGATCGCGCAACGTCGTCCGAATACGGTGCGCAAGTGATTCCGCGGTCTCGGTTGGCATCGCCTGGTCCGGAATGACGATGAACTCGTCGCCGCCGTGCCGACCGATCACGCCCAGGCCTCCCAGGCT
>DASPOT010000331.1:0-19963 GCA_035625875.1 Mycobacterium sp. | reverse complement strand
GGTGGGGAGCTGGCCGGGCCCCGGTGGCCCCGGTGTGGCCGGTTACAGGGTTTGCAGCATCCGGAACGCCCGGGCTTTCAGGGATCCGCTGCTGCCGGCGGTGGTGATGTTGCGCAGTGCGCGTGCTGCGCTTGCGTCGCTGGCGGTGCGTGCACCTCGGACAGGAACGACGTGGTCAAGGTATTCGGTGACCGCGTTGTAGGCCGCCCACCGGGTGCCCGCGATGGGCGCGATGGTGGGCGAGGTCCACAGCTTGACGATCCCGGCGGCCCGCTCGCGGCGGTGACGCGCGGTGGCCTCGCTGCCGGCGGAGTCGACCCGGCTCTCGATCGCGTGCCCGCGCTCGGCCACCGCCGAAACGTCCTCCCTCCGTCCCATCAACGCCAGCGCCAACCCGCCGCCGAAGACCGCCCATTCCACCGCCGCGGCAGGCGCGGACTCGTCGGCGAGCATCCGTTGCGCGATCCGACACGCGTTGGGTGTGATGGGATTCAACTGATCGATGGCCCCGTTGACTTCGCTGTTTAACGCCGCCCACGCTTGCAGCCCGTCGCCGGGTCGTTGGGCCCGATGCCGAGGGGCGCCGTGTCGGTCCAATCGGAGACCTGTTCGAACCATCACCGAAACCTTTGTGATGACGAACGGCTGTCCGGTACGGACTGTCGCGTCGGCCCTTATCATCGCGCCGGCGGCAGCCGGCGGCGTAAGTAATATTCATTACTCAATCGAACTTGCGCAGCGGCCTCTACAAGCGACACACGGACCGGAACATCGAATCACGAGCCCTGCTGCGGCTCATCTTGGCGAAACCGGTACCGGCGCTGCAGCTCGTAGGTGAACAACATGTTGGCCAGTTTCGAGCGGCCGTACGCCGCGCCGGGATTATCGCCGCGTTGCATGTACAGTTATCGCGGTCGAGATGGCCCAAACGTTGGCCAGACCGCTGATGGTCAAGACCCGGCGACCCAGCAACCGCCAAGAGAGCGTCGAGCAGGCCTGCCATGGCGAAGTGGCCGAGGGGGATTGGTGCCGAAGCGCGGCTCGAATCTCTCTTGTGTGCGGCTGCGCTGGGTGAGCATTGCGCCGGCCGGCGTCGCGGAATAAGCTGCCACCTCGGCCGGTTCGCGCCGCACGTATCCGCGGTAGAGGCCTCGGTATCAGCCACGCGCCACGCGCCACAGCGTGGCGAGGTCCATGATGTAGCCGCGCGCATTTCCTGCTAACGCCGGTTACGGGCACGACGAGCTACCACTATGAATCATGCCTCGAACCGCCACGTCGCCCCCGGATTGCCTGCTGCACGCGGCAAGCGGAGCGCTGCGCTATCGCCAGCGCGCGCTCAGCGCGGCCGCCCGCCGCCGGCAGGACGCCGAGTTGGCGTGAGACGCTCAACACGTCGTACGCGATCCGCACCTTGCATATGCGATCGTCGCGAAACTCGTAAAAGTCGGCACCGTCGAACTCCCAGCGGCGGCCGGTGGGCGCGAAGCCAGGCGGCTCGAGCGGACCCGTGAGCGTGGCCCAACCGCGCCAATGGACGGCGACGCGAGGCTCACCAGGGATCACGTAAGGCCCGCTGAGCGGCTCGAACGTCATGTCCGGCATCGCCCGCCAGATCGCTTCGAGGAATTCACGTACGTCTGCGTGTCCTCGCATCAGCTTTGGCCAGCCGTCATCGCGGGCCTCGATGTCCTCGGTCATGAGCGCCAGCACTCCGTCGATGTCGTGGGAGTTCCACGCGTCCTGCCACCGCCGCCCGAAATCGAGGAGCCACTCGATCGACGGCGTCGCCTCGCTCGTCGTCTCGGCCGCGGTCCTCGTGCCGTCAGCCGCAGTCATTGACTCGGTCTCGGACATCCGTGCTCCCTCAGTGTCGCTGGTCATGCCGAGTTCTGACGCTGTCGCGGCGAGGAGGTCGACCCGGGTACCGGATGGGCGCTCGGGACCCGTTGCTGACCGTTGGTGCCGATATGACCTGCGCATCGGATTGTCCGCGGGTGATCAGCGCGGGTGAACTCATACTCGGTCTCGTCGAAGTGACGCGTCGCGCGCCAGTACTGCCAGCTGAATCCCGGCCAGAGGGCTCGATTTACACCGTTGGCGTCCACAAACCAATTCGTGCAACTTCCGTTTGTCCACACCCGTTTGGCCGACCGGCGCTGAATGTGTTCATTGAACCTGTCCTGGGCATCCTGGCGGACTTGAATCGAGTCGGCCCCGCGCTGCTGCACAGTGTCGATGGCGCGCAGTACGTACTTGATCTGCTGCTCGATCATGAACACAATCGAGGTGTATGCCACCCCGGTGTTGGGACCCATCAACAAGAATGTGTTGGGCATCCCGGCCATGGCGACGCCCATGTGGCCCTCGACGCCGTCGGTGTTCCATCGCTGCCTAATCAACTCGCCGCCGACACCGCGGATATCGGGTCTGTCGAATCTGTCGTCGATGACCAGGAACCCGGTGGCGTAAATGATGACGTCCACCGCGCGTTCGGCGCCGTCGACGGTCACGATACTGCCGGGTCGTACCTCGGCGATACCGTCGGTGATCACCTCGACGTTGGGCCGCGCCAGCGCCGGGTAGTACGTGCGGGAGAAAAGGAGGCGCTTGCAGCCGATCTGATAGTTGGGGGTGAGCTTTTCCACCAGCGCTGGATCCTTGATGCTCTTGCGGATGTTGACCTCGCCGGCCCATTGCAGGACCTTATGG
This sequence comes from Mycobacterium sp., assembly GCA_035625875.1. Taxonomy (GTDB): domain Bacteria; phylum Actinomycetota; class Actinomycetes; order Mycobacteriales; family Mycobacteriaceae; genus Mycobacterium. The sequence goes on along the minus strand of DASPOT010000331.1, from coordinate 17,251 downwards.
AGGTTGCCGTACCCGTTGATCGCGATGCCCAGGAACTCCGAGATCCAATAGTTGATGTAACGGAAGATCTTGCGAGACAGCGGGACCTTGGCGAAAAGCTTCTGCACCAACTTGGGAATGGTCGGGTTGGGCCGGCCTAAGATCCAAGCCGGCGACCGTTGATACACCTGTAACTGCTCTACTTGCTCGGCGATGATCGGCACGAATTGGATTGCGCTGGCGCCGGTGCCGATCACGGCGACCTTCTTACCGGTCAAATCCACGCTGTGATCCCATCGCGCGGAGTGGAAGGCCGGCCCGGTGAACGACTCGATGCCGCTGAGCTCCGGAATGCGTGGTACATGCAGCGGAGAGGCACTGATCACCAGGAACTGCGCGGAGACTGTGCGTCCGTCGGCCAAGCGACCCCGCCAGCGCGAGGCCACATCATCCCAGTGCGCCTCGACGAGCTCAGCGTCGAAAACCACCTTGCGGCGTAGGTCGTACTTGTCGGTGATCCGCTGCAGGTATGCCTGGATCTCGGGCTGCGAAGACCACATCTTCGACCAATACGGATTCTGTTCAAAGGAATACGAGTATATGGCCGAGGGCACGTCGCAGCCGCAGCCCGGATAGGTGTTGTCGCGCCAGGTGCCACCGATGTCGTGGGATTTCTCCAAGATCAGAAAGTCGTCACGGCCCCGCCTGCGCAACTGGATCGCCATGCCGAGGCCGGAGAACCCGGCGCCGATGATCGCGACGGTGGTTTCCAGGTGCTTGTGGCCGTTGTCGGTCGCGACTGGTCCCGTCTGGTTCATGCGCTTTTGTCCATTCTCTTGAGCGGTGACGGGAAGAAGGCGGGTACCCGGCTGACGTAGGTGCGGTAAGCCGCGCCGAAGCGAGCGACGAGGTCGCGCTCCTCCAGGAAGGTGCCCAGCAGGATGTAGCCCGTCAGCCCGGCCGCCCACAGCAGGTGCCCGGCGGTGAGCGTGCTTGCGCACCAGAAGCAGAGCAGCAGGCCGGTCATCAGCGGGTGGCGCACCAGGCGGTAGGGGCCGTGCACCTGAAGCCGGTCGGAGGTCGCGTCGGGCACCCGGGTCACGTAGCGGCGGTAGGCCTGGCTGATGCCGAGCAGGTGGAAGTGGTTCAGCAGCAGGGTGGCCGCGTAGACGACCACGACGCCGAGCCAGAACCCGGTGTCGAGCGCCGCTCCGGCGATGCCGGCGGCCGTCCAGATCCGTTGCGGCAGCGGCTGCCAGCCCAGGCACAGCGCCCACACGGCCAGGCTGGCCATCACGATGTAGACGGTGCGCTCGAGGGCGTCGGGTACCCAGCGGGTGATCAACGCCTTGACTGAGGGCCGGGCCATGCCCGAGTGCTGCAGGCCGAACAGTGCCAGCAGCAGCACATCGAACGCGACCGACACCCCGGTCGACCGGTGCGGCCCGGCGTCGATCGTCTTCGGCAGCCACCAGCCCCCGGCGAACAGCAGCATCAGGGGCACGGTCACCCCGGCGAAGGCGTATCCGGCGAACGCCAGCAGGACGGGGACGAGCCGACGGCGGTCGGTCAGCACGTTCCGTACCTGCTGCGCCGTGATCAGATCCATGCGAACCACGGCAAGTACCGCGAGCGGACAGTGCCCTGCTCCATCCGCTTGTTCAGCTTGGCCTTCCACCGCTCGCCGTAGGTCGCGTCGAGGAAGCCTTTGGGCACGAGCAGGCGCCAGGACGAGGTGAGCGTCATCCAGTAGGGCACGATGACGTCGGCCTCGACCTGCCGCATGAAGTCGAGCTTGTCGGGGATCTGGCTCCAGTGGATGCCGGGGTAGCGGTGGTGCACGCTGTGGTAGCCCTGGTTGAAGATGAAGAAGTTGAGCCAGTTGCCCACCGTGTTCACCGATTTGCTGGGGTCGTCCTCGAAGACCCGCGCCGGGGCGTGGGTCAGCCAGGCGAAGTAGCCGGCGTTCGGCTGGGTCACGATGAACGGGATCCAGTAGAAGAGCGTGAACCGGGTGGTGTCGGTGACGTACGCGGTGGCCATGATCAGCGCCAAGACCAGCGTGAAGTCGAGCATGAACTGGTGGCGCCGCTTGCGCCGGCCGGGCGATGGATTGGCCGCGAAAATCGTTCGCAGGGTGTGGTTTTTGACGATGGCGGGGTACCTGATCCAGTACCAGAGGGCGCGCAGCCCCCGCTCGCGGCCCTCGGTGGAGGTGACGTCGCCGGGCCCGTCGTTGTAGCGGTGGTGGTTGAGGACGTGCACCTCGCGCATGTCGGTCGCCGTCAGCGCGGCGGGCATGCAGCACAGCACGTCGATCACCCGGTTCACCCGCCGCGACACGAACAGCGGCCGATGGGTGTGCATGTGCAACACGCCGATGGTGATCGAGAAGTTCAGCAGCGTCAGCGTGGTGATCACCGGCACCGCCAGGTACCAATTCGTCGCGGCCGGCACCAGCAGACCGAAGGCCAGCAGCCCGACCCAGCACACGATATGCACCAGCGGGCCGACATTCGCGGGGTTTTCGAGCTTGAGCACCCGCCGGCTGAAGGGCGTTTGTTCGGTCGACGCGAGGGGCGCTCTGGTGCTCTGACGGGTCGATTCGGTGGTCATGGGCGTACTCCTGGGTCAACGGTTTCGAGGGCGGTGAGTTGGAATTGCGTGGCGAGGGCCTGCATCGCGTCGGCATCGCGGGGCCCCAACCGTTCCAGGGCGCCGAAGGCCAGATGATCCGCGATCATCATGCGGCGCACCTGTTGGTGGGGCAGTTCGCCGGTCAACGGTTCTTCCGGCAGGGCCCCCACGAGGGCGAAGGTGGTGCCGACGATCAGCGGCCCCATCGAGGCCGACATCGAGTGCGGCTCACCCAGACCGAGCATCTCCGCAGCCCCGCCCGACCCGTAACGGGCATCGGCAGCAAGGTCGGGTGCCGCATCGAGCAGCCGGTGGATCGCTTCGTCGGCGGATCGCCGCACCCGCTCCAGCATCGTGGTCCAGCCAACGGGTGAGCGGGCGGCCAGCAGGGCCGCGGCGAGCCGCCGCCGGTAGGGCGCCGGCGCCCCCACGGCAGCGCACAGGAAAGCGGTCGTCGTGATGGTCATATACGCCATCGCCGCCCGGGCGCCGCGACTGGGGGTGCGCGGGCCGAGCCGGGCCAGCAGGGCGAAGCCGCCCAGTGCCGGAACCGGCAGCCGCAGCATCACCGCCCGGGTCAGTTCGTCGCGGTCGCCGGCGCCGTAGAGCGCCAGTTCGCCGTCGCGCAGGTCGTTGGCCAGTTGGGCGATGACGCCGATGCATCCGGCCAGCTCGCTCAGATCGGCCTCGGTGCAGGCGTCTTCGGCGACCAGTGAGCACGCATAGAGCACCACGCGCCCGAGCGCGCCTTCGGCGTAGGCGGCTCGCGGCAGGGGTGAGTCGAGGTTGCGGGCCATCACGTGGCCGACGTCGACCAGCATTTGGCCGACCCTTTCCCGGTCCTCGAACGGCAGCGCCGCCATCAGCGCCCGGACGTCGTGGATGCGTTCGGCCAGCACCAGGTCGACGGCTTCGCTGTCGCGGACGGCGACCGCGTGCAGCGGCGGGGGCGGCGTGTCGGTGGCACCGTTCAGGTAGCCCACCGCGGTCAGGACGGCATCGCTTGCCAGCGGGCGGTCGCTGAGGTCTTCGTAGGCGTCCAGCACCCGGCAGGCCAGCAGGGCGGCGGTGGCCTCGGCCCGTAGGTCCGCGGGCAGGAAACCGGCGGCGATGCCAAGGTTGCGGGCCGCCGGGACCAGCGCCAGCCGGGCCAGCTCATCCGGTGACCGGGCCGCCCGCAGCGCGGCCAGGTCCGGTGCGCGGCGCAGGTGGAGCAGCCCGTGGGCCAGGGTGCCGAGCCGCCCGCCGCTCATCGGGAGACCACCCGGACCGAGAGTTCGCGCAGGTGCTCACGCGCGGGGGAGGGCGGGAACACGTCCACCGCCTGGCAGGCCGTCTCGGCGGCGTGGACGGCGACCGCGCGGGCGGCCCAGGTGGCCCCGCTGTGCACCAGCTCGGCCTGCAGGTCGGCACTGGAAGTCAGCTCGGAGAGCCACGTCTCACGATTACCGGGCCGCATGGCCAGCCATTCGATCACCGGCCAGGTCGGCACCCGGCGGTCGAGGTCGCCACCGGCCTCCTTTCCCAGCGAGGGGCCGCCCTCAACGTCGCGGACGTCGTCCATGATCTGGAAGGCGAGCGCGAGCTGCTCGGCGTACCGCATCAGGGTGCGCAGCCGACCGTGGTCGACGGCGCCCGCCGTGCCGCCGTACGAGCAGGCCAGCCGGAACAGGGTACCGGTCTTTGCGCCGGCCACGAGTTCGTAGTGCCGGCGCAGGGCCGCGTCGTCGGCAGCGGGTGGCAGGGTCTCGACGAGCTGGCCGAAGGAGAGGTTCGAGATCCGGTCGAGGTAGGTGACGCCGGGGGCCTCACCAAGCTGCGCGAACACCGCCGGGTTGTCGGCCAGCACCCGCGCGAGCACCTGTAAAGCCTTGCCCGCCAGGTGGAATCCGGCCCGGGCGGCGGTGCGGACGCCGAACGCGGCCGGTACCGACGGGGCATCGCGCCGCAAAAGCGAACCGTCGCAGATGTCGTCGTGCACGAGCGACGCCTCGTGGAACATCTCCATCGCGCAGGCCAGGTCGACGGCGTCACGCAGCGGCACGGCGGCGGCCGAGGGCAGCAGGCGGGCGCAAGCCAGCACCAGGCCGGCCCGGACCCGTTTGCCGGGGGCGGCGAGGATGTGGCGGTAGATGGGGTCGAAAGTGCCCCCGGTGATGAGGATTTCGTGCAGCCGATCGGCGACCTTAGTCAATTGACCGGGTGGCGCCATCAGCGAAGGTCGGTCGACAGTGAGGCGGTCGGATGCCGGTGACAGCACGCCGGCCTGCCGGCGTATCAGGTCGGTCAATACCCGATGCTGCTCACTGGGGCGCGCGTCGCTGGTGGCGCTTGTCATCGGACCTCTCCTCCCCGGTTGGTCGGTTTTGCGGTCGATCGCGACAAAATTTAGTTGCGCGTCGCCGGGATGGGCCACCGCGCGTACACCACAGTCGTCGGTGGTGCAGGCACCCCCGTTGCATTGGGAGCCAGGCGATATCGGCCCGAACGACCTGCGCGCGCAGTCGGCGCCAGTACGCGGGATGCGCGCGCAGTAGATGTCCACGCTGGCGCGTACCAGCGCTGGCCAGACTGCTGGGCACCGTTGGCGTGCTATCGCCCGCTCGGACAACCTGATGGACTACGTGCTCGCCACCTACGCCCTGCCCCGCACGAGCCGGACACCGCAGGAATGGCGGCGGGTCACCTGGCTGGCGTCGACGCTGTGCGGGCGGCGCGATACTACTGTGCCCGTGCACTTTCTGGGACTGTGGGACACGGTGAAGGTGCCCGGCCTGCCGCACGTGTCGACATCCGACCCGCCAGCCAATGTCGCCGTCGACGGTGCCCACGGTCCGTTCGCCCGGCCGGCGGCTGCCAAGGCCGAAAGCATCGAAGAAGTCTGGTTCCGCGGTGCGCATTGCGACATCACCGACGAATCGGGAGCCTGCCGGCCCGTGGCCAACATCACGCTCAACTGGACGCTGGTTTGGGCCGATATCGCCTGGCTCCCAACGGAACGGGGGTGCCTGCACCACCGACGACTGTGGTGCACACGCGGTAGCCCATCCCGGCGACGCGCAACTAAATTTTGTCGCGATCGACCGCAAAACCGACCAACCGGGGATGGAAAGGTCCGATGACAAGCGCCACCAGCGACGCGCGCCCCAGTGAGCAGCATCGGGTATTGACCGACCTGATACGCCGGCAGGCCGGCGTGCTGTCACCGGCATCCGACCGCCTCACCGTCGACCGACCTTCGCTGATGGCGCCACCCGGTCAATTGACTCTGGTCGCCGATCGGCTACACGAAATCCTCATCACCGGTGGCACTTTCGATGCCATCTATGCCGTCAACGACGCCGCCGTGCGCTGGCACTACGAACTCGTGGCCGGCGCGAAGACCGGCACCCTGTCCAATGTCGAGTAGGTATCTGGACCGTGATGATACGGGTGGAGCATCGTGTCCTGCCGACGTCCTTGGCCGGATCCGGGGTCCGCGTGACTTGCACGGGTTGTCGCGCGACGAGTTGACAAAGCTCGCAGATGCGATGAGAGCATTCCTGATTGAGAAGGTGTCGGTGTCAGGGGGGCACCTCGGCTCGAACCTCGGTGTGGTGGAGTTGACGATCGCGCTTCATCGGGTATTCGATTCGCCGCGTGATGCGTTGATTTTCGACACCGGCCATCAGGCCTACCCGCATAAAGTCTTGACGGGCCGCCAAGACGACTTCGACCATTTGCGCGCCTCCGGCGGCCTGTCGGGATACCCGTCGCGAGCAGAAAGCGAGCACGATTGGGTGGAGTCTTCGCATGCGTCGGCTGCGCTTTCCTACGCTGACGGGTTGGCCAAGGCATTCCAACTGGCCGGCAGACAAGATCGCCGCGTAGTCGCCGTCGTTGGTGACGGCGCTCTCACCGGTGGAATGTGCTGGGAGGCATTCAACAACATCGCTGCCGACAAGAGCCGCCCTGTCGTTGTAGTCGTCAACGACAACGGCAGGTCTTATGCGCCGACGGTCGGTGGACTTGCCGATCGTCTGACCAGCCTGCGGATGCGTCCCGGTTACGAGCGGCTCCTGGCCTCCGTAAAAAGGGAGCTGATCAAGATGCCGCTGCTCGGACGATCCGCCTACTCGGTACTGCACGCCGTCAAGGAAGGATTAAAGGACGGGTTGAGTCCGCAGACGTTGTTCGCGGATTTGGGCATCAAGTATCTCGGCCCGATCGACGGACACGATCTCTTCGTGCTGGAGAAGGCGCTGCGGATGGCAAAGGATGTCGGTGGCCCGGTGATCGTCCACACGGTCACCCGCAAAGGAATGGGATACCGGCCAGCGGAGGAAGATCCTGCTGACCGCATGCATGCATGCGGGCCGATCGATCCTCGAACTGGCAAACCGAAGTCATCCACCGACGCTGCGCAGTGGACCGACGTCTTTGCCACTGAGCTGCTCCGGTGGGGCAGGCGGCGCGACGACCTCGTCGCGATCACCGCCGCGATGCCGGGGCCGACCGGTTTGGCGGCGTTCGGGGCGCGGTTTCCGAACCGGATGTTCGATGTGGGGATCGCCGAGCAACACGCTGTTACATCCGCTGCGGGGCTGGCGCTTGGCGGCATGCATCCGGTGGTCGCTGTGTACTCTACGTTCCTCAACCGGGCCTTCGACCAGGTAATCATGGATGTCGCACTGCTGAAATTGCCGGTGACATTCGTTCTGGACCGGGCAGGCATTACCGGGCCCGATGGGGCCAGCCACAACGGCGTGTGGGACTTGTCGCTTCTGGGCATCGTGCCTGGCATGCGAGTCGCGGCCCCACGCGATGCTTCCTCGCTCCGTGAACAGCTCGGCGAGGCGCTTGGGGTCGATGACGGCCCGACGGCGATCCGGTTTCCGAAGGGATCGGTGGGTGCCGATATAGAAGCCGTGGAACGAATAGAGGGCGTGGATGTGCTTTGCCGCCCGCAGGATCCCGATGTTCTGCTGGTCGTGGTCGGGCCGCTGGCGGCGATCGCACTGACGGCGGCGGCGACACTGCGGGAGCGTGGTGTGGCCGTCGCGGTGGTGGATCCTCGGTGGGTGCTGCCGGTGCCCGAGCAGGTAGTGAAGCTCGCCAGCGATGTGAAGCTGGTTGTGACACTGGAGGAGTCGGGGCTACACGGCGGGGTCGGCTCGGCAGTGGCGGCGCGGATGCGCGAGGCGCGAGTCGACACACCGGTGCGCAGTGTCGGTGTGCCACAGCGATTCCTCACTCACGCCTCGCGCAGCGAGATCCATGCCGACCTCGGCCTAACGGCCGCCGACCTGGTCACCAGTATTACCTCCTGGGTTGAGCGAAAGACTGATGCCGATGCGGGCCGAGGCGAGTGACAATGCACGGCAAAGCATCGGCAGCGGGACAGGGCGCGATGCCGACGCACGCGGGGCCTCCGGTGAAGCGAGTACTGCTCGCGCAGCCGCGTGGCTACTGCGCCGGCGTGGATCGCGCTGTGGAGGCGGTCGAGCGGGCGCTCGAGCGACACGGGGCGCCGGTCTATGTACGTAACGAAATCGTGCACAATCAGCACGTTGTCGCAATGCTCCGCGAACGCGGGGTGGTCTTCGTTAAGGACACCGACGATGTGCCGCCCGGTGCGGTGATGATGTTCTCCGCTCACGGTGTGTCACCGGCGGTGCGGGTGGCGGCGAAAGAACGGGGCCTGCAGGTGATCGATGCCACCTGTCCGCTGGTCACTAAGGTGCATAACGAAGTGAATCGTTTCGCGCGTCGCAACTACGAGATCCTGTTGGTCGGCCACGAGGGGCACGAGGAAGTCGAAGGGACCTGCGGGGAGGCCCCAAACCATGTACAGGTGGTGGACGGAACCGACTCAGTCGACGACGTTGTGGTGCGTGACGAGTCCAAGGTGGTGTGGTTGTCGCAGACCACGTTGAGCGTCGATGAGACCATAGCCACGGTCGAGCGGCTGCGGCACAGATTCCCGTCGCTGCAGGATCCGCCCAGCAACGACATCTGTTACGCCACGCAGAACCGCCAAGCGGCCGTGAAAGCGCTGGCGCCGCAATGCGATCTGGTCATTGTGGTCGGGTCGCAAAACTCGTCCAACTCCGTCCGCCTGGTTGAAGTCGCCCGCCAAGCCGGTGTTTCACACGCGTACCGGGTCGATCATGCCGGCGAGATCGATCTGTGCTGGCTCGACGATGTGTCGATAGTCGGAGTGACCTCCGGCGCATCGGTTCCGGAGATCTTGGTGCGGGATGTGCTGACGCTATTAGCGGACAACGGATTCACCGACGTACAGCCGGTTCATACTGCTGAAGAAACCGTGGTCTTCGCACCACCGCGAGAACTACGCAAGTGAGAGGATAACGATGACCTCTGTGACCTCGCTGGGAATACCCAGGTTGTCCGGTCGGTCCGCCGGGCTGGCGCCACGGCGCAAGACAAGGCAACTCAAGCTGGGCAAGGTGGGCGTCGGCAGCGACCACCCCGTGTCGGTGCAGTCGATGACCACAACAAGAACTCATGACGTCAACGCCACATTGCAACAGATCGCCGAGCTGACAGCGTCGGGGTGTGACATCGTGCGGGTCGCATGTCCGCGGCAAGAGGACGCGGACGCGCTGAGGTCTATCGCCAAGAAGTCGCCGATCCCAGTCGTCGCGGACATCCATTTCCAGCCGAAGTACATCTTCGCCGCCATCGACGCCGGATGTTCTGGGGTGCGGGTCAACCCTGGAAATATCAAGGAGTTCGACGGTCGGGTCAAGGAAGTCGCGAGAGCCGCTGCAGCGGCGGGCATCCCGATCCGCATCGGGGTGAACGCCGGCTCGCTAGACAAACGCCTGCTGCGCAAGTACGGCACACCCTCGGCCGACGCGCTGGTGGAATCCGCACTGTGGGAGGCCGGCCTATTTGAAGAGCACGGGTTCGGCGACATCAAGATCTCAGTGAAGCACAGTGATCCCGTGGTTATGGTGAACGCCTATCGCAGCCTTGCGGCGCAATGCGACTACCCATTGCACCTAGGCGTCACCGAGGCCGGACCGGCGTTCCAGGGCACCATCAAGTCAGCGGTCGCGTTCGCAGCGCTCCTCAGTGAGGGCATCGGCGACACAATCCGTGTTTCGCTGTCGGCCCCACCTATTGAGGAAGTCAAGGTCGGCACGCAAATCCTACAGTCGCTGAACCTACGGCCACGCAAATTCGAGATCGTCTCGTGCCCCTCGTGCGGCCGTGCCCAGGTGGATGTATACCGCTTGGCAAACGAGGTTACCGCAGGTCTGGACGGACTCGACACTCCGCTTCGAGTCGCGGTCATGGGATGCGTCGTAAATGGACCGGGTGAGGCGCGTGAGGCGGATCTCGGGGTGGCTTCCGGTAACGGCAAGGGGCAGATCTTTGTTAAGGGACAGGTGATCAAGACGGTGCCGGAGGCGAAGATTGTTGAAACGCTGATCGAGGAGGCCCTGCGGATCGCGGATTGTGGCTCAGTAGCCCCCGCAGGGCGCCGGCGGCCCGCGGGGTCGAACTCAGTCGAGACCGCTTGAGAAGGGTTGGCAAGGAAGGATGAACGTCTTACAAGGGATCGCTCGACTCGCGATCGCGGCGCCGCGGCGGATCATCGCGGTCGCACTGCTGGTCATGGTCGGCGCCGGCATCTTTGGCATCCCGGTAACCAAGAGCCTATCCGCCGGCGGTTTCCAGGATCCGACCAGCGAGTCGTGGCAGGCGGCTCGGCTACGGTCTGAGAAGTTCGGCCAGGGCGACATGCAGATGGTCATCGCCGTCACCTCCGACGCCGGCGCCGAAAGTCCAGCGGCACGCGCCGTCGGCGCCGACCTCGTCCGCCAGCTCAAGGCGTCGCCCCATGTCGCCTACGTCAACTCGGCGTGGACCGCGCCGCCGCCGGCCGCGCCGGCACTGGTCAGCAAGGACGGCAAGACCGGTCTTATCGTCGCCGGCATCACCGGCGGCGAGAGCGACACGCAGAAGCATGCCAAGCAGCTGGCCGATCAGCTGGTGCACGACCGTGACGGGCTCACCGTGCGCGCGGGTGGCGAAGCGATTGCCTACGTCCAGATCAACAGCCAAAGCGAAAAAGACCTGCTGCTTACCGAATCCATCGCCATCCCGTTGAGCTTCGTGGTGCTGGTCTGGGTGTTCGGCGGCCTCATGGCTGCGGCGCTGCCACTGACGGTCGGCGGGTTCGCGATCCTGGGTTCGCTGGCGGTGCTGCGCATGATCACATACGCAACCGACGTGTCGATCTACGCGCTGAACATCACTACCGCAATGAGTTTGGCATTGGCCATCGACTACACGCTGCTGATCGTCAGCCGGTTCCGTGACGAACTGGCCGACGGCGCGGATCGCGACGAAGCGCTGGTGCGCACGATGGCCACGGCCGGGCGGACGGTGCTGTTCTCGGCGATGACGGTCGCGCTGTCGATGGTGGCGATGGTGCTGTTCCCGATGTACTTCCTGAAGTCTTTCGCCTATGCCGGCATCGCCGTGGTGGCGTTCGCGGCCGTTGCCGCGCTCGTGGTGACGCCAGCGGCGATCGTGTTGCTCGGGGACCGGCTGGACTCGTTGGACGTGCGCCGACTGGGCCGCCGGCTGCTGAGACGGCCGGAGCCGGTGCGACGCCCGGTCGAGCAGATATTCTTTTACCGCTCGAGCAAGTTTGTGATGCGCCACGCCATTGTGATCTGCCTTGCGATCATCGCTCTGCTGGTGATACTTGGCGCACCGTTCCTTGGTATCAAATGGGGCTTTCCCGACGACCGCGTACTGCCCGACTCCGCGTCGGCGCGCCAGGTCGCTGACCAGGTGCGCAGCGATTTTGCCGTCGACTCCACGACCAACGTGACCGTCGTGATTCCGGACTTGACCGGGGTCACACCCAACGAACTCGACCGTTATGCTGCGCGGCTGTCCCAGGTTTCGGACGTGTCGTCGGTGTCTGCGCCAGGCGGCACGTTCATTGGCGGCTCGCTGGTCGGGCCAGCGGCGGCGCCGACGGCGATCAAGGACGGCAGCGCGTTTTTCACCGTTGGCAGCACCGCGCCACTGTTCTCACAGGCTTCGGAGGCCCAGTTGGAACGGTTGCACGCCGTCGCCGGTCCCGGCGGCCAACACGTACAGATGACCGGAATAGCGCAGATCAACCGCGACAGTTGCGACGCGATCACCTCACGGCTGCCCACCGTGCTGGCGGTGATCGCCGCGATCACGTTCGTGCTGCTGTTCTTGCTGACCGGCAGCGTGGTGTTGCCGTTGAAGGCGTTGCTTCTGAACCTCTTATCGCTTTCCGCAACCTTCGGTGCGCTGGTGTGGATCTTCCAGGACGGTCATCTGGGCGCGTTCGGCACCACGGCTACCGGCACGCTGGTGGCCACCGTGCCGGTGCTGTTGTTCTGCATCGCATTTGGACTGTCGATGGACTACGAGGTGTTTCTGGTTTCGCGCATCCGCGAGTACTGGTTGACGTCCGGACGCCCCAGGGCCGACAACGATGAAAGCGTCGCGCTGGGCCTGGCCCGCACCGGTCGGGTGGTGACAGCGGCGGCGCTGGTGATGTCCATTTCGTTCGCCGCGTTGATCGCCGCGCAGGTGTCGTTCATGCGGATGTTCGGCGTCGGCCTGACGCTGGCGGTGCTGATGGACGCGACGCTGGTGCGGATACTACTCGTTCCGGCGTTCATGCACGTGCTGGGCCGCGCCAATTGGTGGGCGCCCAAGCCGATGGCCCGGCTTCACGCGCGGTTCGGCATCAGCGAGGCAAGCACACCGGAGCCCATCGAGGCTGCGATGAAGGAGACCGGTCAGCGTGTCGATATCCGCTCCTAACCCGGTCGGCGGGGCAGTCCGCGAGTCTCATTTCCGTGGCCAGTCGAACTACCTTGTTGCGGCTGGTGAAACCGACATCACCACCACCGAGACAAAACGACGACGATACCCATCGGGACCGACGACCACCGGACCCGAAACCCGATCCGGTCAAACCGATCCCGCTCAACGACGCGTCGTGTTCAAGAAGTGGCTACACGATGACACCGCACCCGTGCTTGTCACCGCTGCCACCGTGATCGGCGACCTGTCGTTGTCCGCCGACCCGGCCGTCGTCACCGGATAACGCCGGCGCTACGCTCGCGGGTTGCGCGACGCCGGGCTGCTGCCGGTGCGGAGTCCCCTTTTGTCCGTGCCCAACGCCACCTTGGTGGTGGCCTGGGGCTTGCCTTCCGCGACGTAGGAAATGATCTGGTCGTGGGCCTGACGCCAGGGGCTCAGCAGTTGATACGCTTTCTGCAGGTCGCTCTTGGCGATGACGTCGGAACCGGCGAGGTAGACCGTCAACGCTTTGTGCATCACGTCGAACCGCGCGTCATACGACTCATTGCGGACATCTTCGTCGCCACGGCGGAGCAGGAGCAACGTCTCGTCGGCGCGTGCCTGTTGGGCGCTGATCGCCAGCTCGGTGATGGTCTTTAGTGAGTCGCCGGGGCTCTTAGCGCTTCGGCTGTTAGCAATGCAGATCGCCAACGCCGTGCCCACCCAGACCATCACTATCAGCACGGCCAGCCCGCCGGCGACCAAACCGATGTTGAGCCGGCGACCGGTAGGGCGGCGCGCCCACCAGCGCGTCGAGTAGACAGCGCACAGCAGGGTCACCAAAACGATCAGAAAGACCGTGGCGGGAATGTGCGTCGAGGCGGTGGTCTGGGCGTCCAGCCGCCCGGAGATCTCCTCGTACAGCTTCTGGGCATCGGGAAGGATCGTCTGCTGCATCAGCGCCGACGCTCGGCCTGGTACGACACCGCGATCGGGTTGCCGGCCTTGTTGTTGGTCCGCGCCGTTTCTATGAGGCTGGTGTACACCGCCAGCCGCGCGTTGATCCGACCCAGCAGGTGCTGTATCGGCTGGTCGGTCAATCCGCTGGACGCCTCGGTCAACGCCACCGCGGCGTCGATGATGGCCTGCTCGTAACGCTGACATACCTCGCGCGGTTCGGCGCCCGCGATGAACGCGGTGGCGGCCGCCGCGTCGGCCACCGAGAGCGTCGTGTAAAGCTGCCCGGCGGCGAACGCCAGCGGGCTCGGTGTGGTTGACAACCGTGGTGACCGCTTGCTGGTGCGTATTGACCGTGGTCGCGGTGATAACTCCGATCACCGTTAGCACGACCAGTGCCGTAAAAGCCGCGGTCCGCAGGCGGCGGAACCGCGGCTGCTCACGCAAATATGGTTCAAGTTTCGCGTTTTCAGCGACCCGGGAAGCTGCCAGGTAATCACGGGCGGGTTGCTTTTCGAGGCAGCCGTGTTAAACGGTTGCGGCGGCTAATGTTTCGGCGTTGGCAAGGCGGGAGCCGGCAAGCAGCCACGCTGGGTCACGGTCGTGGGCATCCCAGGCGGTCGCGCTGCGTTGGATGTCGTCAGCCGCGATCAAGTTATTGCGTTCGTCGCGAAGCCAAGCAGCGAGGTCATCCCATTGGCGCAGAAGGCTTTCCAGCGCGACCTCGATCACCGCTTCGCCGTCGCGCTCGTCGCGCACCAGCACCCGCTGTTCCACCAGCGCGTCGATAAGCGGCCGGCGGGCCCCGGGCAGGTCAGCGTACCGTGCTACCCGGCAGTCCTCCTCCGTCGACCGACCGACCGGCAAACGGTTTCGTTGCGTCAAGTCGGGTGTGGTCGGTACCGAGGATTGTCACGACGTTGTCACTAGTCGGGTTGGATACTGGGCGTCAGGCTGGGACGACTAGGGGTCATCATCGCAGGTGACCGTTAGTTTCTGAGACGTTAGGCAACATGTCGAGACACGACCACGCGGACTGTACATCTGCCGGCTTCACCTACAGCGCGCGCCATCCGGCGAGATGTTGTCTGTGGAACCGGAGACCGCGGCGCAGGCGATAAACCGCAAATCCGCGGTCAAGGAGTGCTTCGGCCGCCGTGTTGAACTCGCCAGCAATGGTAAGCCCTCGCTCTACGTTCTCCTGCAGGTTGCTCTCGATGAGCGCCGAACTCAGCGGGGCAGCGCCATCGCCGGGCGAGCCGTTTCAACCCACAGCCTTGGTCTGACACGCCGAGTGTGAGCAAGGGGGTAGATTAACGACTACTTAACAAGGTGACGTTTTTCTGCCGCCACCCCGACATCATCGGGTGGAGGGGAGAGCATTACTGGCACAGAGGCCTGAGGTTGGTGACAAGTCATTAATCTACCCCCATCGCCGCGAAGTGACCTCTGTCACGTTCATCCACGAAATGCAGCTCCCCGACGGAAGCGTGCTGGCGCGTATGAGCAGAAAGCTGCCGGGTCGGTCCAGGCTTTTACGACCCTCGGTTAGACGCCTGCTTGATCACATCACGTACCGCCGCATCTACCGCGATGGCGATTGAGCGTCTGGTCTGCTCGGCGGCGTGCAGCGGCTCGGGTCTGCCGTGCTTGACGAGTTCGTCAAAACCGATGGCCTCAGCCACGGCCCGTTTCACCGGCCACGCCACCGCGCGCTCGATCTCGCTAACTTAGATAAGTCAATACTTGCTAGACTAAGTGGCGTGTCAGCGATGGCCTCCCGGCCGAGAACGGCCGGAAGGAGCTGGTGACCCATGCAGACCCCGGACTCGCACCCTGGCCTCCACCAGGCGCCTTATGCCGCGGCAGAGCCATCCGCCGGTCCTGAACGGCTGCCGGGGATCCGGCACCTCATAGCGGTGGCCAGCGGAAAGGGGGGCGTCGGCAAGTCCACGGTCAGCGTCAATCTTGCGCTCGCGCTGCAACAGTTCGGCGGCCGAATCGGGCTGGTCGACGCCGATGTCTTCGGACCGAGCATCCCGGTCATGCTAGGACTCCCCACCGGTCAACAGCCGGCGGCGACCCCGGACCAGAAGCTCATCCCCCCCGCCCCCCACGGCTTGAAAGTGATATCGATGGGCATGCTGAGGGGAGACGACAACCCCGCCATGCTGCGTGGACCGATGGTGGGCAAGTTCCTGAACGTGTTCATCGGCGGCGTGCAATGGGGCCAGCTGGACGCCCTGATCTTCGACCTCCCGCCGGGGACTGGTGACACCCAGTTGACGCTGTCTCAGAGCCTCCCGCTGTCCGGAGCGGTCGTCGTAACGACGCCGCAGGACGTGAGTCTCAAGATCGCCCGCCGCGGGCTCCGGATGTTCGAGACATTGCACGTCCCCATCCTCGGCATCATCGAGAACATGAGCACGTTCACCTGCCCGCACTGCGGGAAGGACACCGATGTCTTCCGCAGCGGCGGCGGCGAGCGGATGAGCGAGCAGCTCGGGGTTCCGTTCCTCGGCGCGATACCCCTCGACGCCGACATCGTCACCGGCGGGGACGAGGGGCGTCCGATGCTCCTCGATAAGCCGGACTCGGTTGCAGCCCAGGCCTACCAGGCGATCGCCACGGCACTCGCGGATCAGCTCCAGGGTCTTCCGACTATGGTACTGAGGCCATTCGCGTGGACGTGGGAGTCGGGCGAGGGAGAGCCGGCCTGGGTCGAGAGCGCCGTTCGGCCGTCGGGTTCCCGGACGACCTCGGTCGGCTTCCGCCAGCGAGATGCGCGGACGCTGTCCGTGCTGTGGCAGGACGGGCACCATGACGACTTCGATGTCCGGGACCTCCGGCTGGATTGCCACTGTGCCGCCTGCATCGAGGAGGCCAGCGGGCGTGCGCTTTTGGATCCGAAGAGTGTGCCACCGGACATAACTCCACGCGTGATCTCGAGCGTCGGCAACTATGCCATCACCATCAGCTGGAGCGACGGCCACAGTACCGGCATCTACTCCTTCGAATACCTGCGGGCCATCGGCGAGCGCGACGCGGCTAAGGTCGTGGAACATGTCTGAATCTGATCTGCCCATCGATCCGGCGATCACGATCCAGGCAGAGACTTCGCTTGTCGATCCTGACACGTGCAAGTTCACCGTGAGCCGGGCGGTGCATCCCGGCGGCCCGTTTTTCTTCGACGACCGGAAACGCGCCCGTGGGTCGCCGCTCGTCGAGCGGTTGTTCGCGCTTCCTGGCGTTGCCTACGTGCTCATCGCCGGCAACGTGGTGACTGTGGGGAAGGAGCCAGGCGCCTCTTGGTCCGGGCTAAGAGCGGCGATCGGAACGGGTCTCCGGACGCAACTGCTCACGGGAATACCGGCCATCCTCGAGGCTACTGCCAGCGCAGGCACACGAGAGCGGACCGACGCCGAGAGCCGGGCAGTCGTCCAGCAACTCCTGGACCGGGAAGTCAACCGTTCCATCGCTGCCCACGGCGGGCAGATCTCGATCGTAGACGTCCGGGACGGGAACCTCTTCATCGCCATGAGCGGCGGGTGCCAGGGATGCTCGGCATCAAAGGTGACCCTGCGCCAGGGGTTCGAGGTGATGCTGCGCAGGGTCGCGCCGGAGATCACGAATATCGTCGACACGACGGACCACGCAGCGGGGAATACGCCGTTCTACAGCCGCACAGAGTAGAGCCTGAAGGGTTCCAAAACCACGTTACGCTGACCGGGGTGCTGTTCTGCGACTTCGTGATCGCCAGTACCGAGGCCATGTTCTCCTTCCCCGAAGTGTCGATCGGGGTCCCCACCATCGTTGGAGCCATCCGGCTCCCCCAGCGGGTGGGGTGGTCCAATGCCATGGA
>DASPOT010000330.1:0-31942 GCA_035625875.1 Mycobacterium sp. | reverse complement strand
TTGCGGGTTCGGTTATCACTGCCAATTCCCCCTTCTCTCTGGGGTCGGTCGCACCGGGTCTACAGGCGTTTCGAGTATTTCACGGTCATGCATCCGACGGGCCTGCGCGGCCGTCGGCCTACGGTTCCGGATCGCGCAAGTACGGCATGATGTCGCACCTGGTCTGCTTTCGATCATCTCTGCACAGGCACGGTCATGGTTGGTTTATACTGATAGAGAGCCGTGATCCATTGTGCCGCAATGGGATTCGGTCACCGCTCACCATCCGGGAGCGGGATCTCCGACCATGAGGGTGGGGGTCATGGCAAATCGCTGGGCTTCGAACACATGTTCCCCAGAGTCCGGCCACGGCAGGCGAGCAGCGGACGGCGATGTGCCCGCTTGTCAGAGCGCGCACGGGCCCCAGAGAGCACTCGTGATGAGGCAGACCGGTGATACGGCGTCGATGGTCGCAGCTCACCCGCTGAACCGCGTCTGCGACCAACGGATTAACGCCCCACCGTTCGGTGGTTGCCAATAAATCCCGTATTTGTTTGTCTACCAACTGATTACGTTGCTCGTTAGCCACTCATGGTTGCCGTTAATTCTCGTTGCCTCTCGACCATAAACGACGTATAAAAGACGAGCTGGGTCGCACGGCCGGTGGGGTGGCCCGGGGGTCTGACCGGCTGGTGGCCTTACTCGTTTTCTGCTTCTCGTCGTTTGCGCTCAGCGTCGGCGCGGTCTTGCTGTGCTGCTTTGCGGTGGCGGCGGGCGGCGTCATGATGTGCTGCCGGGTCACCGTGGCCATGTTGGACGGCCAGATCGTGCAGTCGAGCGGCCTCCTCGTGCAGGTTGGCGGCAGTCTCAAAGGCGGCAGCGGCAGCACGCTCTGCTTTCCGAGCCCATTCGTGTGCTTCGCGGGCTCTGCGAGCGGCAAGCTCCACGTTTTCGGGGTTGAAGGGCTGATGGGTCTGAAGCTCGATTTTTCGCCGCTTAAGTTCTGCTGCCCGTTCGGCTGCATGCGCGCGAAGTGCTTCATTACCCCGATCGGATGTATCCATAACCCCATGTTGCTCTGTCGTGTCGGATGGCGGCGGCTCGTTGGCGCGTGGTGGCTGCGCATTGGCGGGTTTGTTCGGCGCGCTGGCGGGCATGTTGGGCACGAAGGGATGTGTCTGTGGCTTCTCGCAAGAGTTCGTCCTGCAGCACAGCCCGAAAAGCGGTGTTGGGGTCCATCACTTGTCCTCTCCGTCACTGAGTGGGTTGACTGCGGCGGCCTGTTGGAAAACCCCTTTCTTCCCGGCTATGTTCGCAGCGGTTTCTGTTCTCTACGTTTGAGCCCACACCGACCCCTCGCTGGTAGAGGCCGGTTTGCACGGTGATGCGGTGGCTGTCAGGGCTCGGCCTGGGGCCGACCGCGTAGCGGCGTGGCCTTGACAGTCACCGCATTACCGTTGAGCACAATTCGAAGCCCAGAGAGGGCAGCACCCAGGCAGGCCATTTCGGAGTTCGAGTCGAGCCGAATGGGGCAGACCGCTTGACCCCCAGTCGAACATAGACTGATTTCGGGTGCTCCGGGATGACGCTGAAATGCCTTTGACCAGCCAAAATAGTCCCGCCGTGTCCCCCACCATCCCACCGCATTTGCACCCAATGTGACAACGTTGTGACAATTTTCGGATCTGGCGGTCGGTCGGATCAGTCGCCATTTGTCCTTTGCCGGAGATCGGATCGAGATTCGTGACGCTTCTGCTCGCAGATGTTAAGGGTTCGACCCGGCGGGGTCGTACGGCGTCGGAAAGCGCGGGCTCGTCGGGTCCTAAGATCTCGTCGCAGCCGATGGTGAGGCAATCGGGAGCAGCACGACCGCAGCGCAGAGGACTAGGTAACCGACGTCTGCCATGAGGGACCTCCCCTGGCAGCAGAGATGTCGCCGTTCCGGTATCGAGGCCGCACCAACGCAAACCGTGACTTTTGGCGCTAGTTCTGCGCGCCTCCGCCCGCCACGCCCCTGCGCAGTTCGACGTGTTGGGCGCGGCGCCGCGCTACCAGCAGTTCGGCGCAGAAGACCCTGACCAGTTCTGCATCCGAGCGGGTCAGCCCGTGCCCGGACATCACAAGAACCCGGTCATGGGCGAGTTCGGCTGAGAACTGGGCGTCACTGGGGTCGTTGGACACCTGCGCGCCCGCGCTTGCCTGCACCCGCCACCCCACGGCGGTGCGTGACAGGATGGCCACGCTGTCAAGGTCGAACGTGCGACGCAACTCGGCCACCAGGTCGGTTTGCGAGGTTGCAGGACCGACCAGGATGCGGGCGGCCATTCGGGCCAGCAGCGCGGCCTCGACGCCGAAGTGTGCGTTCTTCCTGGCCCGCGCAGCGAGCACGTCGACGAGGATCCCGACGATTACAGCGACCACACTGAACACGACCAGCTCGACGATGTCTATCCAATTGGCGACCCGCAGGCTGTAATACGGGACGGTGAACAAGAAGTCCGCTGACAACAGCGCGGTCGCCGTCGCCACCATGGCCACGCCCACCCCGCCGACCAACCCGGCCAGTACCACCGACAACAGCGCGCACAGCAACGCCCCGGCGAGCCCGATTTCCGCGCGCACCGCGACCAAAGCCGCCACCAGCGCGGTCGGCAAGAACAGCGCCAACGACCAGCCGAACAGACGTCGGCGGGCCGGAAGCGCGACGCGGCGTGGGTCTGGCGCCGTCAGTGCTGGCGAAAGACGTCTGGCCATGTTGGCCGGTGGAACGACATGCACTTCGATCGGACCGATCAGCCGTAATGTGCGCCGGGCGATCGAGCCGTGCAACAGGCGGTGCCCGGTCGAGTGGCTGGTGTCGCCGATGACGACCATGCCGGCCTTTTCCTGCTGCGCGAACCGCGCCAGCGCCAGCGCGACGTTGTTGCCCGCGACCTCGGTGTATCGTCCGCCGAACTGCTCGACCATGCGCTCAAGATCCGCGTGACCGCGCCTGGACGTGACCAGCCCTCCTGTCTCCCGTATGTGCACGCCAACCAGTTCGGCGTGCCGTAGGGTGGCCAGTTCCGCTGCCCGCCGCACCACCTCCTGTGCCGGGGCACCGGCTGCCAGTGCGACCACCACCGGAGCCGCTGTGGTGCTCGTCGTGGGTTGTGCGGTCGGCGCACGCAGGCCGTGCTCGCGAAGCCAGGCCAGCGCGAGTTCCCGCAGCGCCACCAGACGATCACGATCGAAGAAGGTGCCGTGCAGGCCCAGCCGTGTCCGCACGGTGTCGGGATCGACATCGATGAACTGCACTCGTTGCGCACCGAGAACCATCTCCTCGGGCACGAATTCATGCTGCTTGGCCTTGGTGATCCGCTCGACTCCCTCCTGCAGCCCCGGTAAATGAGCAATGTTGAGCGTGGTCATGACATCGATGCCCGCATCGAGCAGTTCTTTGACGTCCTGCCAGCGTTTCTCGTGCCGCGACCCCGGCACATTGGTGTGCGCGAGTTCGTCGACCAGGACAACATCGGGCCGGCGCGCCCGCACCGCGTCGTAGTCGGGTTCGTGGAATACCGTGCCCTGGTAGAGGATCTGACGCGGGGCGATCACCTCAAGCCCCTCCGCGATGCTGACAAGGGCCTCACGGCCGTGGGTCTCGACGAGCGCGACCACCACGTCGGCGCCGGCCTCCACGCGGCTGGCGCCCTCGGCTAGCATCGCGTAAGTCTTGCCGGCGCCCGGGCTCGCCCCGAGGTAGACCTCCAGTCGACCCCGCGTCGACGATCCACTATCTTCTCGACCGATGACCACGCCGAATACCTACTCACAGTTGGCCACTACGCGTCGGCTGGGTTGCAGCCGGACCGAAAGGGTACTGCGACCGCCGATGCTTATCGCGCGAACGGGTGCCGGCGTGTCCCCGCTGTGCCGGCCACCCCGCGCACAAAGCGACTTCGACGACGACCTCATCTAACTAATTAGTGAATCCCTTCAGCAAGAGGCCCGAGCGCAAGCATGGGCAGGAAGGTTAGGGCGACCAGGATGAAGGTCACGCCCGCGACCATTCCTACGAATTGCGGTCGATGGGTGGGCAAGGCGCCGAGAACGCCAGCACGCTGCGGGCGTACCGGGCCCATGTTTGCTCTGAGTGGGAGTCTGCGCCGATGGCGCGGTAAATCAGTCGCTCCGCACGCGAGTGCTTGTCAGAGGTGTACACACGGTACATGTAGTCCCCGAACGGCACATGCACGACGACGAGCGCCAGCACCAGTCCCGCGACGACGATGATTCCTGCGGTGGTTGTTGTCACAACAACTTTTCCGGAAACGGCAGGGCCGCAGACAGAAACAGCGCCAGGAAAACTGACACAGTCAGCAGCATGTGCGTCACAACACCCACTCCTCCATTCGCCGAATTCTGAACCCGTTCTGAGAGGACGCAGAAACTCTCAAGAAACAAGCAAGTAACCGTGAAGAAACATATGGCGACGCTCTGAACCCCGACCCGGCCTTGACGCTATTTTTGCGGGCGTGCTTGCGATTCCTACGCATTTTGTACGGCCGTCCGGCACCTGTGTGCGAACTGCCTTGTCTTTGTGAAGGTAGATAGATACGGGTCGTTCGACTGCGGCGGGCCCGCACCTGCTCGGAGGCGGTACGACGGCGCCTGGGCCCGCGAAGCCGCGGGGCGGTGTCCGATAGGTAAGCTATCGAGTTGGCTCGTAGGTGATTGAGGCGCGATGACGCGCTGCGCCACCCCCAGGCGGTCAGGACCGTGAACGCAAAAATCTCCGGCACCTCCGGCCCACGGTGCTCACGTTGATTCCACAACGGTCGATGGATCCCTTGCGGCAGCGGCTAGACAACCCATCCGCCCGTGCTGATGCACCGCCCGCGAGTGCACATCTAAGCCGGCATGGCACGGCCCATCGCGGCCTCAAAGTCAAGTTGGTCCGGATCACCAACGGTGCGCAGGACCGTGCGGGTGGAGGTGTTGACCAGGAAGGTCCATCCGCCCTTCAGCGCGGCGCCGTCGCGGGCGATCCGATTGACCTGGTGGTATTCCGGGTGATCGGCGACCGGGCGCGCGGCTATCGCCAGCAGGCGGGTTTCGGGGGCTTGTTCGCGCACGAGCATGATTGCAAGTTCGGCAAGTTCGCTGATGTTTCCCTTCGAGGCTATCGGTTGATGTCCTTCGCGGTCTTCCACGGTTCGCCTCCTTCGGCACGGGCAGGTTTGTAATTTGGTTCGCTTTGGACACCGCGGCGGACCGCATCGCGACGATGCATCGGCAGCGCCAAATGCGTTCTTGCGAAAGCGGCGTGGGTCCGGTTGTCGTGCGGGGCATCTGGCAACAATGGATAGGGACCCGATTGGCAGCGGCAGAGCCGGTCGAGTGCAATAACAGCGAGTTCAGTTGCTAATTCGAATAAGCGACGGCAAGCCGTGCTGCCAGCCGGCTCCGCAATACTCGAGCGTTGACGGCACGGCGCAGAAATCTAGGGTCATTATCGGCCATGGTCTCCATCACAGTGCGCCGCAACGCGCGCGGCAACACCACTGGCGACTTCTTTACGGAACAACGAGATATCTTGGCAGAGTCTTGATGTGGCCACGTACGCCTTGGACAGACCACGAATGTCTTCTGCACACCAACTGGGTCGCAGAATCCGCAGGCTCAGCCGACCGGCTACCAGCCGGGCCAGACGAACCCGGGTCCGACGAACCCGGCGCAAGCCCCGTTGCAGAACCCGCCTGGCCAGACCGGCCCACAGAACCCAGCACCGGGCCAGCAGTAAACCGCGTCGCGGCACAACAGAACGGCACTCGCCTCGTCGGCTTCGTCAGGAGCTCGGCGGGGCGAGTCCCGCACTGCGAAGGTGCGCCGCGAGCAGCGCCACCGTGGCCAAGGACTGACCGTGGATGCAGAGCACCAGCAGGAAGAACGCGACGCCGGCCAGGGCCACCAAGCGGGCCTCCACGGGGTAAACGAAATTCATAGGTCCGATACAGCGGCTCCTTAAGGCGCGGCGGAATGATGTTCACGAGGACCAGATTGCTGGGGGCGAATAGCACTTACCGCCAATCCCGGCGCGAGTCAGGGAGGGATATTGAGCTACCAGACCGATCAGGCCCCCCAGCCCGAGTCTTCCGGACCGATCGCCGTTGTCGACGACTTCACCGAACATCTCCTCGAGGGTGCTGCCCATGTTCTGACCAAGCCACGGTTGCGCGGTTGGATCCACCTCTACTGCGCCGTCGCGGCCGTCATCGCAGGTACGGCACTGGTGGCGGTGTCGTGGGCGGTGGCATCTAAGCGGGCCGGGCATGCGACGCTGGCATACACCGTGGCGATCGTGGCGATGTTCGCCGTCAGCGCCATTTATCACCGCGTCCACTGGGAGTCGGCGACCGCCAGGAAATGGATGAGGCGGCTCGACCACTCGATGATCTTCGTGTTCATCGCCGGCAGCTATACACCCTTCGCCAGGCTGGCCATGCCGCGCGCGACCGGGCATGTGGTGCTGGCGATCGTGTGGGGCGGCGCGCTGGCCGGAATCGGGTTGACGCTCTTCTGGCCGACGGCGCCGCGCTGGGTGGGCGTGCCGCTCTATCTGCTGCTGGGTTGGGTGGCGGTCTGGTACACCAGGATGATCCTGCAGAACGCCGGGGTGGCCGCGATCGTGCTGCTGGCTGTCGGCGGCGCGCTGTACAGCATCGGGGCGGTGTTCTACGCGCTGCGCTGGCCCGACCCGTGGCCGTCGACGTTCGGCTATCATGAGGTCTTCCACGCCTGCACCGCGGTCGCGGCCATCTGCCACTACATCGCCATGTGGTTCGCGGTCTTCTAGAGCTAATCGGCCGGGAAGAACCCCGAACTCCCTGAGCGCCACTCGGCGGCGTCGACGTTGGGCGCGGGGTAGATCTCGCTCATCGCCGCGACGCAGGCAGCATCGGTGATGGTGCAAGTGCCCCACTTACTTGTCCGCTCCAAATCGCCGAAAATGCAAGGTAAGTCCGAACAAACGACCTCTCCCCGTCCCGAGCTACCTTGCAAATACCAGCAACAGCACCCGATTCCTCGCAACCCTGAGCCGGGCAGGACCCCACGGCCACGACTTACGACGGCGGCGGCTTCGGAACCCCGCCGGCAGGGTCGGGGAGCTGGCAGGCGTGAAGATCTGCCGCGGTGAGTTGCCGCTGAGCCACTCAAAGCCTAAGTCCCACAACTTTGGTTGTGAGACCGCACCATACGACGAGTCCAATTAGGGGATTGCCTTAGGCATCGGCGTCCTCCCACGCCTGCGCGGCCGCTTTCGCCTCTGCCAGCGCCGATTCCCAGGGGTACCCGGCCGCGTGCCCCTCGGGCCCGTACGTGACACCCGGGCCGTACTCGCGATACTTGCGTGCCCGCTGTGGGTTCATCGGGGACAACTCGTCGGCGTCGGGCATCTGGTACAGCTTCGCCAGGTTGCCTTCATCGAGGATGATGTAGACGCTGTCGGCGCCGTCTGCCCGATGACCGCCTGGCCCGATGTACTGCTCCCAGTTTAGGTTCATGCGTTGTCCGCCCCTTGTGGGGATTTCCGGCTAGGATCCTTGGACCACAAGCCTTTTCGCGTTACGGCTGGGGTTGGCTGGCTTGGATCTCGGATAGAGCCTGTTGGATTGCCCGGGTCATCTGTTCCAGGCTGGGGGCAGCAGAGCCATCCTTCTGGGCCGGCGGCTCGCAGGTACAGGTGGTCACGGGGGTGAATGGCTCATCAGCCATAGCTGGTGCAGCCAGCCCAACAGCAGCGCCAACGGCGATAGCGCCGCTGACCAGCACTCTCGTGATCATCTCGTAGTTCTCCTTGACACGTTGGCCGACATTCTAACCTAACGCTGTGCGGCTTCTCGGATGACTGCGAGCGTGAAGAGTGCGGTCCGGTCTCAGAGGCTTAGTCAGGCGACCGGTTGCGGCGGTGTATTCGTATTCAAAACCGCCGGGACCATCTCCGGCGCGTAGACCTTAATCGCCGCCGCGACCTGCCACGCAGCCTGTTCCTCGGTCAAAGACGTCCAGTAGTTCCAGTAGTAGGTCCTCGCGAGGCCCGCGGCGGTTAGCGCTGGAGTGGCTGACGCACGCACCTTATCGGCGAACCACCGCCCCTGCCCGGCCACATCGCAATCGGTGTACCCGTTGATGGCACCGATATGCTTCTGAGCCAGCAGCTGGATGTAGCTCTGATCTTGGGCGGTCAAAACGCAGTCCGCCGATGCTTGCGGTACCGACACCAGGACACAACCCAGCATCGCGACCACCGTTACCAGGCCGACAGCCAAGAGAGATAGCACCCGACTGGGCGAGCGCGTATGGGTGGTGGTCATTTCTGCACTTCCCATTGAGTAGAAGCGCCGTTGCTTGCTACTAACGCCAGCCTAGCCGCAAATGCTGCACATAGCTACTGTTGTCGATGTTTTCGTTTGTATCGAGACTCCTCAGCCTCGCCCAATAGCAATCGATTCCACCGGCCGAGCGATAAGTGCCCGGCACGATGTCGGTGCCGACTTGAGATGTGCCATCGATGTCAATGGTCGTTTTCTGCCCAGGCGGCGCTAGAGCTACCGCCTTTGGGTGTCGGCACCATGGTCGCATGCCGCCACCGCACCGAGGAATTGTTAATTCCTGTGGATCTCGTGCCGATTATTCCTGGTCCGGCGAGAAGGCTGATCTGACGTTGCGCAATCCTGTGACCGCGATGCCGATAGCTTCTTGGACCGGGCTTTTCAGCTGTTCGGCGGTGTCGCCGCGCTGCAGGCAAACCAGTGCTGCGGCAAGGGCTGCGCCCATCAGTGAGCCGATGACCACGGCGGCGGTGAAGGGCTCGAAGTCCTCACCGCCGTCTCGCCTATAGGACGGGATGACAACGACGGCGGGCCCGTCGCCGTCGACGTAGGTCTCGATCGACACCCGCCGGCGCAGACCATCTCGCTGTGCCCGTTCCGCTTTCGCGTTCATCGATGGCGGCCGTTTGTTCAGAGCTCAATCCGTAGCAGCTGGGCACGTCGGATGACGCCATCCGGGGGTTCGGTGGTGCCCCCGTCGGTGGTGACATACGCGAGGTGGCCGTAGTCGTTGGGTCCGCGGCCCCAGACGACGCTTGACGGTCCGACGAGTTGTGCAGTGAACGTCTCACCGGCCACGATGTCACGACCCACACCATGCGGGCCGGGCCGCAATGGCACGCGGTCGATCGTGTTTTCGCGGTGGGTGGTCACGTAGGCCACGCCGGCGTTTTCATCGATGCAAAAGTCATCGGCCATGGTGCCGCCGGCGACGAATTCGGGTTCGCCGGCCGGTTCGTGGGTTTGCGGGTCGACGGGCACGCGCATGAAAAGCTTTCGCGTGGTGGAGGTGTAGTACAGGCAGTTGGTTCGCGAGCCGTAGCGGACCCCGTTGACTCCCGGCTGGGGGTTGAGCGGATTGTCGGGGTCGAACGCCATGCTGTCATGGTGCAGCCACACCCGTGCGGTCGCTGTCAGACCGTCCTTGGCCAGGTCGACACGCCAAATCTGACCGGCAACTGAGTCGGCGACCAGCAGCAAGTGTGGGGCGATCAGGCAGCAGCCGTTGAGCACCGCGCCAGACGTGTCGAAGGTGAGCACCCGGCTGATGTTGGCCGGCGCACCGGGGCTCCACATGCGCAGGTCGACACGCTCCACCGTGGCTGGTCCGAACGTGCAGACATAGAACACATCGGCCTCGGCCTCCACGATGCCCATCGCCAGAGATTCGAAGGTGTGCACCAGGACCGGATCGACCGGCAGCTCGGTGGCGGGGGCGGGCACATACCAGAGTTGCTTGTGGTTGAGGACGGTCACCAGGATCGACCCATCGGCGCGGACGGCGAGGTTCTCCAGGAAGAACTGCTCCGGAAAGTACGCAATGGTGGTGAGTTTCGCGCGCGTCGCGTTGTCGGCTGTCATCGTGGATTTCCTTAACGGTCGTGAGGTTCGGCGCGATGCGCTGCGGCGTTGGAGTGGCGCCCGGGACGTTCGCCCACGCGCGGCTTAGCCGGGGGCGACTATGTTCAACCTACCGGCCACCACATCGATGCCGCCCGGCAGAACGGCGCGAGTTCGGTCGACATTGCGGGCCATCGCGCGCACCCGCTGACCATGCTCGTGCAGGGTGTTGACGATGCTCACGGGGCCACTGATGTGACCTGTGGGGCTTTGTGGCGATCGGATGCTAGTGATACGGTCGCCCATACCGCCCCTCCGACGAGCTCGCGGTTAGTCTGACTGCACCAGTGAGGTTCCCGTCTGTGGTGTCTGCGAGGTGCTCGGCATCAACGCAGAGCTGGAGTCAACAGCAAATCCGAACCTGCGCGGAGGTGCCAGATGGCGCAGTCTGATCTTGTCCTGTTGAGCGTCGACAATCACGTCGCGCTCATCACCGTCAACGACCCCGATCGGCGCAACGCCGTCACCGCGGCGATGTCGGCCCAGCTGCGCGCGACGGTTGAACAGGCCGAGGCGAATCCAGACGTGCACGCCGTTGTGGTCACCGGCGCGGGCAGGGCGTTCTGTGCGGGCGCCGACCTCACCGCTCTGGGCGACACGGCCGAGCAAGGACTGCTGCGGATCTACGACGGATTCATGGCCATCGGCAAATGCACACTACCAACCATCGCCGCGGTCAACGGCCCGGCCGTCGGCGCTGGCCTCAATCTGGCACTGGCCGCCGACGTACGGATCGCGGGACCCGGCGCGGTGTTCGATGCCCGCTTCCTGAAGCTGGGCCTGCATCCCGGCGGGGGCGCGACCTGGATGATGCAGCGCGCGGTGGGACCGCAGGTCGCGCGCGCAGCCCTGTTGTTTGGTAGGTGCTTGGACGCCGAATCCGCTTTACGGCACGGGTTGGCCTTGAGCGTCGCCGACGACCCGGTCGCCGCCGCGTTGGAGTTGGCCGCCGGAGCCGCGGCTGCGCCGCGCGAGATTGTGCTTGCGACCAAGGCCACGATGCGCGCCACCGCCAGCCCGGGGTCGGTCGATAGCGAGCAGCACGAATTCGCCAAGCGCACAGAGCTTGGCCCGCAGGCGAAATCGATCCAATCACCGGAGTTCGCCGCCCGGTTGGCCGCCGCCCGGCGCAAGTAATGGCTGGGCTTTTGTGCCCAGACGCATGATCGGCCGTCGACGGTGGTCCATCAACCGCTGCTAGCCCGGCGTTCACCGCCGCGCTGCCCGACAGCGCCGACGTTGTGGTGCTAGAGGGCACCGTGACTGCGGAGCCTGCCGAGCGGGACGACTGGTCGCGCACACACCGCGACATGATCGCGCGCGAAACCCGCGCCACCAGTTTCGAATCCGGGGACCGGGCCGATCGTGCGATGAGTGCGGGTGACGATCATTAAAGCTTAGGAAGCTTGGTGGGTGAAAGGTGCCACGGCTGCGCCTGATGGGAGGTGACACCGTCGTCCAAAGTGGTATCGCATGCGATATCACTTTGCAGAGCCAGTCTGAGGGCCGACGCGGCTGGAGTGGCTGGTGTGGCTGGTGCGCACCGCCAGGTCGCTGGCATCCTCCAGACACCGCGACCCGCGCAGCCTTCCGCCATTCGCGAAAGGGCGACTGGAAAAGCATTTTACGAAGCAACGCGGGTTCTGGAATGTACTTTCGCGGCCGCTGCAAGCGCCAGAGCGACACCCATCGACGCCGCGCCTCAGTGCCAATACTTTTCACTGAACTCAGTCAGGGCAAAGCCGGCTAGATAGCTAACGATGACGACGCCGACGGCAACTGCGGGCCAGATGAACATGTACCAGCGCCGCCAGAGTGAAACTAACGGGCCGACCGCGGCGACGACGAACGCCACACCGACACCACCCCAGGTCACCGGATAGACCCATTCATCGATCCCAAGCGGGTACCGGCGGGCAGCCACCCGTGGAGCCACATATCCGTGTGAAGCCGAAGAACAGCGATAGCCACGCCGCCGTGGCAGCCCCGACTATGAGCACAATCCACACCGCGACGGCGCAGATCACATCCCAAGCGGTCACCCACACCCGGGTCCGGGGAGGTTTGTGTTCATAGGGCAAGGACGGGTGGTAGGGGTAGTAGCCGGGGTAGGAATGTAGGGCTGTTGCTGCGGCGGCGTCGTACCGTTAACCCTGCCTGTCTTCGCGCTGCTGCGATATATATTTTTTGCGCCGCGACGCGGCCCCCCGATAGCCCGTCGGAAAACGCCTTTACAGGTCCAGCAGAGCCATCTCCGGTGACTCGATGAGTTGGCGAAGCTCACCGAGGAACTGTGCGACCTTGGCGCCGTCGACGATTCGGTGGTCGAACGTGCACGTCAGCGTCATCTGCGGTCGGATGACGATCGCGTCGTCGATGACCATGGGCCGGGGCTTGAGGGAGCCCATGCCCAAGATCGCGGCCTCCGGATAGTTGATCACCGGCACACCTTCGTCGAGTCCGAGGGCGCCGAAGTTAGACACCGTGAAGGTCGACCCTTGCAGTTCAGCAGGTTTCAGCGTGCCTGCGCGGGCTTCGCGGATGAGCCGCGCGACGCCTTCGGCGAGTTGGCGCGTGGTCTTGTCCTGCGCGTCAGCGACCACCGGTACCAGCAGACCGCGGGATGTGGCCACGCCGAAACCCAGATGCACCGCGTGATGGCAGTGCACCTGCGGGCCATCGGCGCCGTCCACCCAAGTGGAGTTGAAGAGCTTGTGGTGAGTCAATGTGACGACCAGCAGCCGCAACATGAGGACGAACGGTGTAATCAGCTCGTCGCCTCCAGGTGTGGCCACACGGAGCCGGTCACGCAGCCCCAACAGGTTTGTACAGTCCACTTGGACACTGGCGTGCGCGTCGGGGATCTGGTTACGCGACAACGTCATCCGTTCCGCCATATGGGCTTGGACCCCGCGCACCGGCAGCACGTCATAGGTAGCCGCAGCACCGACTCCTGCCGCCACCAAGACGGCCTCTCGAGTGATCACACCGTCCGGGCCAGGGGGCACGGTGTTGAGGTCGACGAGCAGCTCGGCGGCAAGTTTGCGCACGGCCGGCTTAGCTTTAGGACGCGCGGCGACGGCCGAGCCTTCAGGTCCACGTTTGGTTGCGGTCCTCCTGCTGTTGTCAAATACGTCGTCTGTCCCGTATCCCACGAGTACCCGTCTGCGCGTGGAGGATTCACCATTGGGTGCCGCGGTTACCGCCGGGCGGGTCTGCTGCGGGGTTTCCGTCTCCGGGGTGTCCGGATCGGTGTCGATCCGCACCAACAATGAGCCAACCGGAAGGACTTCACCTTCAGCGCCGCGTATCTCGACAATCCGGCCGGCGTACGGGCTGGGGATTTCGACCTCAGCCTTGGCGGTCTCCACCGAGCACAGCGTTTGGTTGAGCTCGACGTTGTCGCCCAAGGCGACGTTCCAGCACAACACCGTTACCTCTTCCAGTCCCTCGCCGAGGTCAGGAACCAGGAACGGCTTGACGCGCTCGTCGTCGGCGCGTGGGCTCATGGCATCTCCAGTGCACACTCGACGCAGTCCAGCAGCCGGTCCGGGCCCGGTAGCCACAATTTCTCCAACCGCGCCGGCGGATATGGAGTGTCAAACCCGCAGGCGCGAAACACCGGCGCCTCCAGCTCGTAGAACATCTCCTCCTGGATGCGAGCGGCCAGCCCGGCGCCATAGCCCAGGCTTCGCGGTCCCTCGTGCAGCACCACGCAACGCCCGGTCCGGCGGATCGATGCGGCGACGGTGTCGAAGTCCAGCGGGACCAGTGATCGCAGGTCGACGACCTCCAGGCTCCAACCGTGTTGCCGCTCAGCTATTTCCGCGGCCGACAAGGCGGTAGCCACCAGCGCGCCGTAGGTCAGCACAGTGACATCGGTGCCGGCCCGGCGGACCGCGGCCTGCCCGATCGGGGGTTCCGGCTGGCTGGTGTCGACGACGCCGCGACTCCAGTAGCGCCGCTTGGGCTCCAGGTACATCACCGGGTCGCGACAGCTGATCGATTGCCGCAACAGCCAGTAGGCGTCCGAGGGCGTCGACGGGACTACCACTTTGAGACCAGCGGTGTGCGCCCAGTAGGACTCGGTGGAGTCCGAATGGTGTTCGGCCGCACCGATACCGCCGAACGACGGTATCCGCACGGTGACCGCCATATCCACCTCGCCGCGGGTGCGGGTGCGGTACTTCGCCAGATGGCTGACCACCTGATCGAACGCTGGGTAAGTGAACCCGTCGAACTGTATCTCCGGCACCGGCACAAAACCGCGCAATGCCAGCCCCACCGCGATCCCGATTACCGCCGACTCCGCCAGCGGGGTGTCGAAACACCGTTCCTCGCCGAATGTCTCGGTCAGTCCCTCGGTCACCCGGAACACCCCACCTTGGGTGGAGACATCCTCGCCGAAGACCAGCACCCGCTCGTCGGCCGCCATCGCGTCATGCAGCGCGTGGTTGAGCGCCTGCACCATGGTCCACGGCTGCGTTTCCGGCGGCGCGGCCGCGGGCGTCGTGGAGCGGGCCGGAGGATCGGCGATCTGGGTCATTCACGCCTCCTTGCCCAGTTCGGCCCGCAACTGTCGGCGTTGGGCTTCCAGTCCTGGCGTGATCTCCGCGTACACCGTGGTGAACACTTCGTCGATGTCGATGTCAGGGGCCCCGACCACCGCGTCGCGCAATTCGGCTCGCATCCGCTTCGACCGGGCGGCGACCCGGTCCTCAAGACGTTGCGACCACAGACCCTCGCCCTGCAGGTAGGTCCGGTACCGCGGGATCGGGTCCAGCGCGAGCCAGCGCTGCAGTTCTTCCTGCGTTCGGTACCGGGTCGGATCATCGGATGTGGTGTGCGGGCCGAGCCGATAGGTGACCGCCTCGATCAGGGTCGGCCCGCCCCCGGCCCTGGCTCGGGCGGCGGCTTCGGCCATCACCGTGTAGCACGCCAGCACATCGTTGCCGTCCACTCGGATGCCGGGCATTCCGTATCCGATCGCCCTGTGGGCGATGGAAGGCGCGGCGGTCTGTTTGCGGACTGGCACCGAGATCGCCCACTGGTTGTTCTGGACGTAGAACACGCACGGCACCGTGAACACCGCGGCGAAGTTCAGCGCCTCGTGCACGTCACCCACGCTGGTGGCGCCGTCGCCGAGGAAGGCCACCGTCACGGAGTCCTCGCCGAGGCGCTGCGCGGCCATCGCCGCCCCGACCGCATGCAAGGTGTGAGTGCCGACCGGTACGGACATCGGGGCGCAGCACTTCTTGGTGAATTCCAGCCCACCATGCCAGGTTCCGCGCCACCCGGCCCCCACGTGCCAGGGCGGGATGCCACGCACGAGATAGACACCCAGTTCGCGGTATTGGGGAAACAGCCAGTCGGTCTTGCGCAGGCAGGCCGCCGCGCCGACCTGCGCCGCTTCCTGACCGCGGCAGGGCGTGTACAGCGCCAATTCGCCCTGGCGCTGCAGGTTGACGAACTCGGTGTCCAGCTCGCGGGTGGCCACCATCATCTCGTAGAGCCAGCACAGCGTCTCGGCGGGAAGGTCACGGCTGTAGCGGTCCTCTGCCGTCGGCGTCCCATCCGGACTAACGAGTTGCACCGGCTCAAGGTCGACGGTCATCGGCACCTGAGAAATCTCAGCCATACCGCCTCCTTTGCTCGCGCGGTCACACTGTCAGTGGATGCCGTCCTCCTATAAGATGCGTCGACAGCCACGTTCCCCTTGGCGCGGGTGGTGCGGCGGGTCAGAGCAAAACCCAGACTGGGACCGCTACGAGCCGGAGTCGGCCGCGAGCTGCACGATCCGCTCGGCTCGCCGCAACACTGGCGCATCTACCATTATGCCCTCAAATGCGAAGACCCCGCGCTGATCGGAGGCCGCGGCGAGGACGCGTCGCGCCCACCGGACCTGGTCGGGCGAGGGGGCGTAGCCGGCCCGGATCACCGTCAGCTGGCTGGGATGGATAGCAACTTTTGCGTCGAAACCGACCGCGACAGCGTCGTCGACCTCGACGCGCAGCCCGTCAAGATCCCCGATGTCGAGGTAGACCGAGTCCAGGGCCAAACGGCCGTGCGCCTTGGCCGCCAGCAACGACTGCGAACGCACGTGGCGGGCCACATCCCGATAAGTCCCGTCCGGATAGCGGTTGGCGGTGCCACCCAGCACGGCGAACAGATCCTCGGCACCCCACATCACGGCGACCGCGTTGTCCGCGCCAGCTGTCTCAGCAACGGTGAGCGCACCCATCGGTGACTCGATCAGCACCACCACGTGCAGCGGCGCCAGTGCGCTGACCTGTTCGGCCGTTTCACATTTGGGCAACATCACCGTGTCGTAACTCGTGCGCGCCAAAGCGGCCAGGTCGAGCTGCTGATCGGCGGTGCCGGACGGGTTGATTCGCACCACAGCGCGGGCAGGGTCGAGGGGTGCTGCGACCAGTGCATCGCGGGCGGTGACTTTATCGGCGGCGGCCACCCCGTCCTCGAGGTCGAGAATCACGATATCTGCTGCGGCGGCGGCTTTTTCGAAACGCTCGGGACGATCGGCCGGGCAGAACAGCCAGGCCGGCCCGGGGTTTTGCAGCCCCATTAGCCGGGTGCTCCGTCAGCGGGGCGCATACGTACGAGCGTCTTGCGTGTCGCGGTGGCGACTATGTCCCCGTGCTGATTACGCGCGGTATGCGCGAAGGTCACGATGCCCTCGCCCGGCCTGCTCTTCGACTCCCTTTTCTCGGTGACCACGGTCTCGGCGTACATAGTGTCACCGTGAAAGAGCGGCCTGGGAAATGCGATCTCGGAGAACCCCAGGTTGGCCACGATGGTGCCCTGAGTCAGCTGGGCAACCGACAAACCGACGAGGGTCGACAGCGTGAACATCGAGTTCACCAACCGCTGATGAAACGGTGGCAGGGCATCGGAGAACGCGGCATCCAGGTGCAGCGCCTGAGTGTTCATGGTCAGCGTTGTGAACAGGACGTTGTCGGCTTCGGTGATGGTGCGGCCGGGGCGATGCAGATAGCGCACACCGATTTCAAATTCGTCGAACCACAGTCCGCGCTGGACGATTTCGCGCGCGTCGTCGCTCACTACTCGATCGTTCGTCTCGTTCCCGTCACTCACGGGCTTGTTCCGCTCACTCGACTTCACAGGCCCACCTCGCGCGCGATCAACATCAACTGCACTTCCGTGGTACCCTCGCCGATCTCCAGAATTTTGCTGTCCCGGTAGTGGCGAGCGACAGAGAACTCGTTCATGAATCCATAGCCGCCGTGGATCTGGGTGGCATCACGGGCATTGTCCATCGCCGCTTCGCTGGCCACCAGCTTGGCGATCGCCGCCTGCTTCTTGAACGGCTTACCGGCCAGCATCGACGCCGCGGCGTCGTAGTACGCGGTGCGGGCGGCGTGGGCGCGGGCTTCCATTCGGGCGATGGTGAACTCGACGTGCTGGTGACGGGCGATCGGCTGACCGAACGCCTCGCGCTCCCGGGCATACTTGACGCTCTCGTCCACACAGCCTTGCGCCGCGCCGGTGGACAGCGCGGCGATCGCTATGCGCCCCTCGTCGAGAATGCGCAGGAAGTTCCCATATCCGCGACCCCGTTCGCCGAGCAGATTCTCCTCCGGCACCCGCACGTCGACGAGGGTCAACGGGTGGGTGTCCGAGGCGCGCCAGCCGACCTTGTCGTAGGCCGGCTCGACGGTGAAACCGGCGGTGGGCACCGGCACCAGGATCGACGAGATCTCCTTCCTGCCGTCTCGCTCACCGGTGACCGCGGTGACGCTGACCAGTTTGGTGATGTCGGTTCCCGAGTTGGTGATGAACTGCTTGGACCCGTTGATCACCCAGTGCCCGTCGTCGAGGCGCGCGGTGGTCTTGGTGGCCCCGGCATCGGACCCGCCGCCGGGCTCGGTCAGTCCGAACGCGCCCAGGGCACGACCACTGGCCAACTGCGGCAGCCATTCCCGCTTCTGAGCCTCGGTGCCGAACCGGTAGACGGGCATGGCGCCCAGCGAGACAGCGGCTTCCAGCGTGATGGCCACGCTCTGGTCCACCTTGCCTAGTTCCTCCAGCGCCAGACACAAAGCGAAGTAGTCCCCACCCATTCCGCCCCACTCCTCCGGGAAGGGCAGACCGAAAAGGCCCATGTCGGCCATGCCCGCCACCACTTCGTACGGGAAGGAGTGCTCGGCGTCGTGACGAGCCGCGACCGGCGCTACCACGCTCCGCGCAAAGTCGCGCACCGTCTTGGCCAGCTGCTGGTACTCGTCGGCAAGCGTCCCGGTTGCCAGAAAATCGCTCATGACGCGCTGTCCTTTGCTGCTGAAATTGCCTTGCTGTTCGCGGTGATTCGGGCGAGCGGCTGGCCTACTTTGACCTGGTCGCCGACCGCGATGAGAAGGTCGACCACACCGTCCACTGGCGCGGCCAGCGCGTGCTCCATCTTCATCGCCTCCACCGTGACGACAACGGTTCCGACCTGAACCCGGGCACCGTTCTCGACACCGACAGCGGCGACGGCTCCGGGCATCGGGCTGGTCAACTCGGCGTCGCCGCTGTGCTCGTCGTCCGGGCGCACCGGCGCTTCCCGGACCTCCTCGAGCACCGCGGTGCCGCCACCACCGGCCAACCAGATCTGGTTCTTCGCCGCCGCGACGGTGTATTCGGTGCGCAGTCCGTCTAGCGTCACCACCAATTGTCGACCGGCGAGATGTGCTTGCAGCGAATGTGATTCGCCGTCTTCGATGCGGGCCACAGCGGCCGCCGGGCTGCCGACGATGTGGACGTGGTCGGTGCGTTCGCCAGCGCGCAGCCGGATGCTGACCGGTGCCGGGGCGCCAAGCCGCCACCCCGACGGCACCTCCCAGAGATCGGCGCCCGGCGCTGGCCAGAGGCGTAACCAATGGTGGGCCGCTGCGGCGATGAACTGTTCGTCACTCGGTGGGGTCGACACGAAGTCGCCCGCCCGGCGGTCCAGCAGCCCGGTGTCCAACCCGCCGGCGGCCACCTCGGGATCGGATAGCAAGAGCCGGGCGAATTCGATGTTGGTCACCACGCCGAGCACGGCGGTATCCGCCAGCGCCCGGTCTAGCGCCCGCAGCGCGGCCGGCCGATCCCCGCCGTGGGCAATGACCTTGGCCAGCATAGGGTCATAGTCGCTGCCGACGACCATCCCGGCAGACAACCCCGAATCGACCCGCACCCCAAAGCCTTTCGGTTCCACCACCTCGAGCACGTCACCGCCGGTGGGCAGGAAGCCGCGGGCGGGATCTTCAGCGTAGACCCGCGCCTCGATCGCGTGCCCGTGCAGCGCGATGTCGGCCTGTCCCGCGGTCAGCTTCTCCCCCGCCGCGATCCGGATCTGCCACTCGACCAGATCCCATCCGGTCACCATCTCGGTTACCGGGTGTTCCACCTGCAGCCGGGTGTTCATCTCCATGAAGAAGAACTCCTCCGGCCGGTCGGCGGAGACGATGAACTCCACCGTGCCGGCACCAACATAGTCCACGCTGCGCGCGGTATCGCACGCCGCGGCACCGATTCGGGCCCGGGTCGCGGCGTCCAATAGTGGTGACGGCGCCTCCTCGATGACCTTCTGGTGCCGCCGCTGCAAGCTGCACTCGCGCTCGCCGAGGTGGATCACATTGCCGTAGCCATCGGCCAGCACCTGCACTTCGATATGCCTGGGGCGCCGCATGAATCGCTCGAGGAAAAGCGTGTCGTCGCCGAAGGCGGCGGCTGCTTCGCGGCGGGCAGCGGTCAGTGCGGTGGCCAGGTCGACGGGCCGTTCGACCAGGCGCATACCCTTGCCCCCGCCGCCGGCGGACGGCTTGATCAGCACCGGACAGCCGATCTCGTCGGCGGCGGCGGTCAATTCGGCATCGGTCAATCCCGGTCGCGCGACACCGGGAACCACTGGAACCCCGAATGCCGACACGGTGGCCTTGGCGGCGATCTTGTCGCCCATCGTCTGGATGGCAGCCACCGGCGGCCCGATGAATGTCACCCCGGCCGATGCCACCGCTGCGGCGAAATCAGCGTTCTCGGAAAGGAATCCGTATCCGGGATGTACCGCCTGGGCACCGGTGCGCACGGCCGCGTCCACGACCGCGGCGATGTTGAGGTAGCTCTCACGGGCGGGCGCCGGACCGATCGCGACAGCCAGGTCGGCGTCCGCGACGTGGCGCGCGGCGGCATCGGCCGCGCTGTAGACGGCCACCGACCGGATGCCCATCTTCTTGCACGTCCGGATGACCCGAACGGCGATTTCACCGCGGTTGGCGACCAGAACGGTGTCGAAGGTCATCGCATTCACATCCGGAAGACGCCGTAGCTGACAGACTCGACGGGAGCGTTTCCCACGATCGAAAGTGCAAGACCCACAACCATTCTGGTATCTGCAGGGTCGATCACGCCGTCGTCCCACAGCCGAGCCGTCGAATAGTAGGGATTGCCCTGGTGTTCGTATTGTGCGCGGATGGGCGCCTTGAACTCCTCTTGTTCGCCTTCGGACCACGGGGCACCAGACCTTTCCAAGGCCTCGGCGCGCACCGTCGCCAGCACCGACGCCGCCTGCTCACCGCCCATCACCGAGATCCGGGCATTGGGCCACATCCACAGGAAACGCGGCGAATACGCGCGCCCGCACATCGAGTAGTTGCCCGCACCGTAGGATCCGCCGATGACCACGGTCAGCTTCGGCACCCGCGCACACGCCACCGCGGTCACCATCTTGGCGCCGTGTTTGGCGATACCACCGGCCTCGTAGTCACGGCCCACCATGAATCCGGAGATGTTCTGCAAGAACAGCAGCGGCACCATCCGCTTGTCGCACAACTCGAGGAAATGCGCTCCCTTCAAAGCGGATTCGCTGAACAAGACACCGTTGTTGGCGACGATGCCCACCGGGTGGCCGTGAATGCGAGCGAATCCGGTCACCAGCGTGCTGCCGTACTCCGCTTTGAACTCGCCAAATTCGCCGCCATCCACGATGCGGGTGACGACGTTGTGCACATCGTAGGGAATCCGCGGGTCGACGGGCACCACGTCGTAAAGCTCTGTCTGGTCGGCGATCGGCTCGATGGTCGGCAGCACATCCCACGCCGGCGGCTGGCGGGGACCCACCGTTGAGACGATCCGCCGGATAATGCGCAGCGCGTCGCGGTCGTCGTGTGCGAGGTGATCGGTGACCCCGGAGGTCTTGGAGTGCAGATCCCCGCCGCCGAGTTCCTCAGCGGTGACCACCTCGCTGGTCGCGGCCTTCACCAACGGGGGCCCGCCGAGGAAGATGGTGCCCTGGTTGCGGACGATCACGGCCTCATCGCTCATCGCCGGAACGTAAGCGCCACCGGCCGTGCAGGATCCGAGCACGGCCGCGATCTGCGGGATGCCGTCGGCGCTGAGCTTGGCCTGGTTGTAGAAGATCCGGCCGAAGTGATCCCGGTCGGGAAACACCTCGTCCTGCCGCGGCAGGA
This sequence comes from Mycobacterium sp., assembly GCA_035625875.1. GTDB lineage: Bacteria > Actinomycetota > Actinomycetes > Mycobacteriales > Mycobacteriaceae > Mycobacterium. The sequence continues at coordinate 10,500 of DASPOT010000330.1, read as the reverse complement.
ATGCGCCGCCGGAGTCGACCAGGTAGATGCAGGGCAGCCTGTTCTGCCCGGCGATCTCCTGAGCCCGCAAGTGCTTTTTGACGGTGATCGGGTAATAGGTGCCGCCTTTGACGGTGGCGTCGTTGGCCACGATCATGCATTCGCGGCCGGAGATCCTGCCGATCCCGGTGATGATGCCCGCACCGGGGCACTCGTCGTCGTACATGCCGTCGGCGGCTAGTGGAGCCACTTCGAGGAACGGGCTGCCCGGATCGAGTAGGCCATCCACGCGGTCACGGGGCAGCAGTTTGCCCCGACCGACGTGACGCGCACGGGCGCGTTCGGGGCCGCCCAAGGCGGCCGCGGTCAGCTTGTCGCGCAGCTGCGACACCAGCGCCAGGTGGGCGTCGCGGTTTGCCGCCGAAGAGCTCATCTGATACCAATCGAGTTAATGACGACTAACTCATGCTATGTTAGTGAGGATTAACCAACGTGTCCAGGACTGTGCGGAGGCCGTCATGGCAGCGTCTGCCCCGGTCGGTTACAACGGCCCCACTGAGGCCGCGAATCGTCGCAGCCGGTTGAAGTCCGACCGGCGCTTGCAGCTGCTGTCGGCCGCCGAGCGGCTGTTCGCCGAGCGGGGTTTCCTGGCGGTGCGGCTGGAGGATATCGGCGCTGCTGCCGGTGTCAGCGGTCCGGCCATCTACCGGCACTTCCCCAATAAGGAGTCGTTGTTAGTCGAGTTGCTGGTCGGCATCAGCACTCGACTGCTCGCCGGTGCCCGGGATGTGATCTCCCGAAGGGCTGACGCGGCCGCCGCCCTGGAGGGTCTTATTGATTTTCACCTCGACTTTGCGCTGGGCGAACCGGACCTCATCCGGATCCAGGACCGCGACCTCGCTCACCTGCCGGCGGCGGCCGAGCGCCAGGTGCGCAGAGCGCAGCGCCAGTATGTGGAGATCTGGGTGGGTGTGCTGCGCCGGCTGAACCCCGAGCTGCCCGAAGCCGATGCCCGGCTGATGGCGCACGCCGCATTCGGGTTGCTGAACTCGACACCGCACAGCATGAAGCCCACCGATAGCAAGCCGGCGCGTGTGGTGCGGTCACGCGCCGTGATGCGGGCGATGACCGTCGCCGCGCTGCGGGCCGGCGATCACTGCCAGTAGATGTTGAGCACCGGCAACCGGTAGCGGCTCGTCTGGTGATTCAACGCGCCTCGACACCCGGCCCAGGTACCCTGCAAGCCATGAGGTGGGCATGACCGATCCACGTCGACCCAGGCAGGCCGATCAGGCTCGACAAGGACCCGAATCAACCGAACCGCTGCGTCAGCCTTATCCGCTGTACACCGACCCGGCGTACACCGGCCAAACGCCTTATTGGCCCGCGTACGGCCCTGCCTATCTTCACACGCCAGGGCCGAACCTGACCGAATCGAACCCGACCGACCGACTGCCGCGGTACTGGCAGCAGGGCCAGCCGCCGCCGGGTGAACCACCGCCGGAGGCGGTACCGGCGCCGGGAGGTCCGAAGTCGCCGCGGTGGTTGTGGATCGCGGCCGGCGCGGCGGTGCTGCTGGTTGTCGCGCTGGCCATCGCACTGGTGATCGCCAACGGCTCGGCAAAGAAGCAGACTGCGGTTCCGCCGCTGCCCGCTATGCCCGGGTCGAGTTCGACAACCCCGTCCCCGACAACAACGACGTCGCCGTCAACCACTACAGCGGCACCGACGACGGCCACGTCGCCCACCGAGACGACCAGCGCGGCCGCGATGCAAACCGTTGTCTACAACGTCACCGGAGAAGGCCGCGCGCTCAGCATTATCTATGCGGACAGCGGTGGCGTCCGGCAGACCGAGTTCAACGTGGCGCTGCCATGGAGCAAGGAAGTGAGTCTGTCGGCCCAAGATACGGCCAGCGTCACGATCGTCAACATCGGCCACGACGTCACCTGCTCCGTCACGGTGGGCGGGGTTCAGGTTCGCCAGCACACCGGCGTTGGGTTGACGGTCTGCAGCGCAGCGGGCTAAAGCTGAATTGCCCGCCTCCTCCCCGGCCGATCCGGCCGCATCGTCGGCGGGCTAATGCTGCTGGCTCGCAACAGCGCCGCTACGGTGCGGGGCGCGCACGACCAGCATCCCCAGCAGCCCGAGGCCAAGCACCAGGCATATTCCACCAATGCCGGCGCGGACAGCGCCGAACAAGTCGACGAAGACGGAAAACAGCCACGGCGCCAGGAACGACACCGCCCGACCCGTCATGGTGTACAGGCCGAAGGCCACCCCCTCCTTGCCGTCCCGCACCATCCGCAGCAACAGGGTGCGAGCCGACGACACCGCCGGCCCGATGAACAGGCACAGCAGCAGTCCGCACACCCAAAACGCCCGCTCGCCGGACAACGTCATCAACGTCAGCGCGACCGTGAGGATCGCGGGCAGTGACACCATGATGACCCGTTTGGATCCGATCCTGTCATCGACCAGTCCGCCCAACACCGCTCCCAGCGCGGCCACCACGCTCGCAGTCACCCCGAATATCAGCACATCGGCCTGCGAGATGCCGTACGCGTTGACACCGAGTACCGCGCCGAACGTGAATATTCCCGTCAGCCCGTCTCGGAAGACCGCGCTGGCCAGCAGGAAGTAGACCAGGTTGCGGTCACGGTGCCATTCCGCGGTGATGTCCGACCACAGCTTGCGGTAGCCGCCCAGCACGCCCACCGTCGGGTGGGGCACCTCGGCGGAGGCTGGCAGCCGGTGCGCGGTGACCAGCAACGGCAGGGCGAACACCGCCAACCATGCGGCGGCCAGCAGCATCGCCGCCCGGACGTTCTGGCCGTCGTCGGTGGGCAGGTGCAGTAACCCCCGCGACTTGCCGGTTCCGGAAATGAATCCCAGGTAGACGACGAGCAGCAGCATGACACTGCCGACATAGCCGGACGCCAATCCGAACCCGGAGATCCGGCCCGATGTCTGCGGCGTCGAGAGCTGGCGCAGCATCGCGTTGTACGGGACGCTGGCCAGGTCACCGCACGCCGCCGTCGACGCCAGCAGCACCAGACCGGCCCACAGGTAGCTGGGGTTGTCGCGAATAAGGCTCATCGCGCTGGTCAGCGCCACTGCGAGGCCGGTCAACACCACCAGCGCCGTACGCCGCCGACGCGGGGCCTCCACCCACACGCCGATGACCGGCGCCAGCATTGCGATAGTCAGCCCGGCGACGGTCAACGCGCGGCCTAACCAGCTCGCGGGTGTGGCACCGCCGGGCGCGTCCTCGCCCACGCTGCCGGTCAGGTAGACCGAGAACACGAACGTCACCACGATCGCGCTCAAACCGGCGGAACCGCAGTCCCACAGTGCCCAAGCCAGCACCCGGGATCGCTCGGGTGCACCCAAGCCCGACGCCGGGTTGATCATGCTCGGCACTCTAACGGTTTTGGTAGCCGACCCGCCGCGCCCGACCCGCCGCACCCGCCGTCGCTACAAACTGCTTGTCTACGATTGCCACATGCCGGTACCTGCTCCCAGCCCCGATGCTCGCGCCGTTGTCACTGGAGCATCGCAAAACCTCGGCGAAGCACTGGCCACCGAACTGGCGGCCCGCGGCCACAGCCTGATCGTCACCGCGCGGCGCGAGGACGTGCTCACCAACCTGGCAGCCCGTCTGACCGACAAGTATGGGGTCACTGTCGAAGTGCGACCGGCCGATCTCACCGACGCTGCGGAACGGGCGAAACTGGCCGACGAACTGGCCACCCGGACTATCTCGATCCTGTGTGCCAACGCCGGAACCTCGACCTTCGGTCAGATCGCGGCACTTGACCCGGCGGCGGAAAAGGCTGTGGTACAGCTCAACGCCATCGCGGTGCACGACCTCACGTTGGCAGTGTTACCGGGCATGATCGAGCGCCGGGCAGGGGGGATCTTGATTTCCGGCTCGGCGGCAGGCAATTCGCCGATCCCCTACAACGCGACCTATGCCGCCACCAAAGCGTTCGTCAACACCTTCAGCGAATCGTTGCGCGGCGAACTCCGCGGTTCCGGTGTGCACGTCACCCTGCTAGCGCCCGGCCCGGTGCGTACGGAGCTACCAGATCCGGCCGAGGCGTCACTGGTCGACAAGCTGGTGCCGGATTTCCTGTGGATCTCCACCGAACACACTGCCCGGGCAGCGCTGGACGCGTTGGCGCGCAACAAGATGCGCGTCGTGCCCGGCTTGACGTCAAAAGCCATGTCGGTGGCCAGCCAGTATGCGCCACGCGCCATCGTGGCACCGATCGTGGGGAGCTTTTACAAGAAGCTGGGCAGCTGACGGGTCAGCGTCCCCGACGCCTGCCGCCGGATGACGGGAAGAAGCTTCCGACGAAGTCGATGAGGAACTTTCTGAATTCCCGACTATTCACGAACCGCCTCAACCAGCTCTGCTTCGCGGGCGCGGGCTTCGATGCCTTTTTCGCTGGCGCCTGATCGGTCGGGGCGGATTGTGCTGCTCTTTCTTTCAAGGTCTCATAGGCGGCCCTCGACTCGATGGTCTGACCGTATTTTGCGTGCAGCGGGCTGGCCTTGGCCGCCGCGCTGATCGCGTTGTCGCCGATTGCAGCCATCATCGACCGCGGCGAACGCAGCCGGGTCCACGCCACCGGCGTCGGGGCGCCCCGTTCCGACAACACGGTCGTCACGGCCTCCCCGATGCCCAGCGATGTCAGAGCCGACTCCAGGTCGTAGACATCGGTTTTCGGGTAGGTGCGGACGGTTTTGGCCAACGCCTTCTGGTCGTCGGGAGTAAACGCACGCAGGGCGTGCTGGATGCGCGCCCCCAGTTGGGACAGCACGTCGTTGGGCACGTCGGTGGGCAACTGAGTGCAGAAGAACACGCCAACGCCCCTGGAGCGGATCAGCTTCACGGTCTGCTCAACCTGTTCCAGAAACGCCTTCGACGCATCGGTGAACAGCAGGTGGGCCTCGTCGAAGACGAACACCAGCTTGGGTTTGGCCACGTCACCGATCTCTTCCATGGATTTGAAGAGATCGGACAGCAGCCACATCAGGAAGGTGGAGAACAGCACCGGGCGTGCAGCCTGGTCGCCGAGCTCCAGCAGCGAGATGACACCGCGACCTTTGTCATCGACACGTACCAGGTCCTCCTTCGGCCTGAGTTCAGGCTCGCCGAAGAACGTGTCCGCGCCCTCGCCTTCCAAGTTGACCAAAGCCCGCAAGATGACGCCGGCCGTCGCTGCTGAAACGCCACCCAACCCCTGCAAATCCTGCTTACCCTCGTCGCTGGTCAGGTGGCTGATCACCTCGCGCAAGTCCCTCAGCCTCCGCAGCGGCAGCTTCTGTTGGTCGGCCCAGTGGAAGATCAATCCCAGCGTCGACTCTTGAGTTGTGTTGAGGTCCAACACTTTCGACAGCAGAATGGGGCCGAAGCTGGCGATGGTGGCCCGTACCGGCACACCGATGCCTCCGGTGCCCAGCGAGAGAAACTCCACCGGGAAGGCGCTCGGCTGCCAGTCGTCGCCGGTCTCCTTGGCGCGCGCGGTGATCCTGTCGTTGGCCTCGCCGGCCCGGGCCAGCCCGGACAGGTCGCCTTTGACGTCGGCCATCATCACCGGTACGCCCGCCGCGGAGAGCTGCTCGGCGATCAGCTGCAGCGTTTTCGTCTTGCCGGTGCCGGTGGCCCCGGCCACCAGACCGTGCCGGTTGACGGTGGCCAGCGGGATGCGGATCCGCGCGGCCGGGTCGGCGGTGCCGTCGACGACCACGGTGCCCAGCTCCAGCGCCTGGCCTCCGACCGCGTAACCGGCCGCGATCTGCTGTGCGGGGGTCGATGTCGATTCGGTGCTCATAAGGCCGCTGTCCTCTCCCCGAGTAGTGCGGGCAAAGCATGACACTACTTGGCACCTGACCCTGCCCGCAGGTGCTGCGGCTAACGTTTGCCTACTGTGAACGCTGTGCATGACGAACTCGTGTGGATCGACTGCGAGATGACCGGGCTCGATCTGCGCTCGGACCGGTTGATCGAGATCGCGGCTCTGGTTACCGACGGTGAGCTGAACGTCCTCGGCGACGGGGTTGACGTCGTGATCCACGCCGACGACGCTGCGCTTTCGTCGATGATCGACGTCGTCGCCGACATGCACGCCCGCTCGGGCCTGATCGACGAGGTCAAGGCGTCCACCGTCGACCTGGCGGCAGCCGAGACGATGGTACTCGACTACATCAATGACCACGTCAAACAACCCAAGACCGCACCGCTGGCCGGCAATTCGATCGCCACCGACCGCGCGTTCATCGCCCGCGACATGCCCGCCCTGGACTCATTTCTGCACTACCGCATGATCGATGTCAGCTCGCTCAAGGAACTCTGTCGACGCTGGTACCCGCGCATTTACTACGCCCAACCGACCAAGGGGCTTACCCACCGCGCGCTCGCCGACATTCACGAATCCATCCGCGAACTGCAGTTCTACCGGCGCACCGCGTTCGTTCCGCCGCCTGGGCCTGCTACCAGCGACATCGCGGCGATAGCCGCGGAACTTGCTGGGATGGCGCGCACACCGGGAACAATCGATTCGGCCGCTGAGCGTCCGAGCGGTTAGTATCGACGTCGCCACCAGTCGGCTCGCAAGCAACGCGGGAACGGCTCACGGCGATGGTGAGTGTAGTTCAGCTGGTAGAGCACCAGGTTGTGATCCTGGGTGTCGCGGGTTCGAGTCCCGTCACTCACCCCACAGGCCAGAGGGGGTTTTCGCCTTTACCACTGTTGCCAATCGTGCAACCTTAGTAGGGACAAAAGTCCCTGTTCGTGGACGCAAACGGGCACGTTAGCGTTGCAATAGCTCGCCTGAACCCGTCCGCTGCGCATAGTCCGCAGTGAACGTGATCACGGTGTCAGCGGTCGACGCCTTCCATTTCTTCTTCTTTGCTGTGTACGACGACGGCGAGCGATACTTCGCCACACACACCTACGACAACCGCACCGACGCCGAGGGCTGGCTGGCGAACGAACGCAAGCTGATCGAGCTTGGCGAGTGGTCGCCACCAGAGAGCCGCGCGGCCCTCAAAGTGCTAGCCGGTGTCACCCTGCGCGAGTACGCCGAGCAGTGGATGAAGCACCGCGACCTGACGCCCAAGACCCATGCCCTCTACAGGCGGTTGCTCAAGAGCCGGATACTGCCCGAGCTGGGCGCTGAGACTCTGCGGGCCGTCACACCGGCCAAGGTGCGGGCCTGGTGGGTCGGCCTGGGCAAGAAGACCCCGACTAGCAACACGCACGCCTACCAGTTGCTCAAGGCCATCTACAACACCGCAGTGGAGGACAAGGCCGCGACAGAGAACCCGTGTCAGATCAACTCAGCGGGCAAGCCACCCAAGCCGCGCGACGTTCAACCGCTCACCCCGGCAGAGCTTGAGGAAGTGGCCGAGAAGGTGCCCGAGAAATATCGGCCTGCGGTGCCGGTGGCGGCATGGTGCGGGCTACGGTTTGGCGAGCTGATCGAGTTGCGCCGCAAGGATGTCCACAGCGAAGGCGACCGGATGACACTTCGCATACGACGGGCAGCGACGATAGTTGACAAGGGGCTTGTTGTAGGTGGCCCGAAGACTGATGCCGGTATACGTGACGTGACCGTGCCGCCGCATGTCGCAGAGATACTGCGGGAGCACATGACGCATCACACCGGCAGAGGGCCTGAGGCGTTCGTATTCACCACTACGCGCGGCAGCGGCTGTCTAAGACGGCGTTCACCAAGTCCGTCAAGAACGGGTTCGCGGCTGTCGGCAAGCCGGATATGCGTGTCCACGACCTGAGGCACGTGGGCGCAACGCTGGCCGCGCAAGCGGGGGCTACGACCAAGGAACTGATGAGCCGATTGGGGCACACAACACCGGGCATGGCGATGCGCTACCAGATCGCGGCACAGGAACGGGACGCCAAGATCGCCGAGGCCATGTCTAAGCTGGCCGCTCAGTAGTTCCCTATCGGGCTAGCCAGCGCCAGGAGCGATTCGCGTTCGATGCGGATAAGCCTCGGACCAACCCGTTTCGCTTTGATGCGGCCCTGGGCGATGTAGCGCCGCACGGTCTTTGGGTCTACTCCGAGCCATGCCGCACCCTGTTGGATTGACGGGAGTGGGGGCAGTGTGTCAATGGGTGCTGTGGTCATGTCTGTCAGCATATGCGCACCCGTTTGACCGCCAGTTGTGCCAGTTGTGCCAACTATGTCGGTGTGGCACAACTGGCACAGCTCAACGGTTTTCGGCACCCGTTCGACGTATCGGTCGGCATGAAATGCTTACAGCGGAAGGAAATGAATTGAAACAACAGCAATCGGGAGCGGACATGAACACAACAATCGTCATCGAACACGAGGATATGGACCACCAGGCTTGGATCAGCTACTACGGGCGTTGGTTGACGCTGGAGTTTCCGGCGGCCTACGAAACCTTGGGCAAGCCAGTTGACAACTGCGCCGTCCGGCATGTCCTGTCTGTCGAGGATGCGAGTTGCTTGGCACACTTGCTGGACGCTTTTCTGCATGGCCATCTAGAACTTGACGATTACCGCGAGTGAACCTGGGATGACAGCAATCGGAGCGCCGGTCGGTCAATGACCTGATCGCCAGGTTGCTGATACAATGGAAGGAGACGGGCCGCAGCAATGTCTGACACACGCGAGATAGCTGGACGTGTCTACACCGTCACCACACTGCCTTCCAAGCTGCCCAAGAGAAACCGCAACACAATCTCTTCCAAGCGGATTCGGGCACGTAACCAGCTCAAGCGGGCACGCCAGCAGGAACGCCGCAACGTCTACCGGGTAGACGACGGCGACAGCCGTACCTGTCCCGACCAGATTGTTGGCCGGTAGCCCAAAGCCACACAACCGAATAGCTCACCGTTAGCAGCGGGAGTTACAGTAAGACAACCTTTAGAGGGTGAATAGCCGGTGTCCCCGCTCTGGGACACAAGTTGTCCCGTGCTAGGACAACGTTATTCATCAGATTGACACACGAGGACTGTCCAACCTACAGCCTGAGCACTCGCAAGAGGTCGTGGTCAAGCGTCCGCCGTAGGCCCGTGGGGGGACAAGACAACGCACGCCCGGTTGGGGTCCCCCCCAGGCAATAGCGGCACGACACCAGGAAGGGATAGAGAAACCATGGCGTGCAAGGAGACTAACTGCGGCAGGCGAGCACACTCGCTGGGCTGGTGCACGACCCACTACCGGCGCTGGCGTTCTGGACAGCCCATGAACGCGCCGATCAGACGCTATGGGAGAAAGATTAGGTGGAAGCGAGAGAAGCCGTTCGCGGCCGAGTATGCCCTCTTGGCCGAGTTGGGGCTGCGTCAGAACTGAGGTCACCTCAAGCGGTTAGCACTTCGGCGGTCCGTCAGCACTGCCCTGATGGCCGACGCCAGGTATCGAGGAGTACAGAACGACCGCTGTCATGGCATCGCCTCGGCTCACTCGATATGCCCCTCGTAGCCAAGCGTTTTCGCCATGTCGCGGTAGCGATGCCGATAGTCGCGATAGCCAGACTCGTCGCCATGGCGGCGACGCGAGCACGTGGATCGCGATGGCCTTCCCGGCCTGGGTACGGGTGGTAAGCGGCTTGATCCTGGCCCGCTCGGGACCGTTCGAGGAACTGCGGGACAGCCAGCACTGAACGGTTTCCACGGCACCGCCAAGGCTATGGTGGGTTGATGGTTGCCTATCCGCTGGCCGTCATCGCCGACGTGGCGACGGACGTATGTTCATCCCGTGCGCGCCTCCGGTTTGCCAGCAGCACGCGAATCGTGGTGACGTGCAGGATGGTCGAGAAGGGCACCAGGTAGGCCGGAAACAGGACCATCGGCCATTGGGTGAACACCGACGTCGGTGGGTCGGTATGCACCACGGCGAGAGCTTGGGATGCCAGGAACCCGGTTCCCACCGCGCCGACGAAATCAAGCAGGCCAAGCACCGACCACGCAACGGGAATACTGGTCGACGTCGACCAGATCAGGGCGATCACGGCGACGCAGGCAGTGACACCGACTGCGATGTCACCGAATGCGGCTGGGTAGGCGAAGAAGCCGGGAAGCTGACCGCCGACCTCCAACACCAGGAACACGCATCCCAACCAACGAGCGGTCTGTGTGATGAGCAGCTCGGCGAGCGTTCGCCGGTCGGCCAACAGCTCATCCAGCGACGACGAGCGTGCCACCGCAATCGGTCCAATAACGATGAGCGCGAAGAACAAGTAGACGAGCCACGGTGGCCGGTCCGGACCATCGTGAAAAGCCTCCACCTGGGTAAATCCCGCTGACAAGCCGAACCACACCGCGAACACGGCCACCAAGACACCCGCCACCCTGAGCGACTCACTGGTCGAACGGCCATGACGTATCGCAGACCGATACATGATCGCCGGCACCCACACGGTGAAGACGACAGCTACGGAGACCACCAAGATCGTGATGGTCACTGGTACGTCGGGAATCGGATGATCCACCGCTTCCTCCTCAACCAGTCTATTTCGAG
>DASPOT010000329.1:0-6154 GCA_035625875.1 Mycobacterium sp. | reverse complement strand
AACTTCGCACACCAGGACCGGATCGTCTCGTAGGTGACCACCACACCGCGGGCCAACATCAGCTCTTCAACGTCGCGCAGGCTCAGCGCGAAACGGTGATACAGCCACACCGCGTGCCCGATGACCTCGATCGGATACCGGTAGCCCTTGTACCTCGCCGCAATCGCCACAACGAGCAATCCTCGCAGCCACCACACAAGGTCAACAACTTGACGATGCCAGCCAGACTGCGGCGCGGACGGCACAGGTGGAGCAGGATAGGTTTCACGGTGCCATCGGTCAGGGGGCTCACCAGATGGGCCGCCACCGTCTTTACATCCCAACCCGTGCACAAGCTCTCGGTCGCCAGCTGCGTTTCATCCAGGCTGTCAATCAGATCCGCAACGCGACGACGCTCCTGCCCTATCGCGACATGGATCTGATCGTGGTCCACCCACCGAGGATAAAACCAGAGGCGATCCTCGTCGACGCCCAGCTACCGTCCCTGGAAGCGCGCACAACCTATCGACCTACCTCCTGCGCCAGGGCACATACTGACGCAATGACGCACGCGAGCGACGCAGGGACACGTTCATTGCGCGAGCAGCTCGTGGAGCAGCTTCGCGCCAAGGGACACATTGAGAACGCGGCTGTGGCAGAGGCATTTCGCGTCGTTTCGCGGCACGCGTTCTTGCCCGGCGTCGACCCTGCTGGGGTCTACACCGACGAGGCTTTTCCCACGAAACGTGACGAACACGGGAGGCCGATCAGTTCCTCATCTCAGCCCGCGATCATGGCTGTCATGCTCGAGCAACTCGCCGTTGCGGCGGGGCACCATGTTCTGGAGATAGGGGCGGGCACCGGCTACAACGCCGCGCTGCTTGACCGGCTTGTGGGACCGATGGGCGCTGTCACCACCGTGGACATCGACGAGGATCTCGTCGTAAGCGCTCGCGAGCACCTCGCCGCCGCGCACGCCTCGCGCGTGGAGGTCGTCCACGGCGACGGCGGCCTGGGTTGGCCTGACCGCGCACCCTATGACCGGATCATCGTCACCGCGGGCGCGTGGGAAATTCCGCCGGCGTGGACCGAGCAACTAGCACCGCATGGACGGCTGGTGCTGCCGCTCTCTCTGCGCACTGTTCAACAGTCCGTCGCCTTCGAGCCAGTCGCCGATTACCTCGCAAGTGTGTCGATCCGCGGTTGCGGCTTTATGCCCATGCGCGGCGCATTCGCCGGGCCGGAGACCATCGTGGCGCTCGACCCCGACGCCGGCCTCTTTTTCGACGTCGGCGAGCCCCGCGATGTCGAAATTCCCGCCCTCGGCGCGGCAATTCGGAATGGCGACAAGGACATTCCGAGCGGGGTGCGCGCCACCGGGGAGGACCTCTGAGGTGGTCTAGGTCTGTGGCTGACACTGCACGATTCCGATGTGTGCCGGCTCATGGCGATCGGGGCCGCAGCCGACGAAGGGGTCGTCCCCGCACTCGTTACGCTGCCCGGCTTGGCGGTGACCACCGCCTTGCTCGGACAGGGATCCCTCGCGGCGCTCATACGTCTTGACGGCGATGGCTCGCAGCGATTCGAACTCGGAGTTCGGCCGCTGGGCCGCAATGTGACGTCGCTAGCGAGGCGGCTCCTCGAGCAGGTTCGCCGGTGGGAGACACAGGGCCGCCCTTCGGGCGCCCAGCTGAACATCAGTGCATATCCACTTCGAGAGACCGGCACTCCGGCTGGTGCGATGATCATCGACAAACCGTACCGACGCCTTGTGCTGACATGGCAATCTGCGCCCGAGATGATTCAGACCTAGCTTGAGCAGAGGCTTGGTCGAGTCAATGACATTGCAACGCAACAGTTTTATCCACAACCGATCGGATCGTTGTCGTCGCTGTTGCGACCGCAACCACGGTGTGGGTGTCGTCGAGGAGTTCCCCGGCAAGAAACGCAAATGTCCCGGCCTCGCGGAACTATCCGGCCTCGACCAAAGCATTTACGTGCACCGATCCACTGAAGCCGCCACAGGCATTCGACATCTTCCGATAACGCCGTTTACCAGTTGCATTCGAAATACCTTCTGGATACTGCTCCCCGACAGCTTATTTCACACGCCGATAACGCCCGTTGCCCTCCTCTACGATCGCAATACAACAGTGGTCGGCACCGCTCCGCGCTTCCCTCTAGCAGCCCGGCAGCGCCACCAATCGCAGCACCAAGCAGCCGCGCCGCCGGGCGGCGACCGCCGGGATCGCCATTGCGACCTAGGTCCTGTAGAGGCCAGTGTGAGTCTGCGCGTCGGCGGCTCGGCTAACTGGTAACCTGCACCCTGATTCAGCCGCTGGTCCATCCGACCCGGTAACGCCAACCAGAGCCCTCCCCCATGCGCTCCTCGGCGCACCCGCCGGTTTAGTGTGCGCTCAACCGATCCAGCGATACCAGCTTTTAAGCTCTTTCGCGACTGCTGCGCTGTCCGTTTGGGGCGGCAAAGTAGGTAGGAGTCGGTTCCTTGAAAAGGTGGATAATCACGCTTATCTACCGAATCGATTGTAAACCGATGCGGGACAGTGTCCTTGCTGTTGCACGGCCATGGTCGAGCGCCACTGTGATGACTACCGTTTGCGATGCCCATGCCGCGGAGGTTCGGTCGGCTTCCGAGGCTTGCCGTGCTCCGGCATCTCCGATTATCTGCCCCACCAACTTAACGTAATGACGAATTGGACGGCGGCGCAGGCTTATTGATTCGCCGCATTGAGTGTGCCGGCCATCGTCCTAGCGGGGCTTAGCATCGACGGTTGGGCAGGCTTCGGGCGGCCGTCGGCATGGCTGAGGCTGAGGAGCTGCGGAATGCCCATCGTCGCCGGGAATGGTGAGGCGCACATGACTTGCATGCCGCGAGCGCCGAAAGTAGGCCAATGAGCGCGCCAGTGCGCCACCAGTGCGCCACCAGTGCGCCAGCGCACTCGGTATCTGCGTGCGCGAGTGCGCCGCGCGGTTATATGGAACCGCGCACTCGCGCGCATACAACGCACCGGTCAATCAGATCCAGTGCGCGAGTGTGCCGGTGTGGCCCCTATGTAGGCCCGCGCCAGCCGACCTCCTGCCGCCCCTGTGCCCCAGCGATCCGGGGAGCCGGTGTCGGCCACCCGTTTCCCAGAGCCCAAACCACCCCCGAGGGCAATCCATGTCGCGGCGCGGCCGGAAGACGTTGGGGAAGAGCGAGTCGACGGTTCACGCCTGATCTATCGTCTGCTTGTGGCCGGCGAGATCAGGTATCAACCCAATGGTGACAACAGCATATTGAAACTGGCCCTCTACGAGGCTTACGGAGCAAAGTGCTATTCGTGCGGCAGGCCCCAAGAGTTCGCGCAGGTTGAGATCGACCACATCGTCCCCCGATCTACGGCTCGCGAGGACCTCCAAGAATGGGTATCCGCGGATCGCCTGCAAGGCTACGACCTCGACGCGGTCTACAACTTGGCGCGCCCTGGGTTCCGGCCTTGAGGTACAGGGCGGCGCGCTGCCGAACGGCCGGCACTGGGGAGACGCCGCTACATGGTCGAAAGCCGACGCCGAAGCCCTCGAATGATCGGCAACAAACGTGACTTGGTTGGCATCGGGATAGACGGGGCCGTCACCCTGGGCGACAATCATCCAAGGCGATCCCGCCGGTCCGGCGCTAGCCGAATTGGGTGGGCGAACCGCGGGAACCTTAGCCGTGGGCTCGGCTGCGGCGTGGATTGCCGGATTGGCGTTTGGTCCAGAAGTCTGACCCTTACTAAGTGATTCATAAGTAAGTCGAGACATGCCAGGTGATTTGCGCGTTTTGCTGGTAGTGACCGGGAAGAATTCTGGTGTGCGCGACGACGACGGCCGCAAGCTAGACCACGCGACGCTGGAGGTGCTGCGGATGCGCTCGGTCGAGCAGGTGGCGGCGGGTGCGCATCCGGAGGATGTCGCGGTGACGATGGGGTTCCACAAGAACACCGTCTACGGCTGGTTGGCCAAGGTGCGTGAGGGCGGCAGGGACGCGCTGAAGGCCAAGGCGATTCCTGGTCGCCCTGCGAAGCTTGGTGCGCAACAGATCTCGCGGTTGTACGCGTTGATCGTGGGTGTCGATCCGCGCCAGCTGTCGTTCGAGTTCGCGCTGTGGACCCGCGGCATGATCCGGGACGTGATCCGCCGCGAGTTCGGTGTGACGCTCAGCGAGGTCAGCGTGGGCCGGCTGCTGCGTACGATGGGGCTCTCGCCGCAGCGTCCGCTGCATCGCGCCTACCAGCAGGACCCTGAGGCGGTGCGGCGCTGGAAGTCCGAGCAGTTCCCCGCCATCCGCGCCGAGGCCAAGAAGACCGGCGCGACAGTCTATTTCGCCGACGAAGCGGGTGTGCGCTCGGACTACCACGCCGGCACCACCTGGGCGCCGGTCGGCCGCACGCCGGTGGTGGCCAACACCGGCGCACGGTGGTCGGTGAATATGTTGTCGGCCGTCAGCGCCCAGGGCAAGCTGCGGTTCATGGTGCACGACGGCAAGGTGAGCTCGGGCGTGTTCATCGACTTCTGCAAACGCCTGCTCCGCGACGCCGACACGCCGGTCGGCATTGTCAACTTGAGGTCGTGTGGATGTTCCGCTAACCACATAAGCCTCATACGTCACACGCGACCTGGTGAATCGCGGAGGCGAACCGGCGAAAATCGCCCTCGAATTGCTCAACTTGACAGTGCCTTGGCGGCACTTGTCCAGCTAAACCGCCGATTGCAGCGGCCTGTGGAGATAGAACGAAACGTGAGGACTCGTCACCGATCGACGTTCGTCAGGCGCAGTGTCGCGGCACTGGCAGTAATGACCGCAGCTAGTGTCGTGCTCGTGCAGTGCACCGCGGCGCCACCGCCTCCTGCGGCAGGGCCGCCTGCCAGCGCGCCGCCCGCACCTGCCGACCCGCCGCCGACCATTGATCGCGTCACTGCCGGCGAACTGGGCGCGAGCTGGCGTCCGGGTTGCCCGGTGGGACCGGAGCAGCTGCGGCGGGTTGGCGTCGACCACATCGGTTTCGACGGCCAGACGCACCGTGGCCAGTTGATCGTGCACGAAGAACTGGTGTCGCAGGTCATCACGATCTTCGAGCAGCTTTACCAACTGCGGTATCCCATCGAGAAGATCCGTACGGTTGACCAGTATCCGGCCGCTTCCGATGAGCTACAGATGGAAGACAACAACACGTCGGCGTTCAGCTGCCGAGACATCCCGGGAACCGGCCGATGGTCTCAGCATGCCTATGGTCGGGCTATTGACGTCAACCCACTTCTCAATCCGTACATTGACGCCACGGGCGCATTCCAACCGAAGAATGCGGCGGCATACCTGGACCGCAGCGGCACCGACCCGGGCCTTTTGCATAGCGGCGATCCCGCCGTACACGTCTTCACCGATCGAGGTTGGCAGTGGGGCGGCTACTGGCGGTCTCCCATCGACTACATGCACTTCGAGCGGCCCTGATCGTGCTTCCAGGGTCGGCCTTACGAAGTACGGATTGGTGGCTTCCGCGGGTTTTGATCTGCATCAGCGGCACGCGGTTGGCCGTGTCCGCGCCGCCGACGCTGTTGCCCTCTTCGCTGACTGCGGTGTCGGTGCGGAGCCGTTCGATGATCGCGTCCAGAGAGGCGACTTCGCGGCGACGTCCGTGGATCCCACGTCGATGCCGATGGAACAAGATACGGACGGTTCTACGCGTTAGACGCCGCACTCCGGAGGAGACACGTAAAGAAAGCGGCTCCGCCTACAGGACTGCCGGTATTACTGAGACCACTGTCGCGCTAATGCCTGCCACGCAGAACACCAACGGTAAGTAGACCTTCCACATCTCACGCTCCAACGGACTCGGCCGGCGCCGCTCGCTGCACCCCGGCATCGTCGGGCGCCACAATCAACTCCGCACCGTCGCTCTCCACGCGCCGGCCCCGCTTTTCGCGTGTAGCTTTCGAGACCGCGCGCCCAGACGGGGTGTCGGTAAGGAACGTGTCACGAGGTACATGAACCGGGTGTAAAACGGGCTGGCGTGGTTCTGTTCGGGTTGTAGCTTGCCGCGTATGACACGGGAGCTTGATCAGGATGAACTGATCGATCGGTGGACGCTGGTCGGTGAGGAACTGGGGTTGGTCGCGACCAAGAGGGGTGCGGCGA
>DASPOT010000328.1:0-5622 GCA_035625875.1 Mycobacterium sp. | reverse complement strand
GCCCTCAGGCACCAGATGACCGACCAATGCCTCTGCGTCCAGCAGTTCCCGATCCGCCCGCTCCACACCCTGCATGGGCCTATTTTCCCAGTTCAGAGCGACATTCCGGGGAGGCGCGCCGATTATTCAGCGCCCTCCTAGGGGCGATCTCCGGCCGAATGTAATCGGCGAGCTCGGCCGGGGAGGCGAAGATATACCGACTCACTCCACCTCATCTCGAGTTACCCCTCGATTACCGTTCGCTCGATATCGTGGACTTCCGAGTTCACCGGTATCGCACGTGGGGAGTGCCATGATTGCCCAGACCGCAACGGAGTCGAGTCGGGGCACGTCCACGCTCCCAGCGGTGATCGCGGAGCACGCGGTGCACCGCCCCGACGCAATCGCCCTCGTCTGCGGGGCACGCGAAACGAACTATGCAACGTTGCATCGCGGCTCGTGCCAGGTAGCGCACGCGCTGGTGGCGGAGGGGCTGAAATCGGGAGACCGAATCGGCTACCTCGGACGAGACAGCGAACGGTTCTACGAGCTGCTGATCGGCGCTGCCAATACCAGCGTTGTTCTGGTGCCGATCAATTGGCGTCTTACGGTCAGTGAGATCTCGCACATTCTCGAAGATTCTGGCCTCCGATTGCTGTTCGTCGACGCGAGCTGTCAGTCGGTAGCCGAAAACGCGGTGCGGCGACTCCGCTGCGATATCCGCCTGCTTCGGATCGATCGCGACGGCACAGCAGGTGCCGGGTACGCCGAATGGAAAGCCGTCCAGCCTGATACGCCGCGAGATCACCCGAATTCCGAGCTGGACCCACTACTGCAGATGTACACCAGCGGGACGACTGGCCCGCCTAAGGGCGTCGTCATCACCCAGCGGAGCCTGTTCGCTGTTCGCAACGTCCGGCACGAATCGGGGTTGAAATGGCTCGAAGTACCGGAGGACGATGTATCGCTCGTCGTCATACCCGGCTTCCACATCCCCGGGTTGGCCTGGGTGGCACAGGGTCTCATCGACGGCATTACCACCGTCATACTGCCCGAGTACACACCCGGCCTGGCGCTGGAGGCGATCCGCACCCGCAGCATCACGGCGATTTACGCGGTACCGGCCATGCTCGCGCTCATCCTTCTCGAACCAGGCGTGGCCGAAGAGGATTTCGGAAAGCTCCGTCTGATCGCCTACGGCGGTTCTCCCATTCCCGAGGACATGCTGATGCAATGCATGGCGACGTTCGGCTGCGATTTCCTGCAGTTCTACGGGACGACTGAAACCGGCACCTCGATCACCTTTCTCCCGCCAGAGGACCACCGGGTCGGTAATGCGAGGCTGCGCTCGGCGGGATTCCCGTACCCGGGCGCGGAAATCGTAGTGCTCGACAAGGCCGGAAATCGGCTGCCGCCCGGCGACGTCGGCGAGGTCGTTGTGCAGGGGCCGGCGCCGATGCTGGAGTACTGGAACCGCCAGGAAGCCACCGCCGCCACGCTGATCGACGGCTGGGTCTACACCGGCGATGCGGGCTATCTGGATGAGGACGGCTATCTGTTCATCTGCGACCGCATCAAGGATATGATCATCGTCGCCGGGGAGAACGTCTATCCGGCCGAGGTGGAGAACGCCATCGTATCGCACCCCGCAGTGCGCGAGGCCGCCGTGGTCGGCGCCCCGGACGAGCGGTGGGGCGAAACGGTATACGCCTTCATCGCACTCGTCCGGGGCCAGTCCGTAACACCGCACGAACTCACGCTGTTCTTGCGGGACAAACTCGCCACCTTCAAACGGCCCCAGCACTTTATATTCGTCGACGTCCTGCCTCGCACTGCGAGTGGAAAGATCCTGCGCCGCAAACTGCGCGAACAGTTCTGGCTGGGCCGCAAACGCGCGGTTAACTGAGATAAGCTAAGTAAACCTTGGCAATCCCGGTGACTCTCGCCGCGAGTCCCGATGCGATGGCGATGCGGTTTGCTCGCGGCGCCACAGCCGCATTGATGTCGCTTGCCTCGATCAAAAATCGTCACCGCCTTCACCCGGCGCCGGCGCAGCGCCGCCACATCCCAGCGCGCGGCCACACGACCGGCTTTCCGGCCGTCGGGCCGATTCGGCGCTAACTCCGCTTTATCCTGTGCGCGGCAATCGCCCATAACCTGCTGCGCGCCGCGGCAACACTGGCCGGCGGGCCCCACGCCGTCGCGAGCGGTGCCACCGTGCGCTGCAAGATAATCAACATTCCCGCCCGGCTGGCCGGCCCGCAACGGCGACCCGTTCTGCACCTACCCAGCCATTCGCGCTGGGCCCACGCATGGCTTCACCAGTGGCACAACACTATTGGCCGCACTCAGCAACACCCGCCACCGAAAGCCGCACCCGCCTGACCACCGCCCGAAGGGCCTGACCCCCCAACACATAGGTAAGGCTGGGCAGACCAGCAGATACCGGCTCTCCACCACAATAAATCAAGATCGAAACCAACCGCTCGACTACGAAGAAGACACCTGGTTGAGGAGACGGGTCGTCAACGACACCCGCTCCCGTGCCCTGCTGCTCTATGCACGCCGCGCTGTTGCCGATCTGGCCGAGGCCGGTGGCTGGGAGGCCGAATACCCGCGTGATGTCTGGCGGATGCACCGTCTGGGCTTCGACGGCCGCCGCAGCCTACGGTTCGGCGGGATCGAGCAGCCCTGGCTGCGGGATCTGGCCAAACGCTGGGTCTGACTGCGTTTGGCCAGTGGGCTGGGACTGGAAGCCGGCGGAGCACGACCGCTGGTGGCGATCACCCGCTTCTCGCAGTTCCTCACCACGGTCGGCGTCGAACACATCGGCCAGCTCGACCGAGGGTTGCTCGAACGCTATCTGGCAGACCTGGCAGGCGAACACCATCCCCAGTGGCGCAGCACCCACATCGGGCTGCTGAACGCACTGTTCGCCGCCATCCGCCAACACCGCTGGCACCCAGGACTTCCCGCCACGGCAGTAGTTCTTTCCCCGATCACCCCCGCCGCGCGGAAAGACTGCCGCGGGCGCTGGCCGAGCAGGTGATGGCCCAACTCGAACAGCCCGGCAACCTCAACCGGTTCGACAACCCGTCCTACCGGCTGATCACCGTCATCCTGATGCGCTGCGGGCTGCGCATCACCGACGCTTTGAGGTTGCGCAGCGACTGCGTCACCACCGACGCCGACGGCGCTCCCTACCTGCGCTACTTCAACCACAAGATGCGCCGTGACGCGTTGGTGCCGATCGACACCGACCTCGTGGATGCCATCGGACACCAGCGACAGCGCAAAACCGACCGCTGGCCAGCGAGCACCCCGATCCTGTTTCCACGGCCCAGCAAGAACATCGGCGGCACCCACCCGATCGGATCACCCACCTACCGGATGGCATTGCAACGCTGGCTGACCGCCTGCGACATCCGCGACGAGAACGGCCACCGAGTGCACGTCACACCGCACCAGTGGCGCCACATGCCTGATCAACCGCGACGTCCCCCAAGAAATCATGCGCCGCATCCTCGACCACGACTCACCCCAGATGACCGCCCACTACGCCCGCCTGCACGACACTACCGTACGCCGGGCCTGGGAAGCCGCCCGCAAAGTCGATATCACCGGCCGCACAGTGGTTTTCGACCCCAACGGGCCGCTCGCCGATGCCGCCTGGGCCAAACAGCGGCTGGCGCGGGCCACCCAGTCCCTGCCCAACGGCTACTGCGGTCTGCCGCTGCGGCGATCTTGCCCGCACGCCAACGCGTGCCTGACCTGCCCGATGTTCCTCACAACCGGGGAGTTTCTGCCGCAACACCGCGCACAGCGGCAGCAGACGCTGGAACTGATCACCGCCGCCGAAGCCCGTGGCCATCAACGCTTAGCCGAGATGCACCGCCAAGTATTGGGCAACCTCGACACCATCATCGAGGCTCTCGAAACCCCGGAAGACACCCAAACATGCGCTCTGACAAAAGTATTCACCTCGCCACAGCGGCGAAACGGCAGCATGAACTGACCCGCGCCAAAGCTATCGCCGCCCTGCACGAACTCGACCGCACCGGGAAGAAGATCACGTTCGAATCCGTCGCAGACACCGCCGGAGTCTCCCGCTCCTGGCTCTATGCCCAAACCGACCTCAAAGACGAAGTCCAGCGCATCCGTGCCCGCAACCAGCCCACACACGCCACCACGCCCCCGAGCCGGCAACGCGCCAGCAACGACTCCCTGCGCCAGCGCCTACACATCGCGCTGCGCCGCAACTGCGAACTCGCCGAAGAGAACCAGCGGCTGCGCCGCCAGCTTGCACACACCCTCGGCCAACTCCGCGACATTCCACCCCGAACACGTCACGATCCGACAACAATCGGCCCCTGCTGAACCCAGCACCAGCAGCGCCCGCCGACACACCGACGACACCGTCCACCACACGAATTTCCTGGTCAGGAGCCTAGGCCGCTGTGCTGGGCCGCCGTGGAGGCGGGAAAATGGGGCCGCGGTCGTCCGGGACACCGAATTTACTGTGATGCCCTTGAGCTCGTCGGTCAGCATGGTGTTGGGAGCCACCGACAGGAACTGTCGATTGTTGCGGTGAGCACGCGGACCAGATTCTTTAGGCCCTGTGGTTCCTCCGGACGGGCGCGCCTGGTTAGAAGTTGTTGTGTCCGGAAGGAATTCGATGGAACTGCTGCATGAGCGCTGCGCCGCGTTGGATATCGGCAAGAAGGATCTCAAGGCGTGTGTACGCACACCAAGCCCCAAGGGCAAGCGGTCACGAAGCCAGGAGATCCGCACCTTCGCCACCACGACCAACGCGTTGCTGGAGCTGCGGGACTGGCTGCTCGCCGAGCGGACCAGTTTGGTGGTGTTAGAAGCGACCGGCGATTACTGGCGGGGCGCGTTTTACCTGCTGGAGGACGACCTGAACGTGATCCTGGTCAACGCCGCGTACGCCAAGGGGCTGCCCGGGCGCAAGACCGACTTGTTGACCGAACTACCGCAGGGAGTTGGGGGAGGGTGCGTGCCGGGAGGAGTTCGGCTGGCTAGGTTCGCTGCTCGTGATCGACGATGGAGAACAGCCGCGGGATTTGGCGGTGCTGGTGGTGCCGGGTCGGGGTGCTGTGGAGGCCACCGGCGATCTGTTCCAGCCCTATCGGCTGGTTGATGCCGACGGTGCGGTCGTCGCGCCGGCGGCGGTGTATTTCGCCGAGTTGACGGCGTGCGGGCGACCGGCGAGCACTCAGCGTTCCTACGGGATGGATCTGTTGCGGTGGTTTCGGTTCCTGTGGGCGCTGGGGGTGGCCTGGGATCAGGCCACTTCAGCCGAGGCGCGCGATTTCTGTCGCTGGCTGCAGGTTGCGGACAAGCCGGTCCGGCCCCATTGGCGGCACCCGGACGGTGATGGTGCCGCGGTGGCGCGGTCAGGCACCGGGCCGGGCGTGAATGCGGTGACCGGCAAGGCGGTGCGCGGTAGCCGGTATGCGGCGGCGACGGTGGCGCATTGCGTATTAGTTACGTGGAATCTCACCGTGGGTCAAAGATCATGTGCCCATGGCAAGGGCCACGAACTAAGGAGATGGGTTGGGCGGCAGCGCGGTAGTGCAAGACAAGTGGCCGGTCCTGGGCCGGCACGAGCGAGCAGCGGAA
>DASPOT010000327.1:0-19406 GCA_035625875.1 Mycobacterium sp. | reverse complement strand
TGCGCCGGTTGGCCGGCGGGGTCGGCATCATCTCCGGTGTCGGCCCAGGTGGCCCTTTGGGGGTGACGGCCACCGCGGTGACGTCGTTGACGGCGGAGCCTCCCAGCATCCTGTGCTGCTTGAACCGTTCACTGCAGTTGGAGGCGGCCGTCAAGGAGGCCGGCAGGTTCGGGGTGAACATGCTCCGCGCTGACCACCATGATCTGGCGAAGCGCTTCGCCGGCATGCACGGGGGTGCGTAGTTCCGCGAAGTTCGAGCAGGGGGACTGGACGATCCTGCCCAGCGATGTTCTCGCGCTCTCTGACAGTCTCGTTACCTTCGATTGCCGCGCCGACGCCGTCGGCGATCCGCATTGCGCGCAGGTGCGCCCAGAATGCGGCGAGGGGCACCTCTTCGGTCACCCCCAAACCACCGTGGACTTGAATCGCGCGATCGACCACCCCGAGCCGACGTTCGGGGCGTCAACCTTGATGGCCGCGATCTCGGTTTTGGCTTCTTTGTTGCCGACCGTGTCCATCAGCCAGGCCGTCTTGAGAATCAGCAGCCGCGATTTCTCGATCTCGGTGCGAGCCTCGGCGATCCAGTCGCGAATATTCGCCCGGTCGCTGAGCGCCGATCCGAACGATGTGCTTGAGCATGTACGCGTCGCCGCCCGGGGACACCGAGTCGAAGAAGGAACCGGACTCGATGGCGCAGCGGTCCAAGACGCCCGCGGCTTCGAGTATCAGTTGAGCGCAGGCGACAACGGATTCCAGGTCGTACAGCACGCCGCGGGCGTTCGGCGCGTGCTGCAGGATGGCGCCGAGAAGCAGACCGTGGCCGCCACCGACATCGACGATCGTCCGGAAGCGGGAGAAGCTGTATGCCGCGAGGATCGGCGGGTTCTCAAAGGTCGAGACGGCGGTCATCCCGTCGTTGATCAGCAGCGCAACGTCGGGATTGCGCCCGGCGTACTCGAACAGGGACATGCCATGGAGCTTGTCGACGGCGGGTTTGCCGGTCTCGGCCGAATAAGCGAGCTCGCCCTACTGCGCCCACATCTCTGGGTGGCCGGTCGCCAGCGCGATCCGCGCACCGAGTTCGGGCATCCGACCTCAGCGCGTCACCCATCCGCGTGAGCCGGAACCGCCGGTCGGGCAGTCGGTGCACAACAACAGGGTCGCGAGGGCGCGCAGCAGCCGGTACGTCGCATCGGGATTCGTGCCCACCCGGTTCGCGATCTGCTCTGCCGTCAGCGGTCTGTTCGCCAGCGCGTTGGGGATGGCGAACTTGGCGGCCGTGTAGATGGCCTGTGTCACCCAATTTCCGTTGATCACCTACAGCACGCCCACCTGTGCCGGAGTCATCATTCGATTCAGCGCCTGTATTCGCCTGCGCATGCTGTCGACGACGCGCACGACTCGAGCCGGTGGAAGCTTTGCCGATGATGACTGGGCCATCACTGCTCCTGACCCGCGGGCACCCGGTCCTCGATCCACCGGGTGGTATCGCCGCCGATTATATTCCAGGATGAACTCACTGGGACCCGGCCACAGGCCGGGCTTCTCGGCGGCGTTAAGCCGCGCAGGCTGTAGGTTTACTCCTCCAGGCAGCAGGGGTCGGCCTCTAGCCGAACAGCTCGTCGGACGGACAGTCGATGTAGTCGTTGACGGTCCAGAACTGGCCGAACACCTTCTGGCGCGGATAGACCGGCCGCATCATCTCCAAGATGATCGGGGTAGGCCCTCTAACGCGGCGACGTCTCGATGCGAACCACACCCTCGATCAGGGTTAGGCGACCGCCTGTGGGCAGCAACACCTTCAATCGCGGCAAACAACATCGGATCGATTCGCCTTTTCAATCAATGATGCTCGGTGCTAACCGCTTCGGGGCGGCCGTGGCAAGAAATGGTGCAAACGGTGGGATTTCGTCGGCCGCGCACTCAACGCTGACGACCGACGGGCCGTCGACGTCGAGTGCCGACCGCATGGCGGCGGGCAGGTCGTCGATTTGGTCAACCTCCACCGACCGCACTGACGGGAACATCGCCGCCAAGCCCGCTCCCAAACGGCTTGGCCCGAATCGGTTGTAGCTGTAGAGGCCGTCGTAGAACAGCTGCTCGCGGGTCACAGAAATCGCGTGCGCGTGGTTGTCGAACAGCACAAATGTCACCGGCAGCCGGTATTCGATCGCGGTGTGGATTTCCATGCCGTGCATATAGAACGCACCGTCGCCGGCGATCACCACAGTGCGCCGCCGCCGGCCGAATGCCATCCCGACGCCCGCTCCGAAGGCGTAGCCCACCGCGCCCATGCCGAGCGCGGCCACGAACCGGCCGCAGCGGCGTACCGCCAGGTAGTGGATCGCCGCGGCGCCGGTGTTGCCGGCGTCGACGACCACGTCGGCGCCGGCTGGCAGCGCGGCGTCAAGCACAGCCATCGCCTCGCGATAGCGCACGCCGGGGCCGTTGAATGGCGGCGGCACCAGCTCGGTACGCAGAACCCTATCCGGCACCCGCACCCCGGTCGGCCGGCCATCTCCGGTCAGCGCCATGTTGACCACGGCCAGGGAGCCGCGCAGGTCGTCGGTGTGCACGTGGGTGCACGGCACGTACGGCGGCGCCGAGCCGATCGAGAAGGTGGGCACCGAGGCCAGCGCATCATCCAGCCCAGTGCGCGCGGTCACCGACATCCGAGTGCCCACGAGCAGGCACAACGCACTATCGGCCACGGCCACCGCAACACTGGGGTGGCCCATCACACCGGTCACCCCCAGCGCCGACGACGAACCCAAACCCGGTACACCGGCGACATCCTTGGCGTCAGGAACCGTAGCCACCCGCGCACGCAACACCGCGCGGAGCCGCTCGAGTTCGGCGCGCGCATTATCGCGAGCCACCTGCTCACCGGCGATGATCGTCACCGGCCCATCCACACGGCGCAACGCCCGTGCGATCAGATGCGGATCACCCAACGACACCTGCAGCTGAGTCAAATCACGCCCAAAGCCGTTCGTCGGAACCTCGGCCTGCTGCACATTCTTCGGCAGCAGCAGCACCGCCGGGCCGCCGGTTCGAGCCGCCGCGATCGCCTCCGACAACGCCGACACAATCTCGCCGGGCTGCTCGACCCGCCGGCAAAATACCGACACCGCGGAGAACAGCGCCTCGGCATTCAACGCGCCATTGCGGCCGCTGGTGTCCTGGAACGCGCCGCGGCCGTCGAGCGTGGTCGGCGGTTGCCCGATCAGCGCCAGCACCGGCACCCGGCTCGCCAACGACTCCCCCAGGCCTGGCACGGTGTTCAGGCACCCCCCGCCGGAGTTCGCGGCCACCACACCCAATCCGGCGCCGCTGCGGCTATAGCCGTCGGCCATCGTAGCCGCCGAGAACTCGTGCTTGGCCAGAATCGCGGTGACCTCGGGCCGGAAGTGCGCGGCGTCGTATAGGTCCTCGATGTTGGCGCCGTCGACGCCGAAGATGTGCTCGACCCCGATGGCAGCAAGATGCTCGACAATATGGTCGACCACCCGAGGCGGGCCTGCCGGCCTCGCTTCAGCATGCCGTCGGTTAGCAGTCACATCTCACCCCTACACCCAAGTTCGTAGAACGCGGCGCATCATCATGAGCGCGTTGCCTCCACCACCGTGTGAGGACCCCAACGAAACAACGTCGTATCGCACCGGTAGTGGGTTCGCGAGATACAGTGCAAGGGCGGCGACGATTGCTCGGGTCACAACTGGTTTTGAAATCGGCCATTCGTCGACTCCATTGCTGAGCAGTTCGCCGTCCCTGGCACTAAATCTCAGAGAACACACCGGCCGCGAGACGCAACCACGCTTGCTTGGCGTTAATGCCGAACTCTCTGGAAGGCATTTGGATTGTCTGTCTCGCCACTCATCAGATGCACCCTCTCCCCGCTCGTCGAAACGTTCTGCCGTCGAAAGCGACTGCGGGCGCTGCGCATTCGCGGCTCATGAAATTCTTCAGTATTGTCGCCGGTGTCAGTACCAATCGATTCAGAATGAAACTGCACACCGTGAATGGGGTCGTTGCGATGGCGCACGCCCATCAGCGCCCCATCGGATGTCGTTGCAGTCACCTCCCAAGCCGGGTGTCATCTTTTGCACTGTCGAGCAGAAACGAATAGGAGTCCGACGCAAACACCCGCTGATAAACGTGGAAGGGCAACCGCAGCGGAACCTCTGTGACCCTGTGGGTGTGGACAGGAAGAACCCGGAAAATTATGCTGGGCATCGAAAGACGTGACGTCGAAAAACCTTGCGTCCTCAGCCATCGTGGTCGCCTCCATGCCAAACTCCGAACTATGGCTTCGTTCAATCGATCTGGTCGATGATCTCGAACAGTTCACGGTCCTCGGCGACGTCGAGATCGCCGGGGGACGTGTGCTCGGGCGTGCCGGCGAACTCACGCCACACCGCACGCAGCCGGATTGCGATATCGCGCCGATCGTCGGGATCCAGTTCCGCGCCGGCGCAACTGCGTGCCAGCGATTCCACCTCTGCCTTTATCCGCGCGGGCGCGTCGTCAACCGGGGCGATCTGCTGCCGGATATAGCCGGCCAGCGAGACGAGCGTCGGATGGTCGAAGACCACGCTCGGGCCGAGGTTGACCCCCACCACCGATTTCAGCCGATTGCGGAACTCCATCACGCCCAGCGAGTCTAAACCCAATTCCTGCAACGGCCGTTCGACGTCGACAGCCACGGGCGACTGGTGCCCTAACACCGAGGCGGCCTGCGCCCGGATCGCCTCGATGATGAGGCGTTCCTGTTCGGCGGCATTCAAGCCGCTAAGCCCGGCGGTGAACTTCGCCGATTCTTCGCTGGAGCGTGCCGCGGCCGCGCGCCGCGAGGAGCGGACCAGCCCGCGGAGCATGGCGGGCAGGTCGGCCTGGTCCATGCCCGATAGTACCGACATGTCCAGCCGGGCCGCGACCGTCGCGGGCTGTCCCGCGGTGAGCGCGGCGTCGAACAGGGCCATACCATGCTCGTCGTCGATCGGCAGGATGCCCTCCCGTCGGATCCGGACCCAATCCTGTTCGGCCAGCCTTGCGGTCATGCCGCTAGTGCTGCGCCAGGCACCCCAGGCCACCGCGGTGGCCGGCAGCCCGGCGAGGTGTCTGCGGCGGGCGAGCGCGTCAAGGTAGGCGTTGGCCGCGGCGTAATTGGCCTGGCCGGGACCGCCGAGCACACCGGCGATCGAGGAGAACAGCATGAATGCAGCGAGATCGAGATCCTTGGTCGCCTCGTGCAAGTGGAAGGCCCCGTCGACCTTCGGCCCGAACACGGTGGTGAGCTGTTCGGGGGTCATCGACTTGAACATGCCGTCGTCGAGTACGCCGGCGGCGTGCACCACGGCGGTCAGCGGATGCTCCGCCGGGATCACGTCCAGCACCGCCGCAATCGCTTTCGGGTCGGCGACATCGGCCGCGATGATGTCGACGTACGCACCGTGCCCGGTCAATTCGGCCGCCAACTCGGCAGCTCCGGCAGCGGCCGGGCCGTGGCGGCTGACGAGCAGCAGCCTACCCACACGGCGGTCGGTGACCAGATGGCGTGCGACCAGGGCGCCAAGCCCACCGGTGCCCCCGGTCACCAGCACGGTGCCTGCCGGATCCCACGCAGCCCGCAGGGTCAGTACGTTCTTGCCAATGTGGCGCGCCTGACTCATGAGCCGGAACACCTCCGGCGCCTCCCGCACATCCCATGAGGCGATCGGAATTGGCTGCAATACGCCGGAATTGAACAGCTCGACGAGCTCGGCCATAATCTCCTTTAGCCGGTCCGGTCCCGCATCCATCAAGTGGAAGCTTTGGTAGCGGACGCCGGGATGATCCGCGGCCACCTTGTCGGAGTCACGGCGATCGGTCATGCCCATCTCGATGAAGCGACCACCCCGCGGCAGCAGACGCAGCGAGGCGTCCACGAATTCGTTGGCCAGCGAATCGAGCACCACATCCACGCCGCGCCCGTCGGTGGCCGCCAGGAACTGCTTTTCGAAGTCGAGCGTGCGCGAGTCGCCGATGTGCGCATCGTCGAATCCCATGCCGCGCAACACCTCCCACTTCGGCACGCTGGCGGTGACATAGAGTTCCGCGCCCAGGTGCCGGGCCAACTGCACCGCAGCCATGCCGACGCCGCCGGTCGCCGCATGCAGCAGCAGCGTCTCTCCCGCCTGCAATCGGGCCAGGTCGACCAGACCGAAGTATGCGGTCGCGAAGACCACCGGTGCGGCGGCGGCCTGCGCGAACGACCAGCCGCGCGGGATCGGGGCCACCAGCCGCTGATCCACGACCGCAGTCGAACCGACGCCGGGCAGGAAACCGAATACACGGTCGCCTGGCGCGAAATCGGTGACGTCCGAAGCCACTTCGAGCACCACGCCAGCACCTTCGCCGCCGATCGGCGCATCCGGGTCGGGATACATCCCGAGCACGATCAGCACGTCGCGGAAGTTGACACCGGTGGCCCGCACGGCGACTCGCAGCTGGCCCGCGGCGAGCGGCGCCGAGGCCTCGGGGTCTGCGATCAGGCTGAGGTTGTTGCCGGTCAGTGTGCCCTTGCCGAGCGGTTGGAGCCGCCACGCGCTCCCGTCGCGCGCGGCGCCCTCCTCGACCAGGTCGGCGCCCGACCGGCTGACCCTAGCCGCATACAGGCCGCCGCGGCGATGCGCCAGCTGTGGCTCACCGGCGACAGCCAGCGCCTGCTCGACCGCTCCACGCAAGTCGCCCCAGTCATCGATGTCGAGCAGCCGGATGCGGCCGGGATTCTCGCTCTGGGCACTGCGCAGCAGACCCCAGACCGTCGCTCCGGCCAGCCCCGGATCCTCGGCTCCGTGCACGGCGACCGCATGGCGGGTCACCACCACCAGCACACGTTCTGCTGCGGCCTCCGCCACGAGTAGTCGCTGCACCCGCGCCATCAGTCCGGTGACCGCCTCGCGCACCGATTCCGGTTTTTCGCATGTGTTTTCACCGACCGGCGCACACAACACGACGGCCGCCTGCCCGGCCGCTATCACGCCTTCAACGCCAGGCTCGTCCGCGTCATCCGACACCGACCACGTCGCATCGCGCGTGGCGGTCTCAGGCTGCGGCACCGGTATCCACGTCACGCCGAGCAGATCGGCACCTGCGGTCGATTTCCTCGCCAGTGATTCGCGCGGCAACGCGCGCAGTCCCAGCGCGCTCACCTCGGCCAACGGCCTGCCGGTCGTATCGGCCAGTGCCAGAGCAATCCGATCCGCCGAGGGCGCGTTCAGCCGGACCCGCAGCGACGAGGCGCCGACCGCGTGCAGCGTAACCCCTTCCCAGGAGAACGGCACCGATACGTCGCCGTCGTCGTTGCGCCCGGCCCCGCCCACCGCGATGGCGTGCAGCGCCGCATCCAGCAGCGCCGGATGCAGGCCGAAGCCTTCGGCCGACGAGCGCGCCTGCTCCGGCAGGCTAACCTCGGCGAAAAGGTCCCCGTCGCGCCGCCACAGCGCGGTCAGACCGCGGAACACCGGGCCGTATCGGTATCCGGCCCCGGCCAGGTCGTCGTAGCGGCCCGCGAGCTCGACGGGTTCGGCGCCGGGCGGCGGCCAGGCCGCAAAGTCCTTTCCAGTGGTCCCAGATACCGCCTCCGGTGCCGGTTCGACGACACCGACGGCGTGGCAGACCCACTCGGCACGGCCGGCCGCTGCGGTATCGGCCTGCGGACGGGCGAACACGGTCAGCGGCCGCGCCCCGGTGTCCTGCGCCGGCGCGACAACGACCCGAAGCTCGACGGCACCAGTCGCGGGCAGCGGCAACGGCGCCTGCAACGTCAGCTCGGTCAGCCGCCCGCAATCCACGAGAGCGCCCACGTGCAACGCCATCTCGACGAACGCGGTGCCGGGCAGCAGGACGGTGCCCGCGATTTCGTGGTCGGCCAGCCAGGCGTGGCTACGCAGCGAAAGTTGCCCGGTGCAGACGATTTCATCCGACTCAGGCAGCCGCACCGCGGCGCCGAGCAGCGGATGCCCGGCGTCCTCCAACCCCAACTGTCGCACGTCGGCCACGCCCTCTGACTGCAACCAGTAGGTCTGCCACTGGAACGGGTAAGTCGGCAGATCCACCGCCACGGCGCCCGTTCCGGCGAACACCTCGGTCCAATTCACACGTGCCCCAGCGCAATACCCGCTGGCCAGTGCGCCGAACAGGCCGCGGATCTCACCGTCGCTGCCGGGCGCCCGCAAGACCGGCTTGACCGTCGGGGCGGGCAGGTCAGCGCCACTGGCCGTCTGCTGGACAAGGGCGGTGAGCGTCGCGCCCGGACCGGCTTCCCAGGCGACGGTGACCCGTTCGACGCCGATCAGTTGCTCGGCGGCCGCCTTGAACCGCACCGCCTGCCGCACCTGGCGGACCCAGTAGGCGGGTGAACATAATTCGTCCTCGGTCGCGCGTTCGCCGGTGACCGTGGAGATTATCGGAATGGTGGCCTTGTGGTAGTTCAGGCCGGCGCAGACCCGCTCGAAGTCGGCCAGCATCGGCTCCATGCGCGGCGAATGGAACGCGTGGCTGACGTTGAGCCGCTTGGCCTTCGCACCCCGCGCGACCAGCAGCGCGGCGATCTCCTCGACGGCGTCAGCGTCGCCTGACAGCACCAGTGAAGACGGTCCGTTCACCGCGGCGATGCCGACCCGGTCGGCACGGTCGGCGATCAGCTCAGTCACCTCGGCCTCGTCGGCGGTGACTGAAACCATTGCTCCGCCCTCAGGCAGCGCTTGCATCAACCGGCCGCGTGCGGCGACCAGGGTACAGGCGTCCGCGAGGGACCAGACGCCTGCCACAAATGCCGCGGCGATCTCGCCAATGGAGTGGCCGACCAGATAGTCAGGGCACACACCCCACGTCTGCAGCAACCGGAACAGCGCCACCTCGATCGCGAACAGCGCGGGTTGGGTGTATTCGGTCCGGTCCAGCAGCGCCGCTTCTGGAGTGCCCGGCTCGGCGAAGATCACCTCCCGCAGCCTCGCATCCCAGTCGCGGTTGGTGGCGTCGAACTGCCTACATACCTCGTCGAAGATCTCCGCGAAGGCCGGGTATGCCCGGTAAAGCTCAACACCCATGCTCGCCCGCTGCGCACCCTGACCTGGGAACAGCACCGCGGTGCGGACGTCGCGTCCGGCGACGCCACGCATGACCGTCGCTGATTCGCTCTGTGCCGCCAGCATTTCCAAAGCCGACCGCAACTCATCGCGATCGCCGCCCAGTACCACGGCGCGGTGCTCGAACGCCGAACGGGTTGCGGTCAGCGAATACCCGATGTCGGTCGGATCGGCGTCTGGGTGCTGCGCCAGGAACGCCAGCAGTCGCTCGGCCTGGGCGGGTACCGCCGCAGCAGTCCGCCCGGACACCACCCACGGGATCAGCGGCGGCACGATCCGCCGAGTTGCGGCCTCGTTCTGCTGCTCGTCCGCGGGGGGTTCCTCGATGATCAGATGAGCATTGGTGCCGCTGATGCCGAACGCGGAGACGCCCGCCCGGCGCGGGAGTTCGCGGCGCGGCCAGGGCGTCGCCTCGGCGAGCAGGCGCACATTGCCCTCCGACCAGTCCACATGGTCGGTGGGCTGCTCGGACTTCAAGGTGCGCGGCAGCATCTCGTGCCGCAGCGCGAGCACCGTCTTGATGATCCCGGCGACCCCGGCGGCGGCCTGGGTATGGCCCATGTTCGATTTGATCGACCCCAGCCACAACGGCCTGTCGGCGCTGGGGCGCGCCTGCCCGTAGGTGGACAGCAGCGCCTGCACCTCGATCGGATCGCCGAGTGCTGTTCCGGTGCCGTGTCCCTCGACCATGTCCACGTCGGCCGCGCTGATCCGCGCATCGGCCAGCGCGGCACGGATGACCCGCTGCTGCGCGGGTCCGTTCGGTGTCGCCAGGCCGTTGGACGCCCCATCCTGATTCACCGCCGACCCGCGCACCAGCGCCAGAATGCGTCGGCCCTGGGCGCGTGCGCGCGAAAGCCGTTCCAGCACCAGCACACCGACGCCCTCGGACCAAACAGTGCCGTCGGCGCCAGCGCCATAGGACTTGCAGATCCCGTCGGGCGCTAAGCCACGCTGCTGGCTGAACCCGACGAACGAGTTCACGTCGGACATCACGGTCACACCACCGGCCAGCGCGGTGTCGCACTCGCCGCGGCGCAACGCCTGCACAGCCAGGTGCACCGTGACCAGTGACGAGGAGCATGCCGTATCGACCGTCAGCGCCGGGCCTTCCAGTCCGAGCGCATACGAGATGCGGCCCGAGGCGACACTGCCGGTCGTCCCGGTCATCAGGTAGCCCGTCAGTTCGTCCAGCGCGTGACCGGCGCCGTAGTTGTAGTACCACATGCCGGCGTACACGCCGGTGCGGCTGCCGTGCATCAACGTCGGGTCAATCCTGGCGTGCTCCAACGCCTCCCACGACACCTCGAGCAGCAGGCGCTGCTGCGGATCGATCGCCAGCGCCTCGCGCGGCGAAATGCCGAAGAAGTCCGCGTCGAAGGCCGCCGCGCCAGTCAGAAAACCGCCGGAACGGACGTAGCTTTTTCCTGTGACGCCCGGTTCCGGATCGTAGGAATCGTCCCAGCCGCGTTCGGGCGGGAATTCCGAGGTCACCACACGGCTTTCGATGAGCATATTCCACAGGTCGTCGGGCGAGGCGATCCCGTCTGGATAACGGCAGGCTATCCCGATAATGGCAATGGGCTCCTCGCCTTCCGCCGCCGTAACGGGGATGTGCCCGCTGCCCGCCGGGTCGCCGTCCACACCGACCAACCGGGTGCGCAGCAACTCCGCCAGCCGCTCGACCGTCGGATAGTCGAACGCGACCGCAGCGGTCAATTCGACGCCGCTGGCCGCGCGCAGCCGGTCGCGCAGCGTCACCGCGGAGCGGGAGTCGAGACCGAGATCCCCGAACGGCGCCGACACGTCAACGACCTTCGGGCCGATATCGCCGAGCACCGCGGCGACCTCACCCACCACGAGTTCGCGCAGCAGGCGCCGCTGCTCGTCGGGTGGGCGGTGAACCAGCTTGTCACGCAAGCCCACCGCGCCGTTGTGGTTATCCGCCTCTGGCATGGGTTCTCCTCAAATGTGGTTTGCGAGCGAAACAACCGAGCGTATCCGTGGCCGAGTCCGGATTTTCGAAAGCAGCCGGATGAATTCGCCGACCCTCCCGAGTGTATAGACGATCCGGTCTGTGTCCGTCCACCGTCTGGTAATTGTCCGGCCATCGCTGGATCCCAGGACCAATTGTGTTTGTTAGTATTCCTTTTCGACGGCGCCGGCGTCGATCACGAGCGCGCATTAGGCCAAGTTCGACGTTAGCGGCCCCCCTTTCCGCTGTTCTCCGGCATGTGAGTCGACTGACCGCGGCCCGAGCGGCCGATCAATATCGGCCGTGCTGAAACCGGTGAAGCGCGATGGACGCCACATGAGGAGAGCATTACGCGCGGTTGGTGTCCGCGCTGCCGAATGCCACGGCGGGTGTCAGGTCCGCTGCCCGGCCTGGCCAGGGTGCGGTGCACGCGCACCACCAGCTGGAAATGGGCCGCCGACGACTGCGGCGTGTGCTGCAAGTTTAGACGCTTCACCTGCCGAGCCAGTAGGTGCGGTGCTGAAACGCGTAGGTGGGCAGGTCGATCCGCCGCGCTCCTGCCGCGGCGTACAACGCCGACCAGTCGACCGGGGTGCCTGCCACGTGTGCCCTGGCCAACGTGGTCGCGAAAACCATGACCTCGTCGGAAGAATCGTACGCCACCCCGCCGCCCGGCATAGCAGGCATCAGTGCAGCGGCAACGAAATCGGTGTCCGGGGTAGCTCCTGCGGCAACGACCTCGCTGGCCCGTTCGGTCACCGCGCCCGCACCCAACTCCACCACGATCGAGCCACCGTGCTCCGCCGTCCATCGAATCCCGTCCCACAGCGACGAGTTGTCGCCGGCCCCAGACACCCAGTGCTGCGGTGTGCCCATCTCCGCTGGCGTGACCGGTACCCCGGTCCGGCTCGAGACCAGCACCGGCGTCGGCGCGTGATACGTCGCCGCAGCGCACACCTCGGATACCCTAGGATGACCCGGTTCGCCGAGCGCCGTGTGGAGTTCGACCGTGTCCGCCAGCGACAACACCCCCGACACGTGTGCGGCGGCGAGCTCACCCAACGACTGCCCGATCAGATAATCCGGCCGCACGCCGAAGAATTCTATCAACCGGTACAACGCGACCTGGACCGCGAACGCCGCTGCTCGCGACAGCGCAGTGTCTTCCGGCCATGGTGCAGTCGAATCCATTCGACCGGTAACAATGTCCTGCATCGGCCGCGCCAATCGATGCGAAAAAGCCTCGACCACTTCATCGAAAGCCGCCCGAAACACCGGGAAAGCGGCATACAGGCCCCGGCCTACGTCTGGGCGCCAAGCGCTCGGCTCGGGAAACATAGCGACCGTCTTTGCGACCGGCGACGCCAGTCCACTCACCACGTTCGCCGAATCATGTTTCGCTGTCATTGATTCCAGACCGCAAACTAAGTCGCCCAGTTCATGGCCGAGCACCAATGCCCGATGCGGCATGCGCGCCCGCGACACAACCAGCGAGTAGGCCACATCCAGTGGATCCACCGCCGGATTATTCCGAATGAACGCTACCAGACGCTGCATTTGGGCGCCCAGCGCTCGCGCCGAACGGGCCGACACCACCCAGACTAGCGCCGGCGGCGCGCCCGACGCGGACCGCTCGTCGGCCTCCGGAGCTGCGTCCGATTCGGAGGCCGGCGCCCATTCGAGCACGATATGGGTATTGGTGCCGGTGTAGGCGAACGACGAGACACCGGCTCGGCGCGGCCGACCGGTGTCCGGCCACGGCTTCGACTCGGTGACCAGTTCCAAGCGCCCTGTCGTCCAATCGACGTGCGGGGTCGGCTGGTCCACGTGAAGGGTGGGGGGCACAATCGCGTGACGCATGGCCATAACCATCTTGATCACGCCGCCCACTCCGGCGCCGGCCAGCGTGTGTCCCATATTCGATTTGATCGATCCGAGCAGCACCGGGCGGTCGCGGTCCTGTCCATATGTCGACAGCAATGCCTGCACTTCGATCGGATCGCCGAGCACCGTTGCGGTACCGTGCCCCTCGATGACGTCGATCTCGGTCGCGGACAATTGCGCAGCGGCCAATGCGTCCCGGATCACCCGCCGCTGCGCGACACCGTTCGGGGCGGTGAAGCCGTTGGACGCCCCGTCCTGGTTCATCGCCGAGCCGCGCACCACTGCAAGTACTGGATGCCCATTCCGTTGTGCCAGGGAAAGACGTTCCAACAAAACCAATCCCACACCCTCTGCCCACACCGTGCCGTCCGCCGCGGCGGCATAGGGTCGGCATTGCCCGTCCGATGAGGTGATCCGCTCGCTGGAGGAGGCGAACATATCCGGTGTGACCATCACCGTCGCTCCGCCGGCGAGCGCCAGCGTGGACTCCCCCGCGCGCAGCGACGCGACAGCCTGGTGCACGGCGACCAGCGACGACGAGCATGCGGTATCAATCGTGCATGCCGGCCCCTCAAGGCCGAACGCGTAGGAGATCCGGCCTGAGGCCGCACTGCCGGCCGTGCCGGTCAACAGGAATCCGGCCAGTCCGGTGAGCTGCTCAACCGAAAACGCCTCATACGCACCGTCGACGATGCCGTAGGTCTGATTGGGGATCAAGCCGATAAAGACACCGGTACGGCTGCCCCGCAGCGTCACCGGATCTATACCTGCCCGCTCGAACGTCTCCCAGGCCACCTCGAGCAGGTGCCGCTGCTGCGGATCCATCGCCAGCGCCTCGCGCGGGCTGATGGCGAAGAACCGGGCATCGAAACCGCCCGCGTCGTCGAGGAATCCGCCACGATCGCCGAGTTTGGTCCGCTGCGGGTCCAGACCGGCCAGCCCGGCGACGTTCCATCCCCGGTCGTCGGGGAAGGCGGACACCACATCCCGGCCTTCGGCCACGATCCGCCACAGGTCCTCCGGCGAACCGACACCGCCGGGATACCGGCAGCCCATTCCCACTATAGCTATCGGCTCGTGCGCGCGTGACTCCAATTCCCGGAGTTGATCTCGCGTCTTCTGCAGTTCGCGTACTGCCGTGCGCAGATACTCGCGCAGCTGCTGTTCCTCCGCCATGGCCCAACGCCTCAGTCCAGGCCCGATACCGCCGTGAGATGCATGAACGAGATGATGAACCGCCCGGATTCGGGCACCATGCACACCAGCGTGTCGCCCTCGTTGATGATCCCATCGGTCAGCATTTCGTCGAGGATGATGTAGATGCTGGCGCTGCCGATATTACCCACGCGAGTGAGGTTGCTGAACCACTTCTCCACCTCGCCCTGAGTGATCTTGCGGCGCTGGAACTCGCCGATCATGAGGTCCTTCATCCGCTCACTGGAGTAGTGAACCGGATACCAGGTGACCTTCTCGGGATCGAATTTGCCAGCCGCCACGAGCCGTTGGAATTCCTGGATGCCGACCTCCACCAGGTGTGGCAGCAGCGACAGCTTTTGCCGTAAGGCCATCGCGCCGTCCTGTGCTGCCGCCGTCGCGGTGGGATAGTCACCACATGTCTTGGTGCAGCTGTTGTCGTTGCTGCCGGCGAACATGCACGCCTGCTCGGTATTGGCGTAGGACGTGAGCGTGATCCAGTCGATGCGCAGACTGATCTTGCCGGGTTCGGGCTCCGGTTTGATGACCGCTGCACCCGCTCCGTCCGAGAGCATGTAGCGCAGGAACGCGGTCTCCATCGGCAGCGTTCCCTGCTCGATCACCGACTGCATCTCGACGTATCGGGAGCTCTTGAATCCGCGGGAGGCAAATTCGCTCGCCACCGCAACGGCATTACGCTTCTCACCGGTGGCGACCTGGTGGTAGGCAGCCTTCAACGCCATCATCCCCGAGCTGCAGACACCGTGGGCCGTCATGACCTCCATCGGTGCGTAACCCAATTCACCGTGGATCATGCTGGCATGGCCCGGTGCCATGAGATCGGGGTTGGTTGTAGCAGCGGCGAGCATCTCGACGTCGTACGGGCCTAGCCCTGCTCGTCCGACCGCCTCCCGCACCGCTGCGGCGGCCATCTGCGTGTTCGAGAAGACCGTCTGTTGGTTCTTGTCGATCGCGTAATGGCGGGTCTTGATGCCGCTGTTGGCGAGGATCATCCCGCGCAGATCCGACGATGCCAGACCGGCTTTGCCGATATAGTCCTCGATCTCGTCGTTGGGCACCGGATCACCCGGCAGAAACCGCCCGGTCGCGGTGATATAGGCCGTCATCGGGCTTGGCCTCCAACCGTGCTCTCGTTTTCGGCCACCTTGCGCTCGAGCAGATCGTTCAAGTCCTGGAACGTCCTCACCGACGCGATCCACTCGTCGTCCAGCACGATGCCGTACTTCTTCTTGACGATGTCCGCGATCGCGAGCAGACCCAGCGAATCGATGCCGAGCTCGTTCAGCTCAGAATGGCTCTTGATTTCGTCGGGCTCTATCTCGTAGTGGGACTCGAGATAGTCGAATATGTCTTTGTGAATTTCGGCTACGAGTGCCATTACCCCTACCTCTGCTGATTGACGGACATGCGGGTGAATCATGCTCAGCAGCGTTGCACGGGCAGGTACCTCATGTCAAGGGGTCTAAATCGGCAATCCTTGTGCAACACTATGATTCGCTGATCTACAACCCCTAATTGATACCCCTATCGAGGAACTTGCAAGTACTTGACCGCAGTACGCGACTGCCAATACCATGCTGCACAATTCAATCCTAATCGGCGAAAGTTGGTACCGCAATGGATTCCGAAGTCCACAGCTCGCGGCGAGCCGTTGTCTTCTCCTACTCTCAGACCGGACAGCTGGACAGAACAATCCAGGCATTTGTCGAGCCGTTGCTCGCTGCCGACTGGCAGGTGCGACATGTCCGTGTCGAACCGGCTCGTCCGTATCTTTTTCCCTGGCCGGTCCGTAGGTTTTTCGGCGTGTTCCCCGAGTGTGTCGACAGCACGGCTGCCATCGATCTGGCCACCCCAGAGTCCGAACTGCGCTCGGACCCGGACGAGCTGGTGATCTTGGCATATCTGGTGTGGTTTCTTGCCCCGTCACTGCCAGCCCGCACTTTGCTCAACGTGCATCCGCGGATTTTTACTCACCGGGACGTCTTGTCGCTCATCGCGTGTCGCAACATGTGGTACTCCGCCGCCGTCGAGGTCAACCAGCGACTCGGCGACGTTGGTGCCCGGCATCTCGGCGCCATCGTCGCCAACGACACCCGGCACATGTTCGTCTCCATCGTTACCACGTTGCGCTGGTTACTGAAGGGCAAACGCGACGGGAAGCTCGGCCGCGCGAGAGTGGACCAGGAGGAACTCTCCCGCATCCGCGACTGCGGCGCCGCGTGGGTGGCAGGTTCGCGCGATATCCAGGGCGCCCGGGTCATATATCCAGTCGCGGCTGCGGACCTGATCGTGGCCCGTTCCTTTCGCCGGTGGGGCGGGCTGATCCGCGCGGCGTCCCGACGAAGCCCGGCGCTGCGAGCCGCCACGTTGACGGCATTCGTCGGCTGGCTGGCCTTTTCGATCCTGCTGATGCCGCTGGCTAGGCTGGTCGCGTTGCCCTTTCGCCGCTACATCGACGCGGCGACCGATCGGACCCTCGCCGGCGTGATCGGCGATCGCCGGACAGAATCCGAGCAAACGGTCGAGATCGGCGCAGCGGCACCGAATCTGGCGCTCCGTGGCAACGACGGCGGCGAGATTCGCGTGTTAGATCTCTCCCGGGACACGTTTCTGCTGCTGTTCGGCAGGGAGTCCGAGCGGACATGGCTCGACGCCGTCGGTTACGTGAACATGATGAGCACCACGCGCGTTTCCGGGATACCGGTCTGGCGTGGCGAGGAGCGGGACGGCCACCAGTTGTGCGACCCGTCAGGCGACGTGATCGCGGGCTACGGGCTGTGCGACGGGGCGGCGGTGCTGGTGCGACCCGGCGGCGTCCTCTCGGCCATTCTACCCGGCGCTGATCCGTACCAGGAACTCATCCGCGCCGTGGCCGCTCGAACCACATGAATGGTGAGCGCCTACAGGCCCGATAGGAGCTGCCGCTCAACGATTTCGGCGACGCCTTCGCGTTGGTCGTAGAGATAGAAGTGGCCGCCAGCGAACACGTGCAGGGCGAAATCCGCCGTCGTGTGGCCGCTCCAGCGTACGGCCTCGTCCAGCGTCACGCATGGGTCATGGTCACCGACGAGCGCCGTCACGGGACAGTTCAGCCGCGCATCCGGCTCGCAGCGATACGTTTCGATCGCAGTGTAGTCGCTTCGGATCGAAGGCAGGAATTCGCGCGCGACATCCTCGTCGTCGAGAAATTGGATTCCGGGCCCGCCGAGCATCCGCAGTTCCGCCAGAATCCCAGCGTCAGACAGGCGATGAACCGATTCGGCGCGCCGTGTGGAGGGAGCACGTCGCCCAGAGACGAACACGATGCGCGGCGCGACCCGGGTGGCTTCGAGCGTTCGTGCGACCTCGAACGCAACGATCGCGCCGAGACTGTGACCGAAAACCGCGATCGGACGGTCCGCCTGCGCCAACACGGCCGGAAGTGCCGCCGTGGCAAGTTCGCTCACGCTGTGTAGGCACGGCTCGTTGCGCCTGTCCTGCCGGCCGGGACTCTGGATGGCCAGGACCTCGATCGAGTTGTCGAGTGTCCGGGCAAACGGGGCAAACGAACTCGCTGAGCCGCCTGCGTGGTGGAAGCAGATCAGCCGCGCCGCCGGATCATCGACCGGTTTGAGCCGGCGTATCCACCGTATTGTCTCGTCACTCGTCATGTCGTCAATTTTCCATCTCCCGACGCTGCCGATGGACCCCTAGTCGCCTGACTAGGGGGCCACGCCTAGGGTTTTTTGTTGCACACGTTCTCGCAAAGCTGGAATCAACATGTCGAACGACCGAACGACCGCATAGTCCGGTACTCATTACCGGCCGCCAGCGCGCTCATACCTTGCCTTTGGCGCTTGAAACGCACCTGTCCACCCGAAGGAAAGGTATTCTACGAATGGGTGAAACTGAATCGACGTCCGGCCGAGAAATCGCATCGACCCGCGGGGCGATTCGAGGATTCCTCTCGCATATCTTGACCGGTTCGACGAATGACGTGGCCATCACCTTCAGCGACCACGACCCCAAACCCGTGGCCGCGCAACTTTGTTGATCTACCAAGCAAACGGCACCAGCCGGTAGCGCACGTGTCGGGTGTACTCGGTGTAGCCCGCGAGATCGC
Source organism: Mycobacterium sp. (assembly GCA_035625875.1). Lineage (GTDB taxonomy): Bacteria > Actinomycetota > Actinomycetes > Mycobacteriales > Mycobacteriaceae > Mycobacterium. Next base: position 1,099 of record DASPOT010000327.1, on the reverse strand, counting down.
TGCAAAGCAGCGTCTCCTCGTCCAGGATTCGCCCAACATGCAGCGCTATGACACCGACAACGGCCAGGAGACCCCACCATGAGCCGAGTGCGAGCGGTACGCCCGCCGCCATGACCACGGCACCGACGTACATGGGGTGGCGTACGATCGCATACGGCCCGGTCGAAATGACGGTCTGGCCTTCCAAAACCTCGACGGTCGCGCCGCCGTAAGTATTCTCTCGAAAGACCAGCAGCACGACAAACAGCCCGAGCCCGACGAGCAGATCACCGACAACTGACACGATCGGCGGTATGTGCGACCACCTGAATCGGTGATCCAGAGCAGAGACCACCGGTAGCGCAGTAAAGCTCAGGATGAGCAATAAGGCGATCACGCGTTGAGATGGTCGTTGTTCCTTAATCGGCCCGGCCTTTTGGCGTCGCTTCGCCAGCGCCGGGTCGGTGAGGGCGACGTAGATCCCGACCGCATTCATGGATACGACGAAGACAACGATGAAAACCCATGCCTGCCAATAGTGGATCGTCCACGCCGGGATGAACACCAGCGCGCCCAAGACGAGGACCCCGCCCATCGTCCACCAAAGCACCAGACCGGCGAGCTTGCTCGGACTCATAATTGCCTTCGCTCGCGCCAGTGGCGCAGCGCGCCATGAGCGCTGGCTTTCGCCGCGGCGATCACCTCGCCCTTGCTCACCGTCATCGGCCACAGTAGGTCGGGCCACGAGACGCCCAGTATCTTGATCATGTCGTCCTTCCGGGTCCCGCGGTGTTGCCGTGTGCCAGTGCATGGTGTAACGGTACAGCGGTGATTGCTCGCGCACATGCGTAGTCGGCTACGCGACTTCGCCGGGCCGGTACGCGAGCCGACGTAACGGTCGGTCAGCGGGCGAACATGGTCAACATCAGCGAGCGGCCGGGGGAGGCCGTCGACCGGGCGGTGCCCGGGCACTGGGAGGGCGACCTGATTATCGGCAAGCGCAACCTAACCGCGATCGGCACCCTGGTCGAACGCAGCAGCGGGTACACGATGCTGGTGCACCTGCCCGACGGGTACAAGCTCGAGCAGGTGGCCCCGGCACTGGCCGCGAAGATCCAGA
>DASPOT010000326.1:0-3245 GCA_035625875.1 Mycobacterium sp. | reverse complement strand
CACTACCGCGGTGAACCCGTCCAGGGCGCGCACCCCTCCGCGTTCGACCACGACGTCCTCGAAGGCGAACAGCACACCCTCAGCCGCCATCACATCACCTCCATCCAAAGCGGAGGGGAGGTCTATCGACCTCCGATATTTCCTCGGGATATCGTGCGTCTGTTCGTGCGCGCCAGCGGGTCGGATGGGTGTGGTAGAAGCGAAAACCCGTGGGGCTGGGCTTAAATGAGAGCCGCCGCGTGCCGTGCGCGAGAATGTACGGGGTGCTTTTCTCGGCGGCACCATCGACGTCGGCGCCCATCGTTTGTCCGTGCCATTGCAGCTGCTGGGGGATGTTGGGGTCGTTGTCGACGTCGATGAGCGCCTGCTTGCCTTCGGTGAGCCGCAGCAGCGGACCTGGAAACTGCCCGATGTAGGCGGTGGTTGGCACCACCCGCCCGGGTGCCAACTCGACCCCGCCAGCGCCGATCCGCAGGGTCTGGTGCGCCCTGCCGCTCGGTAGTGCCGGCGGCCTACGGGTGCATAAGGTGATCGCTGCGGTGGCGCCGACACCAGAACCTGCGAGCATGGCCGCGGTGTCGAGTGTGAGGAACTCGCATCGCCCTAGATCGGTCACCAAGCCTCCCGTGGATCACATCGAAGGTTGTCTGGTCGAATCCGAAGCCTATGCTCGATGTCGCAATCCGATATCTGGTCACGATATTTTCACGCCATGTTTCACTCGTGGTGATATCGTTTGACGATATCGTAGATCGATAATAGGTGGTGGTGTGAGTGCGTGCGGTGCCGGGCGAGCAGCAGGTGGGTCGGCTTCGGGTGGCGGTGTCGCTGGGGCCGATCGCGCGAATGTTTGCGCCGCCCAATGGCGCGATCCGGACAACACCGGTGGCGGGGCGGTGTTCGCGGGCCGCGAGGGGCGGTTCGCAAGAACGTGGCGCGCGAGCCGGATCCGGCGAATTTCCCGCGGGGACTGTTCAACCTGGATGTGCATATTCACGACGTCGACTCCGGGCATCCGGTGCCGTATCTGGATGTGCGCGCGGATGTGAGCCGCAACGGCGCCGCGGTGCTCACCGGGCTTGAGATGGTGCTCGCCCCGCAAGGGGGTGGCGGGACTGCATTACGGCGACAACGTCGCATTCGAGGAAGCCGGCCGCTACCGGGTCGTGGTCACCATTGCGGCCTCGCCGCTGACCGGCACCGACGGTGATGAACGCTGTGAATTCGTTCTCGATTTCGAAAAGGACGTGCAAGCCGGTGAGCCAGTTCCCGCCGGATAGGGTGCGGCTGCACATCTTGTACCACGCGAAGATAGCGCCGATCCACGGTGCGTGGATGGCTGGCGAGCTGGCCCGCCACGGTTACAAGATGTCCCCTGCCACGTTGTATCCCGTGCTGTACCGCATGGAGGATGAGGGCCTGTTGCGTTCCGATCAGCAGGTCGTGGATGGACGCGCTCGCCAGGTCTTTGGAATCACGCCGATTGGGCTCTCGGCGCTGAAGCGCCGTGAATTCGACGAGACGAGGACACACCGGTGAGCCAGTTTTTGCGGGGTGCGGTGCGGCTGCACATCTTGCACCACGCGGAAGTGGGACCGGTCCACGGCGCGTGGATGGCTGAGGAGCTGGCTGGCCACGGCTACAAGATCTCCCCGGGCAGGCTGTATCCGATGCTGCACCGTATGCAGGAGGAGGGCCTGTTGACCTCCCGCCAAGAGGTAGTGGACGGGCGCGCTCGCCGGGTCTATGAGATCACCAGGCTCGGGCGGGCGGCGCTGGTCGAGGAGCGCGCCGCGCTTACCGAACTGGCCCGCGAGATCCTCGGCCACCAGGAGGGGCAATAGCTACCGGGCACCCGGCGCTGGCGCGCCGACTCAGCACCGCCGACCTGAGCATCACCCTGGCCGTCTACGCCATCGTCGCGGTGGCGGCGCTGGCCGTTCTGGGACCGCAGCGGCTCGCCGAGGCGACGGCCCCATTATCGGAGGCCGTGCGGGCTGCCGGGGTGGGCTGGCTGGTGCCTGTGGTGGGGGTCGGCGCGGCGGTCGCGGCGCTGGGTTCGCTCTTGGCGCTGCTTCTCGGGGTGTCGCGCACCACGCTGGCCATGGCGCGAGACCGCCACTTGCCGCACCTGTTAGCCGCAGTGCATCCCAGATTCCAGGTGCCGCACCGCGCTGAACTCATGATCGGCCTGGTGGTAACGGTCTTGGCGGCGAGCGCCGACGTGCGCAGTGCGATCGGATTTTCCTCCTTCGGGGTGTTGCTCTATTACGCGATTACCAACGCGTCGGCCTTCACGCTGCGCCCCGACGAGGGTCGCCCGGCTCGTTCGATCCCGGTGGTCGGGGTCATTGGATGCGTGGTTTTGGCGTTCGCGCTGCCGCTGTCCTCGGTGATCTCGGGGGCCGCGGTGCTGGCTGCTGGCATCACGGTCTACGGGCTGCGCGGCACGTGGAGCGTCGTCCGAAGACGGCGTGCCGAATCCGCTCGGCGGGAAGGCAGCGACTAAGCGATACGCGATGCAGCGACGCGGTGACAGACACCATGATTGATTGCGAGGAAGGCGATCCTTATGGCCCAACACATTTCCTGGTTGACCCGGCTGAACACGACCCGCGCACCGGCCGCGGTGTTACTCATTCGATTATATGTGGGCCTGGTGTTCGCCTGTGAAGGGATATTGAAGTTTCTGCGGCCCGACGCGCTGGGCACCGGCCGCTTCGACAAGGCCGGCATCCCCGCAGCCGGCTTCTTCGCCCCCTTCGACGGAGTCGCCGAAATCGCCTGCGGTTTGCTGATTCTCGCCGGACTGCTCACCAGGTTGGCCGCGGTGCCGATGATCATCGACATGCTTGGCGCACTACTGATCACCAAGCTGCCCATCTTATGGGGACACGCCCTCCTGTTTCGCACAGAACGCGGCTGGTGGGACTTCATCCACGAATCCCGCATCGACCTGGCCCAACTATGCGGCAGCCTGTTTCTGCTCATTGTCGGCGCCGGCGCCTTCTCCCTCGACGCGAGCTGGTCGCCACGTGGGCTTGCGTCGGCCGCCCCTGTTGGCGATCTACCGATCCGATGATGGGCACAGCGAAGAAAAGGCGTGACCGTGACAGAGCAACTGCCCGCCGTGGGCCGGCGTCACCTTCTCGGGATCTCGATATCGGCAGCCGGTGTGATCGCCCTGTCGGCATGCGGCAGCCCGCAGCCCAAGCCCAGCTCAAGCGGGCGCGGCGCCCGCTCGG
>DASPOT010000325.1:0-5298 GCA_035625875.1 Mycobacterium sp. | reverse complement strand
ACTCAAGCTTTTATTAGAACCGTAGCGAAATCGGTCTGGTTAGCATTTCAATAATCAGCGTCTGCGGATATTTCCACATCGGTGGACACCCAGTATCGCGGTCGATGCGGCCGCCGAGATAGGGACGCTGACCACGGATGTAAGGCTGCCGCCGACAGGAGCTGGCGGCATCCGCGAAATCGTAGAATTGCCGACTATTCCCTATCCTCGATCATCGCTCCGACCCAGGCGGTATGTCCTTCGAAGCCAAGCGTTTTCGCCATATCGCGGTAGCGATCCCGGTATTCGCGATAGGGGGCCTCGTCACCGTGAGCCCGTGCAGCAGAGCGCGCGCTCTCAACAGCCAGATGTCGGGCCAAGCTAAACCCTCCCTCGGCTGGCGCGGCCGCTAACCGCTCGATTGCGGCGTCCGCTTCGACCACGTCACCGTCGTCGGTGAGGGGTTGTCCAGCCGCGAAGTCGCCGAGCGACTGACACTGTCGGTACGCACCGTCGAAAGCCACGTCTATCGGGCGGAGTTGAAGACCGGAATCAGCAGCCGCGACGAACTCGCCGGCCTGCTGCCCCGCTCCAGGGCGCGAACACAGTGAAGGCCCTAACGGTGTGCGCTTGGCGCCGGTGATGATTGCAGTGTCGCCATACTGAGTCGGCTTCACGAAAACATCTGCATGCTGCTTGTGTGACCCATGAACTCAGCCAACGCGAGCGGGCGCTACGTCGGCTGCCGTTACCGTATTCGCTGGCATTGAGGCTGCGCGACGCAGGCATCTCCGCCGACGTGATCTGTCAGTACGTCAACGTCGAACAGGCTGCCCTGGATGGCCTGTACCGCATGGCCGAAGCGAAACTTATTGCGGCGCAAAACGCAACAGACGATCGCTACCACAAGTGGCAGTGAGGCAGCCAAGCCCAGCACGTTGAGGTCGCGGGGTCGGAAGTATCGGCGCCGCCCATCTGTCTAATTGCGGACGACCTCACACCCCTTTCGTCTGGGCGGGGAATAATCCGGAGCCCAAGACCGCGACCCGGCAGTACCGCGTCGAAACCGGGCGGATTGCAGTAGCGCGCTACTGCGCTCGTCGCACCGCGCTTGAGTGACGATTCCTATCGCGGAGCGCGACGCCCGGACACTGTTGGCTACCGCTACGCGAGGACACAGATAAAGGAACGACCATGAGTACCGCAAAATTCGCCTGTCGCGGCGGCGTGCTAACGAGGATCGCTCTACATGCGACCGGCCACGCCTGGGCCAGGGACGGCACTCTGCTGCGTGTCGACTGCGAACGCGGCATCGGCTGGGTCGCTACGCACTACGACCTGAGGCTGCGTGTCATTCAGCAGGTCAGGGGTTCGGATGAGGACGTACACCGCGTAGTGGCCTGCTGGGCACGGGGCTAGCGGAAGCCATGAACTCCGGACGGTCTTCGTATTCCCTGGCCAGGAATCGCAGTGGTCCCGACCCTGCAGGTGTGCTGACGATGTCGGGGCAAGCACACACATCCGATTCCGGCACAAGTATGCAACGCCGACCTGGCAGGAGGCACTGATGTTGGACAAGATCGCGCGGCTGGCCGTCTCGCGACCCAAAACCGTTGTCGCGGTGGCCCTCCTGTTGCTGATCACCGCGTTGGCGTATGGCGCTCAGGTGGCCGACAGACTCTCCGGCGGTGGATTCTGGAGTGCCTCGTCCGAATCAAAACATGCCGCAGCGCTGCTGTCGCAGCGATTCCACGCCGGCAAGCCGAACCTCGTGATTCTGGCGACCGACACCCGCGGCCGATCCGTCGACGATCCGGATTCCGTCGCCGCCGGGCGGTCGATCACCCACGAGCTCGCCGCCACTCCTGGTGTCGATGCTGTGATGTCGTACTGGGGTCCCGGTACGTCGGAGTTGTTGCGCAGCCGTGACGGCTCCCGGGCGCTGATCCTGGCCCACATCAAGGGAGATGAGCTTGATGTCAATAAGGTCGCAAAGCACCTTATCGAGACCTTCCGCGATACCCACAGCGACCCTTTGAATCTCAAGATGGGTGGCGAGTCGATGAGCTATCTGGACGTCACCAAAAAAATCAAAGACGACCTCTCCCTGAGTGAAGCGCTCGCTATGCCGGTGATCCTCCTGCTTCTGTTGTTGGTGTTCGGAAGTCTTGTCGCGGCCGGGCTGCCCCTCATCATCGGAATCTTCTCGATCGTCGGCACGCTTGGTCTGCTGACCGCGCTGACACACTTCACCTCGGTGTCGAACTATGCGCTGAGTTTGACGACGGTGCTGGGCTTGGGCCTTGGGTTCGACTACAGCTTGTTCATCGTGACCAGGTTCCGCGAAGAGCGCGCCGCCCGGCGCGACCTCGAATCCGCCATCGTCACCTGCGTGAGAACCGCTGGGCGCACCGTGCTGTTCTCGGCGGCAACCGTCGCGCTGTCGATGTTGGCTATGCTCGCCTTCCCGATTATGTTCCTGCGCTCAACCGCCTACGCGTGCATCGGTGTCGTCACGCTCGCCGCTCTCTGTGCCGTCGTGGTGCTGCCGGCCGTGCTGAGTATCCTTGGCGCACGGGTCGAGTCGCTGGACGTTCGCCGTGCGATTCGACGTCTCATCCGGCGACCAGCCCAAGCTGGCACACTGGCAGTCGAGAACGGGTTGTGGTTCCGCAGCGCGCGACTGGTGATGCGACGGCCGGTGCTGTTTGCCGGCGCCGTCCTGATCCTCGTCTCGATCTTGGCTATGCCATTCGCCGGAATCCACATCGGCTTTCCCGATGACCGCGCAATGCCGACGACGGTGGGAAGCCGGCGAGTGGGAGACACGATCCGCAACGAATTCCCGGCCCAGCCCACCGCGGCCATGGACGTGGTTCTCGACGGCGCGGTGGCGCCGGATCGGCTCGACGAATATGCCGCGGTACTATCGCGGCATCCGCATGTGGTAACAGTCACCACACCTTCGGCGAGTTATGCGGAAGGCCGACGAATCGCGGGAATGCCGGCGCCCCTTGCCAGCGGCGCACACCTGACCGTGCTCCCCGATGTGGATCCCTACAGCGAAGACGCGGATCGGCTGCTCGAGCAGATCCGTCATACCCCAGCACCCGCAGCTGTCCTGGTTGGCGGACTCACCGCCGAAAACGTGGACACCAAGGACGCCTTGGTCGCACGTATTCCGCTGGCCGCCACGGTGATCGCGCTCACCATGTTTGCACTGCTGTTCGCCCTCACGGGCAGCGTCGTGCTACCGCTTAAAGCGCTGATACTCAACCTGATCAGCCTGTCGGCGACGCTTGGCGCCATGGTGTTCATATTTCAGGAGGGCCACCTGAAGTGGTTGGTCGGCGACTTCACCGCGATCGGGACCCTCGCCGCACCGATGCCGGTGGTCATGTTCTGTCTAACGTTCGGTCTGTCGATGGATTACGAGGTGTTCCTGCTGTCGCGAATCACCGAGGAATATCGCGCCCACGGCGACACCAACGCCGCGGTGATGTACGGGCTGCAACGTGTCGGCCCCATCGTCACAGCGGCCGCACTCATCATGTCGATCGTGTGCCTCGCGATGGCCGCGTCCCAGGTGTCGTTCATAAAGGCGTCCGGCGTTGGGCTAACGTTGGCAATCCTGGTTGATGCCACCCTAATCCGCGCAGTGCTGTTGCCCGCGGCGATGAGGCTACTGGGTAGCGCGAACTGGTGGGCACCAGCGCCGTTCCGTGCCTTACTTCACACACCGCGTCCTACGGCGAAACCTGCATACCCACAAGGATTCCCGCCGAGCAAGGAGTCGAATGCTCGCGCTGCCACGACCGGAATCCCTGATTATGCCCCTTCGGCTAGCTCGACAGGGCGCTGCTGACGTGGGGCGCACAGCAACACTAGTGCAAGGGAGCAAAGGCGTCAGTTCATAGCGAACGTCAATAAACTCACAACGGAGGGCTAGGGTAAGTCACCCCGCAGGCTCAGCCCGACCGTTGCCACAAGACCAACCGCTCCTGCTCGTGGGACTTTTGGCCGCCAACCCGGTCGCCGTCATGGCATCGCCTCGGCCCAGGCGATGTGTCCTTCGAAGCCAAGCGATTTCGCCATCGCGCGATAGCGACTCACCAAGTCTCGGTAGGCAACATCGTCGCCGCGGGCCCGGGCCAGCAGCGCGCGCAGCCGCAGCAGCGTGATCTCGCGCATCGCCGAATCTTGATCGGCCCCCAGGTTCGCCAACCAGTCGATCGCCTCGTGAGCTTCGGCCAGATCGCCCTCGGCGCCACGCTCCAACAGCGTCTCCACCAGAACGCCGGCACCCCAGACGCCAAACCCGATCCGTCCTGCCTCGTGTAGCTCGTCGACAGCTTTGCGCATCACCGGAATGGCAGCATCGCGGTCGCCGCGCCTGGCCCTCTCCTGGGTGGCAAACACCTCGGTGGCCGGGACCAGGTAGGGAATACGCTCGCGCGCCCACTCGCGGGCCTGCACCATCAGCTCGAGCCCGCGTTGATGGTCGGCCGCCGCGTCCCGCTGCAGCAGCACGCCGCCCAACGTATACCCGGCGAAGCTCAGTACGATGTCGCTGCCGGCAATTTGGGCGGTCTGCACCACCTCCTCGATGGCGCACCGCGCGGAGTCATCGGCCCGAAGCACCCCGTAGCGTATGGCTACGCAGTAGGTCCAGTTGACGATCAGGGAGAGGGTTGCCGGGTCGGTGTTTCGGGCCATCGCGACGGCGTCGTGCAGGTCCTGCCGCCACCCGGGACGGCCCAGCCACCACCGAGCGACGCCGCGAAATGCCACCCCGACCGCCAGCGGCGATCTGATCCCACCGAAGCCGGCGCCCTTGGCGGGATCGCCCTCGGCCAGGTCGATGACGGTCTGTGACCACCGCACGATCTCGCCGATTTCACCGGCATCGAACCAGGTGGCCAAAGCTACGAACGCCAATCCCATGGTCAAGGTGGGATCGCCGATCGACTCGAGCAGCGCCGTCTGTTCGGATGCCACCCGCGAGCCCTCACGCGAACGGCCGGAGTAGAGGAGTTCGGTTACCAGCCCGCTCATGCCGGTGGCCAGCGAGACCTTGTCCCCGGCCGCGCTGCACAATTCCTGCAGCTCCGCGAAGCGCCCCCGGCTTTCGTCGAATGCTCGGATTTGCCAGTTGTCGGTGGCACACAGCATGGTGCGGGGGGCGATGCGCATCGACAGCTGGTCGGGGTCGTCGTCGGGTAGTCGGTCGGCGATGCGGCAGGCGCGCTCCCAGCTGACGCGGGCAGCGCCGACATCGCGGTTGGCTGACCACGCGCCGGCGCGCATGTGCCAGCCGTA
>DASPOT010000324.1:0-7846 GCA_035625875.1 Mycobacterium sp. | reverse complement strand
CCGGGTGAGTTGTTCGGGGTCGGCGCCCGGTGGGTAGCCGATCAGCGCGACGAGTCGATTCGCGCCGCCGCTTCGCTCGGTCCACACACCGTGGGTGGTGACCCCGAATGTCGTGAAGGTTGCCAGGTGGCGGGCCCAGTGAACCATCGCATACTGCTGCAGAGCTTCCGGCGATCGCAGCGTGTAGATCCTGAGCTGAAACATCGAATGCTCCTTCAGTTGATGTCGGCTGGTTGGACTGTGGGCGTGGGCGTGTCAGATCATCAGCACCACGCATAGGGCGGCCACTGCCAGACCTTGCAGCATCGCGCGAGCGCCGATGATTGAGTCCCACTTTGCTTGCAGCGCACGCCCGTTCGGTAGCGTCTGGCCGGCGTCGGCGGCCGCAGTCAGCTGTCGATTGATGGGTGCGCTCACCCGTGTGTAGAGCACAAGCCAGACCAACAGCAGGACCAGGGCGGCGCCCGCCGCGATCGCTTGAGTCCAGTGTGCGGTGACACCGGCCAACACCCCGCTTACCGCGGCGGCGAAAAACCCGAGCACCCAGGGCACCGGCATGCGCCGGTCGCCGTAGCGATGCACGCTTCCCGTCACCGCGACCAGGGCATCGTCGTCGACCGACGTCAGGGCCGGCCGCAGCACGATCGCGCAAAACACGTCGGTGCCGTAGACCACCGCGGTACCCAGCACCGCGATCAGTGCGGCGATACGGGCGAGGTCGAAAGTCATGTCGTAGCTCCTTTCAGTCGTAACTGCTAGCAACGCTAACGCCCGGGTCAGAACCTGTCAATAGCAATGCTAGTTTTTCTATCGGTGCTATCATAAGGTATGGCCATTGAGGATCGGCGCGAACGCCAGCGAGGCGCCCGGCGGCGGCTGATCATCACCACGGCCCGCAAGTTGGCCGAGGCCGAAGGCTGGGATGCCGTCACCACCCGTCGGCTGTCCACCGAGATCGAGTACAGCCAGCCTGTGTTGTACAAACACTTCACCGGCATGGAACAAATCGCTGAGGCCGTCGCCATCGACGGATTCGGCGAGCTCGCCGAGGTGATTCGGGCCGCCCGCTCCAGCGCCGGCGCGGCCAGCGACGCCCTGACCCGGATTGCACACGCCTATCTCGACTTCGCCCGCGACAACCCGGCGGTTTACGACGCGATGTTCACCCGCGCGACCACCTTGCGCTTCGCCGCCCAAGACACGCCGCCTCAGCTGACGGCGGCCTTCGCCGAGCTGCACCAAGCAGTCGGCCTCGTCGCTGACGAACAGGATGCGGATGCGCTCACCGAGGTGTATTGGGCCGCACTGCACGGACTGGCCACCCTCAGCCGTACCGGCCGACTACGCCCTGGCTACGACTCGGAACGTCTCCAACTGGTCGTCAAACAGTTCACCAGCAGACGAGAAACCATGCGCTAGGCCAAGCGCTGACTGGCTCTACCTCCTCGCGCCACTCCCTCGCCAATCAACCATCTGCCACGGCGAAGGCCGATCCGACCCGCGTGATCGTAACGAAGCCTTCCCACGGTATTGGGACGGTGTGGCTGGAGCCTACCGGGCGCGGCCCCCGGCAGGTGATTCCTGCCGGTTTGCGCCCGTTATCGCAGGTCAGCGCCCTAAAACGGTCGCCGCGTGCCCTCCGCGTGCCTTATCGCGGCCAGATGGGCAAGGGTGATGCGTTGGTGGGATTGGCTTTTCGGCTCACCGCCGCCGTGCGACCGCACTCGACCAGTCTTGCTCGTCGCGTTCGGCGGTAACCCGCCGGCACTCACAAAGTTTCTTCTGGCTTCGCGTGAGAACGCGATAGACCGTGGTACGACTCACTCCCAGCGTCGTGGCAATCGTGCTCGCCGACTCACCATTAGCGTGCATCCGCTGCGCCAGAGCGGGTCGAAGCCAGGAATCAACTAGGGGTACAGAACGGCCGCCGTCATGGCATCGCTTCGGCCCAGGCGATATGCCCCTCGAAGCCAAGCGTTTTCGCCATGTCGCGGTAGCGATCTCGGAAGTCCGTGTAAGCCGCGGCATCGCCGCGCGCCCCCGCCAGGAGAGCCCGCAGTCGCAGCAGCCAGATGTCGCGTATCACCAGACCCTCATCGGCTGGCGCGGCCGCTAACCGCTCGATCGCGGCCTCGGCTTCGGCCACGTCACCGTCGGCCGCGCGGTCGAGCAGTGTCTGCACCAGAACCCCCGTCGCGGGAGTGCCCCAGACCAGCAGCTGTCCCTCGCGGAACAGATGGTCGAGGGCGGCGCGCATCAGCGGTATGGCGTCATCGCGGTCTCCCCGCCTGGCCATCTCACGCGCCAAGTACACGTTGACGATTGGTAACTCGGCCATGCATGGCATTGGCCAGCCAGTCTGGCGTGTAATACTCTCCCAGCGCCTTTCGCGTTGATGCGGAAATGACCGATTCGTACAGCACCTTTAGCACATCGTGCTCGACCGTTGACCAGTCGAATCTGGTCAGCCGACGGGCCAGCGTAGCTATGAATCCTTCTCCTCCAAGGACTTCCAGGACCCAATCGAAGACGTCGTGATCCACAACACCGTGCAGCCCCGCTAGGGATTGGAATCACTCGAGGTCCCCTTCAATTTCCTAAATGCGGCGGCTGGAGTATGCGTCGATCCAGTCGGAGTATCGAGTAGTGAAGATGGTGGCGTTCTCGTCGGGTGCGAGGGTGTGATCGTCGATCACCGCACCGAAGTATGGCGCCTGGACGTCAGTGACGACCCGACGTTGATCACCATTGGCGGCAAGGCCCGTGCGGACAAAGTCGTCCATCCCCATTGCTTCGGGTCCAGCGATCTCCATTACTCCGTTGATAGGGCGCCCGACAGCCGCGCGGGCCACGGCGGTGGCGACATCGTCGGCGGCGATAGGACGGAACAACGCGTGCGGCAATCTGACAATGTCTCCGTCCGTCGCGGAATCGGCCAAGCCAACCGCGAATTCGTAGAACGGAGTGGCTCGCACGATCGAATAAGGCCGGCCCGAATCCTTGATCAGGTTTTCCTGAGCTGCTTTCGCGGTGTTGTAACCGCTATCTGGCATGATCTGCGCGCCCACTACGGACAACGCGACATGGTGTTTGACTCCCGCTTCCTGTTCAGCAGAGAGAAGATTCGTGGTCGTGGTTGTGAAGAAGTGCATCACAGATTCATCGTCGAACAATGGTGAATCGGCGACGTCCACCAGGACATCCGCGCCGGCGACGGCATCGGCGAGACCTTCACCGGTGAGCGAATCGACACCTGATCGGCGTGAGGCGGTGATCACGTCGTGTCCCTGCGCGCTGAGCTTAGTCGCTACTTTCGAGCCGATAAGCCCACGACCGCCAATGACCACGATCTTCATGATGAACCTTTCAGAGTTGCGTTTGACTGGTGTGTGGTGTCAGTGGTGTGTGGCGGCGATATTGTGCCAAGTATCGCGTAGGCCGCGGCTGCGCTTGCTGCGGAGAAGACACTGTAACTAAGCGGTGATTCCATACCGAGGGATACAGCCATCGCGGTTCCAAATACTATGAGCACCAAACAGGTCGCCGCGCCAACGAGTTTTGGCCGCCAGCCGGTCAGGAGCAAGACTCCCAGGGTCGCTTCGGTGGCGGTGGCAGCCCACACAATGACGGTCAATAACCATCCAGAAGCAAACGGAACAAGCTGGTGGGCATAGTCGGCGAAGGCACCCATGCTCCCCCACCTACCCTGCCCAAACGGCTCCCACCAACCGAATCGGTCGGCAACAGCGGACAGAAAGGCCGCCGCGAGCGACAAGCGTAGTGCGATCCGGACAACCCGGATAGCGCTTGGCGTGTGCATGGCTCCTCCTGCTGTGTCGTATTGCGGACATAGATAATGTCTTCAAATTGTGGTGCCGAACGGTGCGAACATCTTGCATCGCTAACACGGCGGCTCATTTTTCGCCGGTGTCGTCCGTGGTGAGCGGGCCGTCTCCGGTATCGACCAGGAAGACTGCGAGTAATTCAGCGGGTTCGGTGGCGCTGGCATTTTCACTGACCGTGTGGTGCGCGCCGGGGGCTTCACTCCACGTCTCACCGGCGTGATAGACGCGTGCAGGCTCACCTTCGACTTGGCTGCGGATCGCTCCGGAGATCACGTAGGCCATGATGAACGCCGATTTCGCGTGGTGGTGAGCTCCGCTTTTAGCTCCGGGCGGATAGCTGACGGTCACTGCTTCAAGTGATTTGCCCGGAACATTCGTAGGTTGATTGAAAACTGGGCGGACAACCGGGTTTTGATCCGAATTCTGTGGCGTCGGCTCGGCGTGGGCCGCAGGCGCGAGCATCACCGCAACTGTCAGTGCGGCGAGTGGCATTTTTAGGGCCATTTTATGGCTGCCTTCCCTTGGGATGTCTTGACGACTAGCTGATGTGATCGCACGATTGGGATGACCCCAAGTCCTGATGTGCGCCACCAGGTTCGCCGGATCGGCGCGGCAGGCACGTCGCCTCCCAGTAGCGCACCAGGAAACGAGTGGAAGCCCGCGTACACGCATTACAATCACGGGAGGCTCCTTTTCAGTCTTGTGCTACGCGCAGGATCGTCTTGCCAGGGATGCGTTTGTCGGGAGCAAATGCGGCGACGGCTTCAGCGAGTGGCAACACGGCGCCCACCACCGGCTTGAGGCGTCCATCCCGTACTCGCGCGGCGAGGTCGGCGAGCCGGGCGCGATCGGGTTCGACAACGAAGAAAACAGCCCGCCCGTCGCGCGGCCGGGTCTCCGGCGGCTCGGCGACGGTGACAAGCGTTCCGCCGGCGCGCACCAGTGCGGCCGAGCGGGCGAGAATGTCTCCGCCGATCACGTCAAATACCACGTCGACTTCCCCTGCGTCCTCCAGCTTTTCGGTATCCAGGTCGAGGAAGGTATGGACGCCGAGCGCGGCCGCCCGGTCTCGATCTGCGGTCCGGCCGGTGCCGATGACGCGCGCGCCGACCTCACGAGCGAGCTGCACCGCGATCGACCCGACCGCACCCGCGACACCGTGGATCAGGACCGTTTGTCCAGCGGTGAGGCGGCCGTGGTCGAACAGGCCCTGCCAGGCGGTCAATCCGGAGATCGGCAGTGCCGCGGCCACAGTGTGGTCGATGTCGATTGGCAGCGGTGCGAGGTTACGGGCTTCCACCGCGGTGTACTCCGCGAGCGAGCCGTTGCGGGCCCAGTCGGCGAGCCCGAACACCCGCTGCCCCACGCTCAATCCGGTTGTGCCGTAACCCAACTCAACCACGACCCCGGACAGATCGTGGCCGGGCACGCTCGGTGTGCGGTCACGGCCCGCGCGGTCGGTCCAGGTGTCCGGCCAGTCAAGCTCCGTGGGTATGAAACCCGCGGCGTGGACCCGCACGACGACATCGTTCGAGGCCGCCTCGGGGTGGGGCAGGTCTGTCAGCGACAGGCCAGCGACACCGGCCTCACGATCTGAAACAGTGATGGCTTGCATTACAGGTCCTTCCTAATGTGGGTTGTTGTTGAGCCTGACCGCCTCGTCGTCTCCATTCGCGGTAGCTCGAGGCTTTCGTGAGTTCGTTGGATGTCGCGCAACCGCTCCATATCCACGGCGGCCGCGATGTCCATCGAGCGCACCACATCGGCGAACAGCACCGTGACTTGCCTGTACTCGGCCGGTGTTGTGGCAATCGCAACCGGCGCACCGCACTCGTTACAGAACTTCGAGTTCGGCGGCAGCTCCGTACCGCACGACCCGCACACCACGGTCGCCGCCGCCATGTCACGCGGCCAGCCCACTGTCGTTCCACGTCTCTATCGTGTCACCGCTGGTGAGACAAACGTAGATCCATATCGCCGCTGCGATCCGGCCAACGGGTAGCGCGCCCCGCCGCGCCTCGGGGCCGGGGGTCTGGGTCGGATTCCGCCGATGTGGCAGGTAGGAGCGGGTTTGTTGTGACATTCTGCTGGGGTGTCCGCTGCTGCGGCGGCTGCCCCTTCGGGGCTGGTGACGTTTTTGTTCACCGATGTTGAGGGTTCGACTCGTCGGTGGGAAGCCGACGCGCAAGCGATGCGGGCGGCGCTCGTCGTCCATGACAAGGTGTTGCGCACGGCGATCGAGGCGTATGACGGGTTCTTGTTCAGCCACACGGGCGACGGTTTCGTGGCGGCCTTCGCGTCGCCGATGTCCGCCGTGAACGCCGCGATCGACGCGCAACGGGAGTTGCAGTTGCCGGTCCGAATGGGATTGGCAACCGGCGAGGCCGAGCTGCGAGGCGGGGACTACTTCGGAACGGTGCTCAATCGAGCCGCACAAGTGATGGCCGCTGGACATGGCGGTCAGATCCTGCTGGCCGAGTCGACGGCGGGTCTGCTCAGCGGGGTGGACCTCATCGATTTGGGGCCGCGCCGGTTGCGGGATCTGCCCACCGCGGTCGGGCTGTTCCAGGTCCGAGCGGCGGGCCTACGCACGGACTTTCCGCCGTTGCGGGCGCTGGATGCCAGTCCGGGGAACCTGCAGGCTGCGACCACCAGCTTCATTGGGCGCGAGTCCGAGGTCGCCGAGGTGCAAGCCGCGGTGAAGGCTCATCGGCTGGTGACGTTGACCGGGGTGGGCGGGGTCGGCAAGACGCGCCTGGCGCTGGAGGTCGCGGCGCGGCTGGCCGATGAATTCCCCGACGGGGTCTGGTTTTTCGACTTAGCTGCGGTCACCGATCCGGCGGCCGTGCCCGACGCGGTCGCCGCGGTGTTGGGCATCATCCAACAGCCCGGGAAGAGCGTGGCTGACAGTGTCGCGGCCGCGTTGGAGGGCCGGTCGCGGCTGCTGGTGTTCGACAACTGCGAGCACGTTATCGACAGTGTCGCGGATCTGGTCGAGGCCATCCTGGCCGCCTCGGCGACCGTCACGATTCTGGCGACCAGCCGCGAAGGAGTGGGGGTCAGCGACGAACAGTTATGGCGTGTCCCGTCGCTGGATGTCAACGCCGGAACCGAATCCGCGGCCGTGAACCTGTTCGTCGACCGTGCCCACAGTGTGGTGTCGGAACTTCTCGCTGGCCCAGCCCGGCGAGGCGGACGCTGTCCGTTCAACCTGCCGCTGCAGCAGGCGTTGCTCAAGGTGGCGTTCGGTCCGCTGGTCGCGGTCATCGGCCTCGCAATCCTCAGCACCCATGCGGTGGTGGTGGGAGTTCCGACCACGTGGTCGGGGGTGTTCCTGATCGCCGTGGTGTTCGGGGCTGGCCAGCAAGCGGTAACACGCTACGTCGATCAGCGCGCCAGCCAAATCCTGAAGGCCGCAGTGCCGAGCTCGAAAACCACGACCCACTAAAGGAAAATAGCGAAAGTCCGAGAACCGCCTTTTGGAAATCCATTGGTCGCGGGTTCGAGCCCCGTCCGCCCCACGTCAGCCCAATTCAGACGGTATTTTTCGCCGCTTCCCCAAGTCAACGTTGATGGCCCGATCTAGGAGGTCGGCGACCTGCGTGTGCCTCGCAGTTGGTTTCGAGTCGGCTGCGGGCGTCGGCTACTCAGCCCGTACCGGCCCGTCGACTAGGAACACGATCGGGTCGTCGCCGAACAGTTCCTCGATCTTCGTGAGGCACCCCGGCCGACGTCGCACAAGAGCTCTACGACCTCGGCTACCAACGCGCCTCAATCCACCGCGCCGGCAGCGACACCCTCCTAGCTGGCGTCGTCACCTACCCCAACGGCCTGCGGCACTGGTGGACCTCATAGCCGACGGCGGATTCTGGCAGTCGTCGCAACACGTCCCGTCGCGAGCGGAATCGCTCGTCCGTGTTGAGCGTAGCGGGGTCGGGTCGGTGGCGGGCGCTGGTACAGGCCGGCATGCCCACGCGTCAAGGGCGCTGCGCGTCCCTGCG
>DASPOT010000323.1:0-2905 GCA_035625875.1 Mycobacterium sp. | reverse complement strand
AGTGCCGCCGGCGGCGGCTGGAACCACCGTCAGCCGGTCGGGTGGATCGGATCGTGCGGTCGGCGCTGAGCCGCGGTGAGGATGTGTTGTTTGCCCGGGTGATGTCCCGGCTGCCGGGATCGGTGTGCGCAAATCTCGTCGCGCTGATTGAGCCTGCCGGTGATGAGGATGGCGAGTTCGAGGACGGTGCCGCAGTTTTGGCGTCGATCCGCGCGGATCCGGGCAATGTCAGTTTGAACACGATGCTGGCCGAGATCGCCAAGCTGGAGGCGGTGCGCGCGGTCGGCGTTCCGGGTGAGGTGTTCGCTGACGTCGCGCCGAAGATCGTGACCAGCTGGCGCGGCCGGGCAGCCGTCGAATCACCGAGTCATCTGCGCGAGCATCCGCCGCGGGTGAAGCTCGCTTTGCTGGCGGCGCTGTTGTTCTGCCGGTGCCGGGAGATCACCGACACCCTGGTGGAGCTGCTGTGCTCGACGGTGCACCGGATCAACGCCCGCGCCGAGGTGCGGGTGACCAACGAGTTGATCCGCGAGTTCAAGCGGGTCACCGGCAAGAAGAACTTGCTCTTCCGTGTCGCCGAGGCCAGGGTGGACGCCGGGGACAAGCCGGTGCGCGACACGGTGTATCCGGTAGCGCCGCAGGCGGTGCTGCGGGATTTGGTGACCGAGTTCAAGTCGTCGGGGCCGACGTATCAGCGCACGGTGAAGGCCACGTTGCGCTCGTCCTACACCAACCACTACCGGGCCGGGCTGATCAAACTGCTGTCGGTGCTGGAGTTCCGCTCCAACAACACCGTGCACCGGCGGGTGCTCGACGCGGTCGCGCTGATCGGCCGCTATGCCGGCGCGAACCTGCGCTACTACCCGCTTGATGAACCGGTCCCGGTGCACAAGGGTTTGTCCGGCGACTGGGTGGAGCTGGTGTATCAAACCGACAAGCGCGGGCATCGGCGCGTGGTGCGGATGGTCTATGAGATCTGCACGTTTCAGGCGTTGCGGGATCAGTTGCGGTGCAAGGAGATTTGGGTGGTCAGCGCCGAGAAGTGGCGCAACCCGGCCGAGGATCTGCCGATCGACTTCGAGGAACGCCGAATCGAGCACTACGGGGCGCTGCGCAAGCCGCTGGATCCGACCGAGTTCATCGACGAGCTGCGGGAGCAGATGCGCACCGAGCTGGAGGCCTTGCACACCGCGCTGCCCGAATGCGGCTGGCTGGAGATCGCCGAGCGCCGCCAGGGCGCGATCAAGCTGGCACCGTTGCCGCCGGTCACCGAGCCCCGCAACCTGCGCAAGCTGAAGAACCAGATTCGGACCCGCTGGGGTGTGGTCCCGTTGATCGATATCCTCAAGGAAGCAGTGCTGCGCACCGGCTGCCTGCGTGCGGTGACCTCGGTCGCCGACCGTGGCAGCCTGCCGGAGAGCGTGCTGGCCGAACGCCTCCTGCTGGCGATCTATGCCTACGGCACCAACACCGGCATCCGCGCGGTCGCGGGTGGCGCGCACGGACACGGTGAAGACGAGATCCGCTACGCGCGACGCCGCTATCTGAACGCCGAAGCGGCGCGGCGGATCGCGATCGAGATCGCCAACGCCACCTTCACCGCCCGCCGTACCGCGATCTGGGGCGAGTCGTCGACCGCGATCGCGTCGGATTCGATGCATTTCGGCGCGTTCGATCAGAACATCTTCACCGAGTTCCACTCCCGCTACGGACGCCGCGGCGTGCTCATCTACTGGAGCGTGGAGAAGGGCTCGGTGGTGATCCATTCCCAGCTGCTCAACTGCTCCGCCTCCGAGGTGCACGCCATGGTCGACGGCGCCATCCACCACGGCACCGAAATGGCAGTTGAAGCCAATTACGTTGACACGCATGGCCAGTCGGAGATCGGGTTCGGCATCACCAAACTGCTCGGATTCGATCTGCTGCCGCGAATCAAACGCATCAACAAGGTCAAGCTCTACCGGCCCGCGGCCGGCGAACCGGACCTGTGGCCGCGACTGAAACCGACGATGACCAGACCGATCAACTGGACGAAAATCGCCGAGCAGTACGACCAGATGCTCAAGTACGCCACCGCGATCCGCACCGGTACCGCGTCGACGGAAGCGATCCTGCGACGGTTCATGAAGGCCAACGCCGCCCACCCGACCTATCAGGCGATAATCGAACTGGGCCGAGCGCAGAAGACGGCGTTTTTGGCCCGCTACCTACGCTCACGCGGGTTGCAACGCGAGATCAACGACGGCCTGAACGTGATCGAGTCGTGGAACCGCGCGAACTCGATCATCTTCTTCCTGTTGACTGCACTTCTGTCCCGCCCCGCACAGGGGCCGCAGGAGAGGAGAGCAGCCGTTGCAGGACGTACGCGCGGCCCTATCGGAGGGCCGTATCGATTTGCCTCGCACTGGGGAAGTGAGGGCCGGGGATCGTCCGTCCCTGCCCTACCTCGTAATCGACGACCACGGGGTCGAGGTCGAGCCGATCAGCAAGTACCTGCGGGATCTCGCCCTCGGCGACGCGAGCCGGCTGACATGCAGGTCCTATGCACATGACCTGTTGCGCTGGTGGCGGCTCTTGGCTGTTCTGGAGACGAGTTGGGAGCGGGCAACAACCGGTGAAGTGACGGTGCTTGTTGGGTGGCTGCGCACGGCTCGTAACCCGCAGCGACGGCGCTCCTCAGGAGTGCAGCCGGGCACCGTTAACCTGCGTACCGGAAAGGCGACGCTGCCGGAGGGTTACGCGCCCTCAACGATCAACCACGCGCTATTAGTTACGTGGAATCTCACCGTGGGTCAAAGATCATGTGCCCATGGCAAGGGCCACGAACTAAGGAGATGGGTTGGGCGGCAGCGCGGTAGTGCAAGACAAGTGGCCGGTCCTGGGCCGGCACGAGCGAGCAGCGGAA
>DASPOT010000322.1:0-25225 GCA_035625875.1 Mycobacterium sp. | reverse complement strand
CACGTCCACACCGCGGGCGGCTGCCATCGCCGCGGCCTCGCGCGCCAGACGGCTCTTGCCGATGCCCGCTGACCCCACCACGCCCACCACCGCGCCGTGGCCGTCGATGGCGCGCTGCAGCAGGCCCTCGACGGCGGCCATCTCCCAACGCCGACCCACCAGATTCGACTCCGCACGCACCAGGGCGCGACGGGGTTCCGACACGCCCAACAACCGCCGGGCGCCCACCGGGTGATCGGCGCCTTTGATGTGGACAAGCTCGGGGTCATCGAGCACCGCCGCGCCCTCGACTAGCCGTGCGGTGGATGCGCTGAGCATCACCGCGCCGGGCGGTGCCACCGATTCCATCCGCTGCGCCATCCCCACCTGCTCACCGATCGCGGTGTAACCCAACGCACCCGAACCGATCTCCCCGGCAATCACCTGCCCGGAATTCAGACCCACCCGCAGCCGCAGCTCCACACCGTCACGGCGATCCACCTCACCGGCCAGCCGCGTGGCCTCATCCTGAATACCCAGCGCCGCCACACAGGCGCGCAGCGCGTGATCCTCCAACGCCGCCGGCGCGCCGAAGAGCGCCATGATGCCGTCGCCGGTGAACTTGTCCACCGTGCCGCCATAGCGCCGCACCACCGCCGCCGAGCGGGTGACCAGCTCGGTCATGATCTCGCGCAACCGCTCCACCCCGACCGCCGCGGCGATATCCATCGAACGCGCCACGTCGGCGAACAGCACCGTCACCTGCTTGTACTCCGCCGGCGTGCCCGCCACCGCCATCGGCGACCCACACTCATCGCAAAACTTCGCGCTCGACCGCAAGTCAGCGCCGCAGGTCATGCACGCCAACGCGGCCGTCATGCCAGCACCACCCATCCCGGGCTACGACTAGTCCCGATCGGCCCAACAATAGCGGCAGCTCACCAGCAGCAAACGGCGTTATGGTCGTTCGCGATCACTGCTGGCGCTCCGACAATCGCGTGTACCACGTGCCGAACATGCCTGATTAACGCACAGAGGCGATCGACTGGGATAGTTGCAGCTCAGCACGGGTCATGAAGCGAATAGCGTGCCCCGTGAGGGGTAGATAACGACGGCTCATCGGCGTTTCGGTTCCTCGTCACACCAGTACGCATCGTGTGCAGTGTCTCCGCGCGGGCGGCGACCGTCTTGGGTCGCAGCACGGTGTCGACGGTGGACAGGTAGTGCGCGATCACCTCGCGGATACGGGGTTGCGGCAGACCGGCCGCCCGTTGCGCGGGGGTGCACGGTCGCACGTTCGGGTGCACCGGGGGGTCGTCGATGATCCCCAGCTGATAGCACAGCGCGCGAAGCGAGTGGTTCTGCGCCGTCAGGTGCGTCTTGGTGATCGGTGCCAGCAGCATCGAAGCGGCGATGTCGCTGTCGACAGCGTCGAGATCGACAGGGGTGATCGCGTGCAGGCCGGTTCCGCGGGTCAGCCCAAGCAACTGGTAGGCGTTGGCCACGATCCGGTCCCGTCAGATCGGCGTCCAGCCGAACGACGCTGCCGCCGAACGTAACTCGTCCAGATCGCTCGGGTGCATGGCCGCCCACAGGCTGAAGTGAGCGCCCTTGCCCTTCGCGGCGATCAGTTCCAGATCGGGCACGACATGGCCGGTGGCGAAACACCACGACAGGAACGGCCACACCTCGAGGCGGCGGATCTGCGGGACCGGCTCAATGGTGGTGCGGCGCATCCAGGCGTCCAGATCGCCGGCCCGCTCCATGAACACCGCCGCCTGTCGGCAGCGGATGTGCTTGGCCTGCTCGCTTCGCGCGAGCGTGTCGAGGAACCCCGCGTAGTCATCGAGCAGACTCGACGTGTCGATCCCGGGATCGGCACAGGCCAGTGCTACGTTCACAGCGCTGCCATCCGCGCCATACAGTGGGTCCCCGCGGCGGCCGCGATGCCCCAAGACGTCTTGCTGCACGCGGCGGCGCACGTCGTCGACGCAGGCGAACCCGAGCCGCACCACATGAAACGGGTCCAAGACGCGCACCGCGTGCGGCAGTCCGGCCGACAGGGCCGCGCGTAGCCGCGGAAGGGATCCAGCGCCGCCACTTCGATCCGCTCAGCCCAGTGTGCTGGTTGATCAGAAAGCCAGTCGGCCAATACTTTTCGGCTTCGGCCCTCGATGACATCGATGAGCTTACCGGTATGCAGATCCACCACGTCGGTGGCGAACACAGTGGGTTTGAGCGCAGTGGCACGCGTGAAGGCGGTCTCGTCAACCCCGATCGCGGTGGCCTGCGCACCCAGCTGGGCCTGCTGCAGCAACCGGGCGCCATACTCGCGGATGGCGGCCATCACCGTGGCCCACCCCAACCCCGAAATCGCGGGCCACCGTGGCCACCGCATGCCCATCGCGGCCCACTCGTCGGCACGCCTTTTCCCGGGCCCGCTTGCCATTCGACATCCTCATCAACGGTGGTGGCATAGCCGGACCTTGCCTCGCCTTCTGGCTGACCAGGCAAGGCCATGCCGTGACAATCACCGAACAGGCTCGCCAACTGCGCACCGGTGGGCAGGCCGTCGACTGCCGAGGCCCCTCGCTCGTGGTGCTTGAGAAGATGGGCCTCCTAGGCCAGGTGCAAGCGAGTGTCACGCAGATGGGGCCGCTCGTCTTCGTCGATGAACGCGGTAAGGAAGTTGGTCGACTACCCGCCGAAGTCATCAGCGGCGAGCTGGAGATCTTCTGGGGCGACCTCGCCCGCATCCTGCACGAAGCCGTGCGCGAGGACGTCAATTACCGCTTCGGCGTCCGAGTCACGGCCCTCTCCGACGACGGAGAACGGATCGAAGCGACCTTCAGCGACGCATCGACGGGCACATACGACCTCGTAATCGGGGCTGATGGGCTGCACTCCGGCGTGCGCGGCCTGGTGTTCGGTCCCGAAGAGCAGCACGTCACACAGCTGGCCAGTGTTTTGGATTCTTCGACACGGAGAACCACCTGCGGCTCGACCATTGCGGTGCACATTCAGCGGGCGTTGATCGGCGACACGTCGAACACCAGCCACTGGCCGCTGCGTTTGGTCAGTGTCACCCGCAGCGCGAGCACCGCGCGGCTCGGCGGCTGGCCCGGCGTGTTCTGGGTGCCGCGCAAGATCACCGCCACACTGGCCGCCGACGGCCCGATCGCCTCGACGCCGGCCGACAGCGTCGAAGCCTGCGCGGTGACATTGCGGTGCGCCAGATCGGCCGTGGACTTGGCGAATTGGTCCTTGAACGCGGTCGCCTGCTCCGGCACCATCATCCCCGCCGCCCGGTCGGCCGACGCCGTCGGATCCTGCGGGGAGAACGTCGCCGTCGCCTCCGCCATACCGGTGGCGATCCGCACCACCTCTCGCGAGTCGACATTCAGCTCGCGGTCCGGCATTGTCCACCGGTAGAACCCGGTCACCACCGCCGCCACCAGGGCAGCCGCGCACAGCCCAACAATTGCCAGCCGCAACCCGGGCGCGTCGTCGTCGGTGCCGACGGTCACCGAATCGCGGCGCAGCAGCAGGAAATTCACCACAACGCCTTCGACGATCAACAGCACCAGGATCGAACACAGCGACACCCACCACAGCGGCCAGCCGAGAACGACCCCGATCATCAGTAGTGCAGCGATGGCGGCCAGCGGTGCCGCGACGTCGAACGCAAGCACCCGCCACAGGTTTCTCATCGGATCGACCCCAGTCGCGAGATCAGCAGCTTGCCGTCCACATCAGAGACGTCGAGCCGCAGGTTCCAGTGCACCGTCTGCGGCTTACCGCCGGTGTTTTCAGCGACCGACGTGGCGACCACCAGGACGGTGTCGGTGCGGCTGGCGACCGAGCGCGGCAGCGGGTCGGGCGGTGCGGACGGCCGGGCACCAGGTTGGGTGTCCAGTTCGTGGTGCACCGATTCGATCGCCACCGCCTCGATCCGGCCGGTGCTGCGCGGCCGCAGCCGCTGCACCACCTGTCGGTAGGGCTGCACGGCGGCGTCGAAGTCAGCGTTGAGTTCACCGACGGTTTCGTCATGCAGCCGCTGCAGGCTGGCGTCGACGTTGTCGGTGTTCATGTTGATCAGCACGCCGGTCCAGTCGGCGGCGGTCTGTAGGACTCGGCTCTGGTAGGCGCGTTCGTGGACGTTGTCGCGGTGCACCAACCAGATGACCACGCCCAGCGCGATCGCAGCGACAGACAGCACTCCCAGAGCGACGGACGCGATGCCGTAGGCCGACAAGACCCGGCCGTTCGACGGTTCGGGCGTGGCGTCGTCGTGGTCGTCCGGTGACCCGGTCGGCTCGCCGTCTGACATGGCGGTGAGAGTACTCGGCGCCGGATGGGACCCCGGCACAGCTGGGGCCGCGCCGCCGCGAAACAACATGGAAGGATGGCGGCGTGACGGTACGAGCTCTCCGCTCAGGCATCGACCTGAGCTATGTCGACGCTGATATCCGCCCCCAAGACGACCTGTTCGGTCACGTCAACGGCCACTGGCTGGCCGAATACGACATACCTGCCGACCGCGCGACCGACGGTGCCTTCCGCGCCCTGTTCGACCGCGCCGAAGCCCAGGTGCGTGACCTGCTCACCGAAGCCAGCGAAACCGCCGCGGCCGCAGGGACCGATGACCAACGCATCGGCGACCTCTACGCCAGCTTCCTCGATGAGGACGCCGTCGAACGCAGGGGCGTGCGACCGCTGCTCGACGAGTTAGCCCTGATCGACAACGCCGGTGATCCCATTGCGCTGGCGACGGTCATCGGCGCCCTGCAACGCACCGGAGTCGGCGGCGGCGTCGGGGTGTATGTCGACACCGATTCGAAAGACTCGACCCGGTATCTGATCCACCTCACCCAGTCCGGCATCGGACTGCCCGACGAGTCCTATTACCGCGACGAGCAGCACGCCGACGCGCTGGCGGCCTATCCGGGTCACATCGCCCGGCTGTTCGCCCTGGTGTACGGGGGTGACCCCGAAGACCACGCCGACAATGCGGCCCGGATCGTGGCGCTGGAGTCCAAGATCGCCGCCGCGCACTGGGACGTGGTGAAGCGCCGCGATGCGGACCTCACCTACAACCTGCGCACCTTCGCAGAGCTGCAGGCCGAAGCGGTGGGGTTCGACTGGGCCGGCTGGGTGAACGCGCTGGGTAGCACACCGAATGTGGTCGCCGAACTCGTTGTCCGCCAGCCCGATTACCTGACCGCATTCGCCACACTCTGGAACAGCGAGCACCTCGACGACTGGAAACGCTGGGCGAGTTGGCGAGTGATCCACGCCCGCGCCGGATGGTTGACCAGCGACCTGGTCGCCGAGGACTTCGCGTTTTACGGCCGCAGGCTCACCGGTGCCGAGCAGATCCGTGATCGCTGGAAGCGGGGCGTGTCGCTGGTGGAGAGCCTGATGGGCGACGCCGTCGGAAAGCTTTACGTGCAGCGACATTTCCCGCCCGACGCCAAGGCGCGCATCGACGCCCTGGTGGACAATCTGCTGAAGGCCTACCGGACCAGCATCGGCGGTCTGGACTGGATGACGCCGCAGACCCGGGAACGCGCGCTGGCCAAGCTGGACAAGTTCACCGCCAAGGTCGGCTACCCGAAGAAGTGGCGCGACTATTCCAAGCTGGTGATCGACCGCAGCGACCTCTACGGCAACTACCAACGCGGGTACGCGGTCAACTACGAGCGCGAGCTGGCCAAGCTCGGCGGCCCGGTCGACCGCGACGAGTGGTTCATGACGCCGCAGACCGTCAACGCCTACTACAACCCTGGGATGAACGAAATCGTTTTTCCCGCAGCGATTCTGCAGCCGCCGTTCTTCGACGCCGAGGCCGACGATGCCGCCAACTACGGCGGTATCGGCGCGGTGATCGGCCACGAGATCGGGCACGGCTTCGACGACCAGGGCGCCAAGTACGACGGTGACGGCAACCTCGTCAACTGGTGGACCGACGACGACCGCGCCGAGTTCGGCACCCGCACCAAGGCTTTGATCGAGCAGTACGACCAGTACGTCCCGCGCAGCCTGGACGACGGCCGCCACGTCAACGGCGCGTTCACCGTCGGGGAGAACATCGGCGATCTGGGCGGGCTGTCCATCACGCTGCTGGCGTATCAGTTGTCGCTGAACGGCCGGCCGGCCCCCGTTATCGACGGCCTCACCGGTGTGCAGCGGATGTTCTTCGGCTGGGCACAGGTGTGGCGCACCAAATCCCGTGAGGCCGAAGCGATCCGGCGGCTGGCGGTGGACCCGCACTCGCCGCCGGAGTTCCGCTGCAACGGCGTCATCCGCAATATCGGCGCCTTCTACGACGCCTTCGACGTCGCCGAGAGCGACCAGCTCTACTTGGACCCCCAGCAGCGGGTCAGCATCTGGAACTGACCCCACGAGCTGGAGCGCTCCCCCGCGAGCAGACGCAGAATCGTCCAATTTGTTTGCGAAATGGGCGACTCTGCATTCGTCCGCAAGCGGGAGGGGCCCCCGCTCAGCGAACGGCCGGCTTACATCTGCCAGTCGTCGGCGCCGTCGGGCTTGGTGTAGTTGCCGGTGGAGTTCTTCACCACGACGGGATCGCCGCTGCCGAAGTTGTCGAAGAACCACCTCGCGTTGGTTGGGCTGATGTTGATGCAGCCGTGGCTGACGTCGCGCTTGCCCTGATCGTCCACCGACCACGGCGCACTGTGCACGAAGTCGCCGCTGTTGTCGATCCGCACGGCGTCCTGCACCGTCACCTTGTAGCCCCACGTCGAGTTGACCGGAACCCCGTACGTCGAGGAATCCATCACCACCGTGGGCATCTTCTCGAGAACGTAGTAGGTGCCGTTGGGGGTCTGGTGGCCGCCCGCCGACATACCCATCGACATGGGGATGGTCTTCTCCACCTTCCCGTTGCGGGTAACGGTCATCGTATGCGTGGCGTCGTCGGCGGTCGCCACCAGCGAGTCACCGGTCCGAAAACTCGATGTGGTGCCGCCCGCGTCGATGTTCACCATGGTGTTGGCGGGCCAGAAGTTAAGCGGGCGCCACCGCAGCTGGGTCGGGGTCATCCAGTAGAACTTGCCGGACACCGGCGGAATCGACGAAATGTGGACAGCGCTTTCGGCCGCTCCCGCGTCAGCGACCCGCCCCGGGAAGTTGATGACGATCGGCTTGCCCACGCCGACCATCGAGCCGTTGACCGGGTTGAATGTTGGCGGCCCGAATGGCGCCGTGCCGATGAACGGCGTCGGGTCCTGCCCGGCGGCGGGGCCCGCCGGTACCGCAGCGGGGTCGATCGGCGCCGCCGGCGGCGGTGGCGCTGGCGGGTCGGGTGCAGGTGGTGGTGCGAGCGCCTCGGGTGGGGGCGGTGGCGCTGGCGGGTCAGCGGGTGCGACACCCGGCACCGGCGGATCACCAGGAGGCGGATCATTGGGGTCGGCCAAGGCCAGACCGCTGCCCAACGCCAACCCAGCAACCAGCCCAGCCGCACTGAGAGCGGTGACGAGTGAACCCCTCGTCCATCGCAACATATGCATTCCTCCAGTCACATCCTCAGCCCAGTGTCGCATAAAGCGCACACCAGTCACCGCTGCCACCGCCGCCGCACATCCGGACAACGACCCAATTCGCCTGGTCAGGCTGCTGTGTTAATTCGTTGCAGAGGCGTGAACGTTACGGCTGCTCGCTAAGCGTGGGAACGTCGAACATGTGCCGGGTCGCTGTCATACCCGCCAGTGTGACGCCCATCAGGACCGCCGATGCCGTCAGCATCACCGGCACGCTGTGTTCGTAGAGGAGTCCGCCGGCCAGGGCACCAGCCGTGATGCCGACCTGAAACGCCGCAATGTACAACCCCGAAGCCCCGTCCGGATCGTCGGCTCCGGCCCGCATCGCCGCAGCTTGCAGCATCGGCGACACCGCGTTGGCGGTAGCGCCCCACAGGGCGAAAGCGCCGGCCCCGACCAGGACCGTTGTCGTGGTCGGCTGAGGGCCGAACGCCAATGCGGTCAGCACGACGAACGTCGCCGAAAGTCCGGCCATGCAGGTGATGACGGTGGCCTTGGGATGATGGTCCACCGGTCGGGCCACCAGCGGCAGCGCCGCCAGGCCCGCGAGGCCGTAGGCGGCAAGCAGCCACGCCACATTCGGTCCCCGGACCCCGACGACGTCGCGGATGATCACGACGATGAACGTGTAGGAGATGTAATGGCCGGTGACGGCGATCAGCGTCAGCAAGCTCACGGTAACCAGCCGTCTGTTGCGGTGGTGGTGTGCGCGGCGTCCGACGCTCGCGAGCTGGTCGGAGCTGAGCACCAGTGCGGGCAGCACCGCCCAAGCTGCCAGGGTGACGGTCGCGGCGACGGCGGTGATGGACGCGACAGCCAGCCGCCATCCCCACAGCAGGCTCAGTGCCGCCGTCACCGGGCTGCCGACCACCACAGCCAGGCTGATGCCGACGTAGATCGCGGTTGTTGCGCGTCCGGAGTGGCTGGCCGGCACCAGCCGGGTGGCGATCGGGGCGACGACCGACAACAGCAGACCATGAGTGATCGCGCACAGCACCCGCCCACCAGTCAACACCACGAAGTTGGGCGCTATCGCGGAAATCAGCTGCGAAACGGTCAGGCAGACCAGGGCCAGCAGCAACGCGCGGCGCCGCGGCCAGTGCGCGGTCCAGCGCACCAACGGGATTGTTGTCACCGCCGCGACCAGGGCATACCAGGCCAGCAGGGTTCCGACCACCGGCACGCTGACGCGCAGATCGCGCGCGATAGCAGGCAGCGCGCCCACCGGCAGGATTTCAGCGGTGACGTAGATGAAAGTTGCCGCGGCCAGCACCGTCAACTGCGCCGCGATCCGCGGCGTCCACGTGCGGCCGGTCGGGGTTTCGGCCGTGGCCTCGTGCGCTGCGGCATCGGGCACCTTGCGGCGCGATCGCGCTGCTCCTACCGCACGGGCTGGCCCCACGGCCACTACTCAATCACGTGGTTCGCGCATGCGTGCACGTCAGGACCGAACGAGTCGCGCGATGGCGGCGGAAGCCTCGGCGAGCTTGCTGTCGGCCTCGTCGCCGCCCGCGGCTACCGCGCGGGTGACGCAGTGGCCCAGGTGCTCGTCGAGCAGGTTCAACGCCACCGACCGCAACGCACTGTTGACGGCGCTGATCTGGGTGAGGACGTCGATGCAGTACTCGTCCTCCTCAATCATCCTCGCGATACCCCGCACTTGGCCCTCGATGCGGCGCAGCCGCTTGGCGTAGTTGTCCTTCTGTTGCGAGTACCCGCGTGCGGATGTCATCTGCCCTCCCAGCATCGTCGTCGTCGGGTTGACCTCGGCCCACTGACCACCGTACCTCAATACCCCGGTGGGGTATCGTGATGGATTTTGGCGAACATAGCGCTGCGCGCATACTTGGACGATGGCCGAAACCACCGACGCGCACAAGGTCATCGACGTCAAACCTCGCAGCCGTGATGTTACCGACGGTCTGGAGAAGGCTGCTGCCCGTGGCATGTTGCGGGCGATAGGTATGGGCGACGATGACTTCGCCAAGCCGCAGATCGGGGTGGCTTCATCGTGGAACGAGATCACCCCGTGCAATCTGTCGCTCGATCGGCTGGCCAAAGCCGCCAAGGATGGGGTATTCGCCGCGGGGGGCTATCCGCTTGAGTTCGGGACGATTTCGGTGTCCGACGGCATCTCGATGGGCCACGAGGGAATGCACTTCTCGTTGGTGTCGCGCGAGGTGATCGCCGACAGCGTCGAAACTGTGATGCAGGCCGAGCGGCTCGACGGCTCGGTGCTGCTGGCCGGGTGCGACAAGTCGCTGCCCGGGATGCTGATGGCCGCCGCGCGGCTCGACCTGGCGGCGGTGTTCCTCTACGCGGGCTCGATTCTGCCGGGCCGGGCCAAGCTGTCCGACGGGAGCGAGCGCGACGTCACGATCATCGACGCGTTCGAGGCCGTCGGGGCATGCGCCCGCGGTTTGCTGCCCCGCGAGGATGTCGACGCCATCGAACGGGCCATCTGCCCCGGCGAAGGGGCGTGCGGCGGCATGTACACCGCCAACACCATGGCCAGCGCCGCCGAAGCCCTGGGTATGTCGTTGCCGGGCAGCGCGGCGCCGCCGGCGACCGATCGCCGCCGCGACGGGTTCGCGCGTCGCAGTGGCCAGGCCGTCGTCGAACTGCTGCGCCGTGGCATCACCGCCCGCGACATCCTCACCAAGGAGGCGTTCGAGAACGCCATCGCGGTGGTGATGGCGTTCGGCGGCTCAACCAACGCGGTGCTACACCTGCTGGCCATCGCGTATGAGGCCAATGTCAAGCTGTCGCTTGAGGATTTCAGCCGGATCGGATCGCGGGTGCCGCACCTGGCCGATGTCAAGCCGTTCGGTCGCCATGTGATGTTCGACGTCGACCGCATCGGCGGCGTGCCGGTGGTGATGAAGGCGCTGCTGGATGCCGGTCTGCTGCACGGTGACTGCCTGACGGTCACCGGGAAGACCATGGCCGAGAACCTTGCCACCATCGCCCCACCGGACCCGGACGGCAAGGTGCTGCATGCCCTGGACAACCCAATCCACCCGACCGGGGGGATCACCATCCTGCACGGATCGCTGGCGCCGGAGGGTGCGGTGGTCAAGACGGCTGGTTTCGACTCTGACGTGTTCGAGGGCACCGCAAGGGTTTTCGACGGTGAGCGCGCGGCATTGGATGCCTTTGAAGACGGCACCATCACCGCGGGCGACGCCGTGGTGATCCGCTACGAAGGGCCCAAGGGCGGGCCCGGGATGCGCGAGATGCTCGCCATCACCGGCGCCATCAAGGGCGCAGGACTGGGTAAGGACGTACTGCTGTTGACCGATGGCCGGTTCTCCGGCGGGACCACCGGCTTGTGCGTGGGACACGTCGCCCCGGAGGCGGTCGACGGTGGGCCGATCGCGCTGCTGCGCGACGGCGATCGGATCCGGCTGGATGTCGCCGACGCGACCCTCGACGTCTTAGTCGATGCCGGCGAGTTCGCGTCCCGCCGTGCGGGTTTCACTCCGCTGCCGTCGCGGTACACCACCGGCGTGCTGGCCAAGTACATCAAGCTGGTGGGTTCCGCCGCGATCGGGGCGGTCTGTAGCTAGCCCGATTCGCAGGACGCACGCTCCCTTTCCGGCCGGGATGGCCCCGGCCGGAAAGGGCAAATCGGCGTTTAGCCGACTGCGGAGCTACTCGTGCTTTCCCGCGGAACTGCGCGTGCGCATACCGAAGTACATGGCGGTCAGGCCCAGGCAGGTCAACACCGCACCGGCGATCACATTCGACCAGATCATGCCGGCAGTCGGCTTGACGCCGTGCAGGACCCACGGCGAGATGATGAGCCAGACACCGAAGACCGGCAACGTCCAGGTCATGCCGTGCGTGCGGTCCAGTGCCGCCGCGAACCCATAGGCCAGCACCGCGACCGCGATCCCGACGACCAGATCGTTGCCGGCAAGCTGTCTCGTCGCGGCGAATCCCACGATCCACGGCGACAAAGCCGCGTAGAGGCCCGTCAGCAGGGCCAGGCCAAAGGTGAAATGCGCGCTCATCGACTCGGCAGCGCGCTCATAGCCAGCCCGCAGAGCCAACAAATCCGGGTGCTGATCGATCGATGGATGAACTGTACTCATTTTGTGACCTTTCTGTTATGCAGCAAGCCTTTTGGGCTAACTGCAACCCCATCCATCCGGTCCAAGATTACGCCCGCGAGGTGGGAGCCAGCAACGAAAACCGGACGCATTCGCAGTCTCGAAATCGGCTGTTTCTGGCTTCTTCAGGGTGCTGGACATGGGCGGTCCTGGCCCGCGCCGCCATCAGCGCGGTCGACAACCCGTAGCCTCGGATAGGTTCGATTGCTAGGCATGGACATCGCGGATCGACTCCGGCTCGACGTTCCGGTGGGTCAAGCAGGGATGGGAGGCGGACTGGCAGGCGCAGCGCTAGCCGCTGCGGTCGCGAAGGCCGGCGGCCTCGGAACGCTCGGGCTGGCACCGCCGGGCCAGCTGCGAACGTCAATCGGTCAGGTACGTGCCGAGGCCCCGGGTCGCGCCGTCGCGGTGAACCTGGTGATGCCCTTCGTGCGTCGGCGCCACGTCGCGGTGTGCGTCGACGCCGCGGTCGACGTGGTGGTGCTGGCATTCGGCGGAAACCGCAGGCTGGTCGACCACCTTCGCGATGCCGGCATCTTCGTCTTCGTGATGGTCGGTACCCAAGCGCAGGCGCGCCAAGCTATCAACTGGGGCGCCGACGGTCTGATCGCTCAGGGGCGGGAGGCCGGCGGCCATCTCGTCGGAACCATGCCGGCTCTCGACTTTCTGCCCCATGCTCGCGCGATCGCCGGGCAGTGTCCGGTGTTCCTCGCCGGCGGAATGGCCAGCGGCACCGACACCCGCACGGCCCTGGCTGCCGGAGCCACCGGCATCATCGCCGAACAAGATTTCTGATGACGTACGAGGCCACCGCCCATCCCGAGTATCAGCGACGAATCCTCGCCGCCGACAAGACGATAGAGACCACACTGTTCGGTCTGAGCTGGCCGCTCCGGCACCGCGTCATCCCCAATGCCGCAACCCGGCGGTGGTGCCGCAGCGACGGGACGGCCAAGGCACTGCCCGCTGCCCTCGTCGCGTGCAGCCGTCCACTATCCGTGCTGGGATACCGCGACGCCGCCGCTTTGGTACGGCTACAGTCGCCCACCCTTCCGCTGTTCACCCCGCTGGCGCCGCTTAGCGGAATGCCGGACACCTGGGTTGATCGCGCTGCACTGTACGCCGGTGAAACGGCGCTGCGGATCAGCGAGATCACTTCGGCCGAACAGGCTGTCAAGATCTGACGCCGGGCTGACGCCACAACGGGGCGAGCTACTTCACCAGGGCGAGCGCGAAGCCGTCCCACCTCTTGGCGCCGACCGTCTGGATCACGGCGGTATCAAGCCGCGGGTGCTCACCCATCACCTGCAATGTCTGGCGCGTCGCCTGCGCCTCATGGTTGTCGGCGGCTGGCGCCAGGATCTGCCCTTCACGAATGACATTGTCTACCAAGATAACTGAGCCAGGGTGCGTCAGCCGGACGGCCCATTCCAGGTACGCGACGTTGTTCTCCTTGTCGGCGTCGATGAACACCAGGTCGAAGGGGCCACCGGTCACCGTTGGCAACGTGTCCAATGCGGCGCCGACCACCACCTCCACCCGGTCGCCGACACCGGCCCGGGCCAGGTTGGCCCGCGCGACCTCGGCGTGCTTCGGCTCGTATTCCAGCGTCACCACCCGTCCCTGGAGCCCGGCTCCGCGCGCCAGCCAGATGGTGCTGAAACCACCCAGGGTGCCGATCTCGAGGATGCGACGCGCCCGCATGGCGCCGGCCAACAAACACAGGAACTTGCCCTGTTGCGCCGACACGGCGATCCGCGGTAACCCGGCGGCGTCGCTGGCTTCCAGCGCGGCGGACAACGCCGGATCGTCACCCACCACAGTGCTGTCTAAAAACGCGTCTACGTCCTGCGCGGTCGGCTCCTGACTCATCCAGCCAACGCTAGCCGGGCGACGATGCGGGCCGGGCAATGGCCCGAGGAGAAGCCGGGCAATCGGATTCAGCGGGCAGGCCCGCCGTCGCACCGTCCCGTCATGCCCCGGCTTTCCACCCTCTACGGATTTACCATATACCAGTATGGGGTATATGCTGCTAGTGGTTGTCGCGCACCACGACAACCACACGAAGTACCGGATCCCTCCTATACGGGATCCCCGACACGGATAAGGGTTAGGCAAATGGCAAGCTACGACACAGGGACATTGCTGACATGCAAGCACCCCGACTGTGGGTGCAGGGTTCGCATCGAGGTCGAATGCCACTGCGCTGAGGCCGGCGCCCCGTATCGGTGTACATGCGGCGATGAAATGATCGCCGTCGGGTAGCGATCCTTCGCGCTACGACTCACGGACTTGTTGGGCGTGTTCAGACAAGTCCGTGAGTCGCGCCGTGTCGATGCTCCGATCACCGTCCGAAAACCCGGCCGGCCACCTCGACGTCGGCCGTGAGCTCGGCAGCTATCGCCGAAGCGCCGACCGCAACCGAGTACACACCCTGGTCGATCCGCCAGCTTCCGGCGTTGCCGTCGTAGTGGGCAAGCAGGCGCGGATCTGCCTCGATGGTCACACGCCGGGACTCGCCGGACTCCAGCTCGACCCGCTCGAATCCCAGCAACCGCAACCGTTGCGCACCGGGGGCGGCAGTGAGATAGAGCTGCGGGACGTCGGCGCCGGCACGGTCGCCGCTGTTGACGACGGTGACGCTGGCGGTGACGGTGTCACCACCGGTGACTGCCAGGTCGCGGTGCTCGAAGCTGGTGTAGGACAGGCCGTGACCGAACGCGAACATCGGGGTGTGACCCCCCTTGGCGAACCACCGATAGCCGACCTCGGCTCCTTCGGTGTAGCCGATCGTGGTCGGGGTTCCCCATGGTGCCCCGAGACCGGGCAGCTCGGGCCGCGGTGTCTGGGCGAGATCGACCGGGAACGTGATCGGCAGCCGGCCCGACGGATTCGTCCGGCCGGTGAGAACCTCCGCGATCGCCTGACCACCGGCCTGGCCGGGATACCACGCCTGCACGATCGCGTTGAGCGAGTCGCGCCACGGCATGGCCACCGGGTTGCCGGTCTCCAACACCACAACAGTGTTCGGGTTGGTCGCTGCGACGGCGGCGATCACCGTATCCTGCCCCCACGGCAGCGACAGGTCGGGGCTGTCGAAACCCTCCCCTTCGACGCGGACCGCGAACACGATCGCAACGTCAGCTCGCCGCGCTGCAAGCACCGCCTCTGCCGGGCTGACCCCTGGGTCGAACTCGATTTGCGCGTTCGGGAGTTGCTTTCTGAGCTCGGCGAGCGGCGACGACGGCAGCAGGTAGAGACTGCGTAAACCGCTCAGCGGCCCAAGCTCGCTGAGCGGGATCACGTCCGCGTAGCCGCCGGGTGGAACGACGGCACTGGACCCGCAGCCGGTCGGCACACCGAGCTGGGCGTAGCCACCGATGACGGCGATGTGCGTGGTTGACTCGGGTGCCAGCGGCAGCACGCCGCCGTTCTTCAGCAGCACGATTCCCTGTTCGGCGGTCTGCAACGCAATCGCGTTGTGCGCGGCCATATCCGGCGCGGGCAGCGCCTCCCACCGTTCGATCCCGACGGTGAACATCGAGCGCAGGATCCGCCGCACCATATCCGACAGGCGGTCATTGGACAGCTTGCCGTCAGCGTATGCGGCTCGCAGGCGATCGGTGAACGCTTCTGCCTGCCACAGCAGGGCGTCGATTTGGGCACCGGATTCCTGGTCGAGGCCCTTGAGCGCGAACTCCCAGCTCGGCGTCCCACCCCAATCGGACATCACCCAACCGCGGTATCCCCAGGCGACTTTCAGCACGTCAATGATCAAGACGTCGTTTCCGCCCGCGTAGTCGCCGTTGACCTTGTTGTATGCCGTCATGACCGCGCCGGGCTGCGACCGTTCGATGGCGATCTCGAAGGCCAGCAGATCCGATTCACGGTGCGCATCCGGATCGATGACCGCATCCAGCCAGTGCCGGTTGGTCTCGTTACAGTTCAGCGAGAAGTGCTTGATCGTCGAGATGACCTTTTGCCGCTGTATCCCGTTGATCGACTCCGCGGCCATAGTGGCGCTCAAAAGCGGGTCTTCCGAAAGATATTCGAAGTTGCGACCGTTGCGCGGGTCGCGCGCGAGGTTGATCCCGCCCGCCAGTAGTACGTTGAACCCGCGGCTGCGTGCCTCCCGTCCGATCGCCTCGCCGGAGGCGCGGGCGAGCGCAGGGTTGAAGCTGGCAGCCAGTGCCAGCCCGGCTGGCAGTGCGGTAGCGGTGTCACCCGGCCGGTAACCCGGGTTGGTCACGCCGAGGCTGGCGTCGCTCATCAGCAGCGCTGGCACATCGAGGCGGGGGACATCGGGCACATAACCGGCGCTCATCGGAACGTCCGGCGGGATGCGCTCATCCCGCACCGGCAACAGGTCGTTGGCACCCATCACGCTGACCAGCAGCGAAAACCGCTCGTCGTCGGTCATCTGCGTTTCGATCTCGCACGCGCGGACGTCGGTGTCGTACTGTAGCGCGGCGCCTGCGTCGCTCACCCGCTCAACGCTAATCGCACACCCGCTTTGGCGTACACGACGCGCAACACGTGCCCGAGTTCCGGCCCCATTACCAACTCGGTCAGCGTGCACATGGTCGCGACGAACTCCGGGCCGTGCGGCGGCTGTGCGTCGCATAGGTGATGCGCCACTTCGTGCAGCACCACCAGCTCACGCATCGCCCAGCCAGCGGCGTGGCGGTCGGGTACAGCGATAATGCCTGCGCCGTCGTGGTTTTCGTAGTGTGCGGCGGTGGCGGCCCGCCGCGCCCGCACCGTCAATGGCGGCACCGCGGGCCAGCGTCGCCGCACCGCCGGTAACGCCAGCACGTCGTCGACGTAGCGCTGCACGGAGGGAACCGACCCGAACCGCGCCTCCGGCGGCAGCGTCAACTGGGTACCGAAGAACTCCACAGCGGGTGATCCGTGCTCGGCGGCACGGTCGAACAAGGTCCGGACGAACTCTTCAGCCGCGTAGACCTTCGAGCGTTGCGCGTCGCGCGCAGAAGAATCCTCCGTGCTCACTGGCCCAGCGCGGTGCGCGCTCCCGACAGTTCGGGATTATTCCCGAGCCGTGCTCGCCTGCCGGCCCGGTCACCTGCGCGCCGCGCCGGCGACGAATATCCGGCCGAGGCCCGGGTAACCTGCCAGGTGCCGCGAGCCTTCGACGCACTGCGGTAATAGTCGCGCAGCTCGATTTCCTTGTCCCGCAGTGCGATAGCGGTGCCCGGTGGACGCCCACCGTCCTTCTCGGCCGCTCGCCGGGTCTGCTCTCGGGCCTCGGCCAACCGCTGACCGACCCGGGCTCCGAAGGCCAGCTGAAAGTTCAGTCGAGCGGTGATCGTCGGCGTGGGCCGGTGCGCACCGGACGCGATGTAGCCATCCGATGCCCGCACCATCTGCACCACCAGGCTGGCGTACAAGGCGTGGCTGACGTCGATGTCCTCGGCGAACCCATAGGCGTAGACGAACGTCGAATTCGACGCCACGTCGCAGCGCACGTCGTTCGCGGCGGCGATCAGCACAAACAACTGCACGTATGTTCGCAGACCCTTGGTGCCCACCGTCCCGATGGTGATAGTCCGCTGGATCGGGGTCTGCGCGGCCGAACGTTTGGCCGCATGCGACCGGGCCACCGCCAAGTCGATGGATGTCGCCGTGGCCAGCCGTTGCGCCACCGCCATGAACGCCTCGGCCTCATGGGGATTATCGGTGCCTTCGGCCTGACGCAACAGGGCGGCGATGCGTGCCAGCATCTTGTCGTCGGTCATAGCGACAACCTACGGGAGCCCTACGACACGTCCGCGCTATGAACGCGTTGAGAATCTCCGTCCGGCTGCCTGCAGATCTGGGCACCCCGACCTCCGTCGCAAAACTAACCGTACGAGCGGTCAATGATAACGACAATAACGGTGGCGGGATCAACAGGTCGATTGCGCAGCTTCGTCGTGAGCTGGCCGCAGCAGGACAACTCGATAGTCAGCAGCAGAATGACGTGGCAGCAATCGATCCCTACAGCCGCGCGGTGATCCAGGAGACCACATCGTCGAGCACCTGGTCGCGCTCCGGCTCGTTGAAGACCTCGTGATACAGCCCCGGATAGACCTTCAGCTCGACGTCAGGCGATCCCACGCATTCGACCAGGCGGCGGCTGCCGTCGACAGGGATCAGCCGGTCCTCAGAGCCGTGCACCACCAGCAGCGGCGCGGTCAGTGCCGCTGCCCGCCGGGGCATGGTCTCGCCGACCTGCAACAGCGCGCGGGCGATACCGGCGGGGACCTTGCCGTGGTGCACCAGCGGGTCGGTGTTGTACGCGTCCACCACCGCGGGGTCGCGGGATATCGCGTTGACGTCGAGGTCCTGCAGTGGCAGGCCCGGCGCGACGACGCCGAGGGTCTTGGCCGCGATTGCCAGCAGCGGCGGCTCGGCGGCCTGGGCCACCACCGCCGGCCCGGAGAGCACCATCAGGTCGTAGTTGTCCGGGCGTTCGACGCCGTAGGCGAAGACGATCGCGCCGCCCATGCTGTGTCCCAGCACGATGCACTTGAGGCCGGGGTATTCCCTGGCGGCGATGCCGACCAGGGTGTGGAAGTCGCCGGTGTACTCGGACATATCTTTCAGCAGCACCCGCTTGCCGCCCGAGCGGCCGTGTCCCCGGTGGTCGAGCGCGTAGGTCACCAGCCCGCTCTCGCCGAACCGCTGAGCGACGTGGTCGTAACGGCGGGCATGCTCACCGAGACCGTGCGAGAGGACGACCACCGCTTTTGGTGTGGTGTCGGGTGTCCAGACGTCATAGACGATGCGCACGCCGCCCACACCGTCGAAGGTCCGCTCGCTGCGGGTGGTAGTCATCAGGGGCAGCGTAACTGCCTGATGTACCCCGATGACGGAGGGCATCCCGAGGACTTCCTGCTGATCCCGCTTGGTCGCGCGGCAGATTGGGCCGAGGTGTCCGCTTACGTGGTTTTACCTGGCCTCCGACGAGTCGTCGTATTCCACCGGCACGGAGTTCGTCGTCGACGGCGGGCCTATTATCGGGGTCCACACAAGACTACATAAGGCAACATTTCCGCAGGCCACAGCATATCGAGTCATCCGATTTGCAACGTGTTCTGGCCTCTTGGTTAAGTTCGCGCCAATGAAGACAAGGCGCACTTCTGTAGGAGCTGAACTCGGGGTTCAGTGTCGACGAGAAGGGGATCATGGCGCAAAAGGACGATCATCGCAGTCGGGGAGATGTCCGGTGAGGCGACGAGCCTGACCGCCAAGACCGGCACCTGCGCGGTGACGGGTATGGGGTCGATGGCCGATGTCGATGTCAAGCTCAACCTGTTCTTGTTCGCGATGTTGCAGAAGACGTTGAAAGGCAACATCTTCGGCGGCGGCAACTCGCATGTCGAGACGCCGCGGCTGGTCGGGCTGTACAAGTCGGGGTTGCTCGAGGTCGACGCGATGGTGACCAACACCTACCGGCCGGAAGACATCAACCAGGGCTACCAGGACATGCTGGACGGCAAGAACATTCGCGGCGTCATCCGCTACATCAAGGCTGACTGGTAGTCCGCGGCCCCGAAAGTACATTCCCCGTCGGATTTTCGGCGCGTCGCGTCGCTGGTTGCACTTTCGCAGGCAGCGGCACAAGATCGACGACCAACTGCAGGACAGCGGCCTGATGACAATCGCCTCGAGTCTGCCCGGACGCGGCCCCTATCCCCCGGCGAGGGTCGATCTCGCGGCTACCCTGGAGCCATGCCCGCCACCGTCGACGTTCGGCGCGCCGCAGACCGGGCCGTCACCAAGACGTCCTGGCTGAACTCCAGGCATTCGTTCTCGTTCGGGGACCACTACGATCCGGACAACACCCACCACGGGCTGCTGCTGGTCAATAACGACGACACCGTCGAGCCGAACACCGGATTTGACACCCACCCACACCGCGACATGGAGATCGTGACCTGGGTGCTGCGAGGCACACTGACGCATCGAGATTCCACCGGCAATTGCGGAGTGATCTACCCCGGCCTGGCCCAACGCATGTCGGCAGGCAGCGGCATCCTGCATTCGGAGAAGAACGACTCGTCAACAGAGCCAGTGCATTTCGTGCAGATGTGGGTGGTCCCCGATGCGACCGGGATCGCCCCGAGCTACCAACAACACGAGATCGAGGAGGAGTTGCTGTGCGGCGCCCTGGTGCCCATCGCCTCGGGCATACCCGAACATGATGCGGCCATCACCATCCACAACCGCAACGCCGCGCTGCACGGCGCGCGGCTGCAGCCCGGCGATGGGGTCGACCTAGCCTTGGCGCCCTATCTCCACCTGTTCGTCGCGCGCGGGCGACTCGTCTTGGACGGCAGCGGCGACCTGCATGAGGGCGACGCGGTCCGGTTTACCTCATCCGACGGTCGCCGGGTGACGGCCACCGAGCCGTCGGAAATCCTGATCTGGGAGATGCACGCGGCACTGGGCGGCTAGGCGACGGCATCGTTTCGATTGAGCGGCCTGTCATGCCTTCCGGCGCGACGACGCAAAACGGCCCGGTAAACGCGAACACTGTATTCGGGGACATTATGAGATGAACAACGGCGGCCGCCTGATGATCATCAAGGCCGCGTCGCAACGGCTTTCACCCCACCTACTGGTAGACACCCACACTGGTTATCGGGCGCGCGCTGCGAATGCAACCCGGGCGCACGGACATCCGAGGGGCTGTGGCAGGCGTCGGAAATCTATCCCCCGCTGCAGGCCTGGCAGGTGTTGGGCCAACCGACAATCGCGATCAACGCCAACTTCTTCGATGTCCGCGAGCAGAAGGCTGGCTCGCATTCAACTGACAGCCGGCGGGGTGGGCACTGCGGTGGGCCCGAACCGGAAGATCATCATGCTCACCGCGACGACCGCCGCTGCCAGCGCGATCACCGGTGCCACGGTCACCTGCGATATCGTCGCACCGAGCACCGCGCCTCCGCACATCGCGAGAACAACGCTGTAGCGCAGTTTTTCGCGCCTGCCGGTGCCACCGGCCAGCCTGCTGTCAACACCGATGCCGGCGATCGTTGTGGTCAGCACGGTAGTGGTGAGCTCTTGGATGCCGAACTGGCGTGCCGTGGCGTTCTGCACGCCGAACGCCACCGCTAGCCCCCCGATCAGGATGAGCTTGGTGTTGTTGTGATAGTCCAGTACCCCCGTGCCGGCCAGGATCGACAGCGCCACCAACAACATGACCTCGATTCCGAGCGCCGCGGTGAGCCACACCCGGGTCCGCTGACCAAGGTGTCGTATCAACCGGCCGGCGATGACAGCACCGGCGAGGAACCCGCCAAACCCGACGACAGCGGCGGTCAGGTCGACCCCTGAATTCGGCACGAGCCAGAAACCGAGGAAGATCATGTTCCCCGTCATGTTGGCGACGAACACGTGGCCAAGAATCAGCACGCTGATCGCGTCGACCAAACCGGTGGCACAGGTCAACAGCAACAGCGCTGCAACAGTCAGGCGGTCGGATACCGGCGAGGCAACGGCCATGGCGTCCAGTATCTTTCGGGCCGGGTGTCCTACAGCCGGGGTGTCAAATCCAGCGAGGTGATAGTCGTCATCCTGGCTACCAGCCAGCGTGCGTGGTCCCGTTTCATGAACAGCCGGTAAGACAGGTACTTCAGCGACGGAATGCCTTTGGTCAGTGGACTGGTCGACGTGGTGTTGGTGTACACAATGGCGGTAGCCTCCGGCCCGTTCAGCGATTCCACAGCCGCCCCGGTGACCTGGGTGTTGTTGGTTATCTGGGCCTGCTTGTTGGTCGGCGCGATCCCGTCGACGAATTTGCGGTACTGGGCTTCGAAATCGCCGCTAAGGTAACTCGCCGCCCGATCGGCCAGGGTGTCCATGTTGTCCGGTGTGTAGGTCCACAACGTCGTGATGGCGTTGGCCCCGGTCCGCGCGATCTGGAGCTTGGTGGCCACCGTGACCCGATCGGCAAGATAGGGCTGCGCCGTCGCACCCGCGAAGGCCGCAGAGCCGACGAACAACGCGGCCGCCACGCCGACGGCGATGGCGAGCCGCTTGCCGGCCGGTCGTCTGGCTGGTGCGGCACCGTCTTCGGTGGACGCCTCCGCGATCGCCGCCTCGTCAGCCTCAGTGTCACCGCCCGCGTCTCGTACTTCGCCACCGTCGATCTCGTTGAGGTTG
This sequence comes from Mycobacterium sp., assembly GCA_035625875.1. Classification (GTDB taxonomy): domain Bacteria; phylum Actinomycetota; class Actinomycetes; order Mycobacteriales; family Mycobacteriaceae; genus Mycobacterium. The sequence continues at coordinate 3,399 of DASPOT010000322.1, read as the reverse complement.
CCTTCGGCAGATTGGGTTGCTGCATCGTTGCTTCCGTCGCCGTCCGCTGAGTCATCGGCCTCGGATTTAGCATGGGAAGCTCCCGGTTCGCATTGCCTAGCCTCGGTTTCGACGGCCGCGACGGCACCGGACTCGTCCCCGGAAGCCTTGTCAACGCCGTCGGTTGGAGCTACTTCGGATCTGATTCCGGCTCGACGAGGTCGCCACCGACGAGACGCCCGCTGTGGCGACCGGGATTCGGTCAGATCACCTGCAGCAGGCTGCTGATCTTCCACTGGTTCCCTTCCTGCTTTGCCGTTGCCACCCATCGATTCGCGTTCTCGAATACCTGTTTTCCGTCCGGAGACTTCCAGCTGACGTCGATGGCCACCAGCACGTTCGCGCTGCCATCTTCGTTCCACCTTTCCACGCCGGCGTCGAGTACGGTGCCCTTGGTTGGTTCCCCTCTCGCGACCTGGATGAGGATCTCGTTCTTCTTTTCGTCGTACTGCTTGGCAAAGTCGCCCGTGGCTTGGGCCAAGATACGTCCTACATAGGCGTTGGCGTGAAACGGGTCCAGCGACGTGAACTCTGCCATGAAAGAACGGACGTAGCCGAGCACCGCGACATCCTTCACCGCGTCCCGCCGATGCGATTCATGGGAGACCAGCATCAGCGCGCAAGCTGAGATCACGCCCGCCGCCACGACAGCTGCGGCGGTCGTGGCGAGCGGCAACCCCCACCGCCGAGACCGTAACCCCAACCAGAGCCGCGATCCCAACCGGCGCGGCTGCAACACCATCCGGAGCCGCGACCTCCACCGTCGCAACGGCTTCCCAGTGGCTGCGACGAGAAGTGGTTCCTCGCCAGGTTGAATCTTGCGGCGAGGGCTCATTTTCCGTTCCCGGCCGGTGTAGGTTTCGTCAGCACAGTGAGGTCATCGACACGCCAATGTCTGTCCGTACCCCTCGCGAAAGTTACCCGAACGGTTGCGCTGATATACCGCTCATCAGGCGGTGCACCACGCTGACCCTGCATGAACAACAGCATCGTCGCGTGATCCGTTGTCGCCGACTGTATCGAGCTGTTGGTCACCCAGTACTCGTTGGTGACCGGTCGAGCTTTCTGCACCGCCTGCTGCTGGGTGGCCAGCTGCTCGCGGTATCTGTCGGTAACCAACGAGCGGGCATGCTCAAAGTCGCCTTGCAACGTTTTAGGATCGTAGGTCAGCATCTGTTCGACGATCTTCGGTCCCTGCGCCGCAATCTGTGCGCGCGCCTGGTCGAGCGCCCGGTCATGCCGGTATACCAGCACGTAGCCCATCGCCGCGCCGCCCGCGCACAGCAGGGCCGCCATCAGCACCGCCGCCCCGGTCAGGCGCCGTATATTGTGGGGCCGCCGATCCGGCTGGACGCGTCGCACCTCAGTGCGCAAGAGCAAGTCGGCGAAGGTGCGCCGTCGCGAGTCCCACAGGGGCCACAGCCAACCCACCAACACCGACACGGTGTCCAGCAAGTGCGCCAGATCTCTGAGCAGCAGCCGCCATGGTCCGACGGCGGCGCCGTCGCGGCGCACCACCGTGATACCGGAAACCGCACGGCCCAAGCTCCAACCGCTGATCGTCGGTAGCAGTAACCGGTTGACGGCAAAGAGCAGGATCGCGAGTCCGCCGACGGAAACGCATACCCACCACCATGTGCTGCGTAGCGGCAAGGTCAATGCGACCAACGCCATCGTCGCCACCACCACGATGCCCGGCAGCAGGTCCACCGCGAACGCGCCAGCGCGGAAGTGCCACGGCGCCAGGCTATTCGGCGATGCTTCTTGGACGGCCGGCGTGGTCTCTGTCTCCTCGGCCACTGCTGTCACTTCGTCACCTGTTCGAGTTTGGAAATCTTGTACTGCCCGTCATCGGATGTCATCTTCACCCGAAGGCGGTAGCCGCTTTCCTGGTCCTTGGCCTCGGTGTTGGTCACCTTGACACGGAGCGCCACCAGCACGTCGACCGAACCGTCGTTGTTGTTCCGCTCCACTGCCGCACGCATGTCCGACACCTGAACGTGAACGTTCGCGGCCTGATACGCATCGACGAGCAAACCGCTGTATAACGCGGCTTGGGCACCGAAATCGCCGGTGGAACATTCGACGATCTTGCGGGCGCTGGCGGCCATCGCAGCGGTATCAGGGGCCTGAGTTGCCGCGACACATTCCTTGGCGGCCTGGATGGCCGCCGCGTCGTCGCGGGCGAGGGTCCGGCTATCCAGGTGAACTCGCAGCGCAATGTAGCCGCCGGCACCGACACCGCCGGCTAGGACGAGCAACGCCGCCGTGATGCCGATCAACCAGCCGCGACCCAGGCGCGACGGGCCTCGCTCGGCAACCGGCGACTCTGGGCCCGCCCCGGATACATCCTCGGCCGTCACCTCGGTGCCGGTTTGGTCGGTTCCGACCTCCGATTCTGACGAATCCTCGGCCGTCGCCTCCTTAGACGACGAGTCGTCGGCAGCGGTAGGGTTCAGCCGGCTGGCACCAGCATCTCCGTCCATCCGTCGTCTCCTGTTTTCTTCGAGTTCTCGACCGTACTTGACACCGCCGGGCCCTACTAGTTCACCGCTTTGTGGACTATAGACCGCGGTGGGACCCCCGGCGGGAGTGTAGACACACGAGTTGGGCTGCTGCCCGTTGCACTGCACGGTGCCCGACCCCGGCCGCTGCAGTACATCGCTGATGGGAGGCGGTGTTAGCGGCAGCGCGCACTGGTGCGCCAGCGGCAATCGGGCCCACCCGTCGACACCGATCCGGGTGAAGAACGAGCGGGCCACCGAGGTCACCGGGTGCGCGGCGAACATGCCCGCCGCGGCCAGGTCGGCCCGGCAGGCGGCGACCAGCTCCTCTACGTCGACGTGGCGGTGCATCGGTGAGCCGCTCACTGCGTGTCCGCCTCGGCGCCTGGCGCGGCTTGTGCTTCGATCGCCTCCGCCGCGCGCAGATACTCCTTGGCCAGCCAGTCGTTGGCCAGGTGCAAGTACATGCGGGTCGAGTCGATCGAGGCGTGGCCGGCCTAGGCCTGGATGGCTTCCAGGGCCAGGCCCGCTTCCCGCAGTCGGGTGAAACAGGTATGGCGCAGTTGGTGACATGTCGCCCGATCGAGTCCGGCCCGAGCCCGGGCGCCGTCGAGGATCTCCTCCACCCCCGCCGCCGACAGCGGCGCACCGCGCCGCCGGCCCTTCAACACCACGAACACCCGCTCGATCGTCGCGTTCGCCGGGTCGCTCCTGGTCCAGGTAGCTGCCCAGGGATACGAAGAACCGGGCCGACACCGGCACGATCCGCTGGCGCCCGCCCTTGCCTTCGGCGATGAACACACGCCGCTCCCCGGCGTTGACATCCTCGAGCCGCAAGCCCAGCACCTCACAGCGC
>DASPOT010000321.1:0-17856 GCA_035625875.1 Mycobacterium sp. | reverse complement strand
GGGACAGTTGAACCGGGCTGTCGGTAAATACCGCGTGATAGCGGTAGGCGGCGAACAGCTCGCCCTGGCCTTCGGCGGCCGCGCTCGGGTTGAGCTCGCGCACCCGGCGCACGATCAACCTGCCGTGGGCGGCGTGGGCCGGCGAGGACGCGAACGCGGTGTAGGGGACTTCGGCGATCTCGGCATCCGAGATCCAAGCGCCGGCATCCTCGTCGAACACGGCGTTGGGGTGCTCGATTGCGGTCCAGGCACCCTCGTCGATGTCGGCGATGGCGCGGCGGATCTTGGGATCCATGCGCACGGTGACCGAGAAGTGCGCCCCGTTGCGGCGGCAGGCGGCCACGAATGCCCCGTTGTAGAAGGCCGAGTCGACGCGCACCACGATCAGTCCGGTGATGCCGGCGGCGCGGGCGGTGGTGATGGCCTCGGCCACCAGCGACGCCGCGCCGCGGGCGGAAGCGGCGTTGCCGCCGCGCAGCCGCGTGGTGGTGATCACCGGCGCGGCGATTGGGGTGCATACCGTGGCGGCCAGCGCGTTGAGCCCGCGTACGGTCAGCGATTTAGATGCGATCTTGGTATGCCCGAACGTCGCGCCCTGCTTGGCCGGCCCGAACACCCGCTTCTGCGTCGAGTCGATGTCGATAAACACCAGCTCCTCGCTGCCTGGCAGCAGCGGGGTGTGCGCGGCCAGCTCGGCCAGCATCCGCCGGTGCACCGCGGCCAGCTGGCGCACATTGCCGTGGTTAAACGCGCGCAAAAACGAGCCCAATGTCGATGGGGCGCGGATGCCGCCGAACGTGGCCGGGATCGCGCCGTGGCGCAACAGGTCCATACCGTCGATGTCATCAAGCGCCGGCGATCATCCCCGCGATCAGCGAGCCAACCTTCACACCCGCGTTGGCGCCCACCCGAATATGATGGGCGGCAAGCTTTTCCAGCCCGACCAGCTCAGCTAGCCGCATCGCCGGCACCAGCCCGGCATGCGACACGAGACTCGGGTCATCGAACCTGGCGTGAGTCTTGCCCGCGGCATGTAACAATTGCACTTACGAGGTGCCCTTTCCTCGGGACTGGTCGAAGATTCAGCAACTCCGATCCTCCCAGGTCAAAGGGCACTTCTGTCGTTACGACACACTCCCGCCAACAATTCCGTCGGTGGATTAGGCGAAAACTGGAGAGCTATTTTCGCTGAGTCGTTTTCACCAATTTTTGAACAAGCCATGGGCCATATCTACGCAATTATGCTGCTGACCGATGACAAATCCATTCTCTCGCCGCTCACGCGAATTGGGAAGGCGTTATTAAATGAATGGCGCAACTGCGGCCTCTGTCGGAGCACAATCTTCCGGCCGGTTCGCGAGGGACTGTTGTCGTGGATTACACGAAGTATTGGGATGGAGACGTACCGCCCGAGTACGAAGTGGAGTTCGCCGATTCCGACGGCATCACCCAAGCCTTGGTGACCCTTTCCGGAGATGACCTCGAGGTAGTGTCGCGTCCCGGTTATGGTAAGTCACCGTCGTAGTGGGTGGTGGCGTGCCAAGAGGTCCGGAGTGCGGGGCGTCAAGCTCGAGCGGTACTTGCTTAACCCCGGCCATGAAACAGGGGGACCAAAGGCGAATTGGTTAGAAGTTAGAACATGCGCTAGGTTTCACTCGTCAAAATGCGACCGACATTGCAAAGCAAATTGTCTTTGACGAAAGCAAAGCTGTCGAAATGGGTGTTACAGAATATGGCACGAAGTACGCCGACTTTGACCAGCATCGCTGCGGCGGCTTGATAGGTATGAGCGAGCAGTGGAAGTAGTTCGGGGCGTTGGGTTTTGGCGGCGGTGCGGCTGGCTTTTTCCGGCTCGACGATGAGGGCGGCGATTGCTGGGCCCATTTCGCGGTAGGCACTGGCGTGGATGCGCTCCCAGATGTACAGGGTGCGTCCCGGTGCCGTCGCGGCGGGTGGGTCTGCCCTCTGCCCGGGTCCGCTGTTGGAGTTGGCGATGCGCCCGGCCGACCGATCACGACTTGGTGAGCACGTTGCGTGTGCGGTCCTCCCGGACCGGAACACCGTTGCGGCCGCCGAGATCCTGGGCGTAGAGCCCGACGGCATACGCGACGCCGCCGCCCAGGATGCCCAGTGCCGTGCGGTCGATGTGGTCGAGCGTGTCGGTCTTCTTGTGGTAGTTGGGGTCGAACGGCTCGTCGGCGGCGCCGCCCCACAGCTTCGCCTGTTCCTCGGACTTCTTCGCCTCGGCGCCCGAGAACAGCCCGCCGGACGGGATACCCGCCAGGGTGAACCCGTCGTAGTCCGAACGACCGTCGAACGCGGTGTCCTGCGGAGGCTTTCCGGCCGACTTCAGGTAGGCGACCAGCGAGCGCTCGATACCGGCCGAGCCTTCCGGCACTACCGGCTTACCGCGCTGGTCCGGCGGCAGCGACAGGTCACCGTCATAGGTGAAGTAGCCAGGATTGGGCGAGGCCAGCATATCGAAGTTCAAGTACAGCGCAATGTCTTTGAGCGCATCGACATCCAGCGACTGGACGTACTTCCGTGACCCGATCAGCCCGAGCTCCTCCGCACCCCAGAAACCGAACCGCACCGCGTTGTGCACGGGTGGCGAGTTTCCCAGCTGTACTGCGGTTTCCAGAACCGCCGCCACCCCGGAGCCGTCGTCGTTGATGCCGGGCCCCTCCGGCACGCTGTCTAAATGCGCGCCGGCCATCACCACGTCGGACGTCGACCCGGTCTTGGTCTGTGCGATCACGTTGCGGGCCTGAAACGTTTGAGTGTTCGCGTTGAGTTTGACGGTGGTAGGCCCGGGCTGCGCGCGCAGCTGCGCTCCGTCGTCCTTGGTCACGCTCACCACCGGGATCTTGACGTCGGTGCTCTCGCCCAGGGTGCCGCCCATCTCCTTTTCGTCGACGTTGTCGGCGATGACCATCGCCACCGCACCGCGCTGCACAGCGGCGTCCTCCTTCTGGGCGAATGTGCAGGTGCCGCGATCCACCAGCACCACCGCGCCCTGCACCCGCAGCCCGTCGTAGTCGGAGGCGGTGCAGCCCGGGCTGTCCTCGGCGGGCGCGGTCACCAGCGGCCCGCTCACCCCGCCGGCCGGGGTGCCGAGGCTGAACTCCAGCGCACGCGCCTCCACCGTCTTGCCGCCGACGGTCACCGACCCCGGGTCGGCATGGAACACCCGGGCCTGGAACTGCGGCGTTTGCACGTCAAAGCCGCTGTCGCGCAACGTCTTCACCACATAGTCGACGCTAGCGTCATAGCCCGGGGTGCCCACCGCGCGAGTGCCGTTATCGGCGTTGGCGATGCCCTGCAGTTTCGACAGGTGCGCCATCATGGCGTCGGTGCCGACCCGGTTACGTAAGGCGGTGGCGAACTCGGCAGCGGCGGGTTTGGGCGTCGTCGGCCGCGACGTCGTCGACCAACGGACACAGCCGCCAGCCAGAAACGCGGTGACCGCAACCACGATGGCTATCGCCGGCATCGTTCTCGAGTTCTCCACCATCGCGCCCAGGTTAGACGCCGTCGCCACCTCGAGTCGGGCGTCTCGCCGATTGACGACGGTGACGGCCGCGACGAACATGGCCACGCGCACCGCAGCGAAGTAGGTGCGGCGCTGGGCGCATCAAGCCGCCTCACCCGACAACCGCCCGAGGCACAGATAAGCACGGATGGTGGTGCCTGCCGGTGACGTGTGCGTGCGCACCAGATCCGCCACCGCGTTGACGACGAAGAGCCCAGATGCGCTGGACCCGTCGGCCGCCGGCGGTCGGCGCCCTGCCAGCGGATCGGCCAGATGCCCGCTGTCGCGCGCCTCGCAGACCAGATGTCCGTCGTGGTACCACAACGCGAGCCGACATCTCGCGCCGCCGTGCTGCAGGCTATTGGTTGCCAGCTCGGTGACGACCAGTTGCAGGTCCGCGATTCGCTCAGGGGACATGCCGCGTAACCGGCCATACCAGGCGCTCCGCCGGCGCGCCCCGCTGAGATCCGTCAGCTGACTAACCGTGTATGTCACTGCGGCTGGGTTGGTGAGGAGTGGTTCGTTGCCGCGGTCCAGTGCGACGTCGACCGCGTATTGGGGGCTGCGCTGGTGCGCCCCGTCCCGCCAGATCAGTGGGTGAGTGACCTGGACGTCGGCCAGCACGCTGTCGTCCAGCCGGGACTCGTCATACAGGCACACATCGGTCACGTCCTGGCCCGCGAGCGCCAGGTTGATCAACGCTTCATGCTGCACCACGGCGGGGTATTCGACCGTGGTGCGGCCCGGCCACATCGATTCACCGATGATCCGCACCGGCAGGTTACTGTGCCGCTGTACGAAGGCACTCATCCACCCAAGGATCCGGCCGGGATTGCGGCCCGCTTCGGTTATATCGGTCATGACTAGGCCCCCAGCTGCATCTGCCGCACCTAACACGTCACGCAGCAACGCCATCTTGTTGCCAGGTACTGCGACCAGCACCGGATGCGCCTTACTCAACGATTCGGATACGAAACGCACCACGGAATCGACATATTCGCGCTCCGAACGGTAGAAGAGCGCTGAATGCAGCAGGCTGTGCTCGGTGTGCGTCGTCATGTCGGCGGCTCGGTCCCCCAATCGGTAAGCCGCGTTACGGCGTTTGTGCATACCCCACGGGGGTCCAAGTACCCCCGACGACAGGTCGTCAATCACGTCCTGTCGGGCCCGGTCACCGGGTCGCTTCCACGATCAGCTCGGCGACGGCCCGCATTCCGGCGGCGTTGGGGTGAAACGGCGCCGGGCGCCACGGCAGCGGCCAGGCCGCACCCACCGTCCACGGGTCTGCCGACCAGGCGTGGTGCTCCCGGCTGGCGTGTCCGGCGCGCACGAGCTCACAGCCGGTGGCCTCCGCGGCCTCGGCGGTGAGCTCTTCCAGGCGGGCGGCGACGTGGCGGCCCAGATCAGCGTCATCCGGTGACAGCGGCGCGGCGGGCACCCCGGCCGGCGGCAGCAGCGTGAGGTAGTCGACGAAGACCACCCGGGCCCGCGGCGCCCGCCGGCGCACCACCGTTCCGACCGCGCGCAGCGCGTCACCGACTTGCCCGATCGCCTCCTCGCGGGCATGCGGGTCCAGCAGGGTAGCGATCGGTGGCAGCAGCCGGGCCAGCCAAGCCCGGCGACGATGCGGGCCGTCATGCGGCCCGGGGGAACGCCGGACAATCGAACCCAGCAGCGACGCGGCCATCAGCAGCGGGATGTAGCCGACGTCGTTACCACCCACGGTGACAGTGACCAGGGTTTCCGAACCGTCGAGCGCATCGATCTGAGGTGGTGCGCCGCGCTGACGATCGCCGAGCACGTTGGCGGTTGTCGCACCGGAAAAGGTGACGTCGACCAGATCAAGGTTCAGTCGCTGTGCGACCAGGTGAGCGTAGTTGCGCGCCGAACGGCCCGAGCCCCAGGGCGCACCCGCGGCGCGGGGCCAAATACCGGGACCGGCCGCCATCGAACTGCCCAGCGCCACATAACGATTTTGTGGACTCTTCACTTCGTTCATCGCCCGGCCGATTCGTCATCGTCGGCGGGCTGGGTCTGAATTGCTCGCCTCCTCAGCGGGCCGTTCCCCGGCCCGCATCGTCGGCGGGCTGGACGCCTCTGCCCAGAACCGTTTCGGGATGCGCCCGGCTCGGCGGGCCAGGAAGCCGGCGGTGACGGCGGCGGCCATCGCGGCGGCCATCGCGGGCGGGTCGGCGGCCCGGGTCACGGAGCTGGCCAAAAGCACGGCGTCGCAACCCAGCTCCATCGCCAGCGCGGCATCGCTGGCGGTGCCGATGCCCGCGTCGAGCACCACCGGGACACCGGCCTGGGCGACGATCATCTGGATATTGTGCGGGTTGGCGATGCCCAGGCCGGTACCGATTGGCGAGCCCAGCGGCATCACCGCCGCGCAGCCGGTGTCCTCCAGCCGGCGGGCCAGCGCCGGGTCGTCGTTGGTGTACGGCAGTACCACGAAGCCGTCGTCCACCAATTGCTCTGCGGCCCGGACCAATTCGACGGCATCGGGCAGCAGGGTGCGTTCGTCGGCGATCACCTCGAGCTTGACCCAGTCGGTGCGCAGCGCTTCCCGGGCCAGCTGCGCGGTCAGCACCGCCTCGGCAGCGCTGCGGCATCCCGCGGTGTTGGGCAGCGGCGTGATACCGAGCCGGCCCAGCAGGTCGAGCAGGCCGGTGCCACCCTCGGCGTCGACCCGGCGCATCGCGACCGTGGTCAGCTCGGTGCCCGACGCGACCAGCGCCTGCTCCAGCACCGCCAGGTTGGTCGCTCCCCCGGTGCCCATGATCAGCCGGGAGGAGAAGCTGCGGTCGGCAATGGTCAGTTTCGTGTCAGCCCCGCGACGATGCGGGCCAGCATGGCCCGAGGAGGAGCGGGGCAATTCGGACCTAGCCACCCTGCACCGCCGTCACCACGTCGAGCCGTGCACCGTCGGAAAGCTTTGTCGCCCATTCAGACCGCGGCAGCACCGACCAGTCCAACGCCACCGCGATACCTTGGTCGGGGTAGCCCAACGACTCCAGCAGCGCGGCAACAGTGGTCGCCTCGTCGACTTCGACCTGTTGCTCGTTTACAACCACGATCATCGGTGCGCTCCAACCGGAACGAGTTCGGAGACGATCTGCTCGGCGGTCCACGGTGCCAGCAGAAAACCGGACCGGCCATGCCCGGCGGCGACCAGGGTCCGCGCGTCCAAGCGCTCCACCAGTGGAAGGTTATCCGGTGTCATCGGGCGCAGCCCGGCGGCACATTCAGCCAGCTCGTATTCCCCCAGCCCCGGTAGCACCGCGCAGGCGTCGTCGAGCAGGTCACGCACTCCCGAGACGGCCGGTGCGATGTCGCGACCGTGCTCGTACTGGGTGGCACCGACGACGACCCCGTCGGCGCGCGGCACCATGTATGCCTGGCGGCCGTGGACTCGGGCGCGGATTACCCTCTGCGGCACCGGCATACAGCCCTTTCGCCAGCGCAGCCGCAGCACCTCACCCTTCACCGGCCGGATCGGCAGGCCGGGCCAGAGCGCCGGGGCGTCGATACCGTTAGCGATCACAATCGCGTCGGCCTCTACAAAGGACAGGTCGGGCACGGGTGGCGCCCACTGGACTCCGAGCCGCTCGCAGGCCAGGCTCAGCACGTCGAGCAGCGCGCGGTTGTCCACCGCCAGTTCGGTGGGCGCCCGAAAGCCATGCCGGATGCCTTGTGCTAGCAGGGGTTCCACGTCGCGGGCAGCTGACTCCCAGATCACCGGGTGCCCCTGCGCGGACAACCAGTCCGCGACCGTGCGCAGGTCGGCGACATCGGCGGAGTCGACGGCCACCACCAGCGACTCCCGGGCGGTGACCACCTGCGGCGGCAATCCGTCCAGAAAACCGCCCTGGTGCCACAGCCGCAGCGACTCCAGGCCCAGCCGCAGCAGCCGGTCTTCACCGGGCCAGCCTTCGCTGTGCGGGGCCAGCATGCCGGCCGCCACCCAGGACGCGCCGTGCTCGCCGCTGCGATGCACCCGCACCGACCATCCGGCCTGGGCCGCGCGGCGCGCCACCGACAGCCCGATGACGCCGCCGCCGATGACGGCCAATGACCCCAGTCGGTCCGGTGGCATCCTCTGCTCCCTTCGCCGGCATGATCCGGATCAGGTGTGACGGTCAGGGCAGGCTCGGTTGCTCCGCATCCGATGGCCGGCTCCTCCTCGGGCCATTTGGCCCGCATCGTCGCCGGGCAGTGTGCCCGTTCTCAGCCCCGCACGTGTTCGATGGCCCGGGACTCCCGTGTCTAAGTTCGTCAGAGTTCCACGCTAGCGCGCTAGCGTCGCGGTGTGCACCACGGTAACGATCGCCCCGCTCCTCCTGAGGCCGATTGCCCGGCTCCTCCTCGGTCCGCTTCACGGCCCGCATCGTCGCCTGGCAGGGCCGCACCGGCCCGCATCGTCGCCGGGGCACGGAGCCGGCTCGCCACCGCGCGCCTTTATCTGTGCACCGATGCCCGCCGGGAGCGCGGTGACCTGGCCGAGTTCGCCGACGCCGCCCTGGCCGGCGGGGTGGACATCATTCAGCTGCGCGACAAGGGGTCGGCAGGTGAGCAGCAGTTCGGCCCGCTGGAGGCGCGCGACGAGCTGGCAGCACTGCAGATCCTCGCCGACGCCGCCCGCCGTCACGGTGCCCTGTTCGCGGTCAACGACCGCGCCGACATCGCCCGCGCCGCCGGTGCCGACGTCCTGCACCTGGGTCAGCGCGACCTGCCGCTTCCGGTGGCGCGCGACATCGTCGGGCCGGGCACGCTGATCGGCCGGTCCACCCATGACGCCGAGCAGGTGGCCTGCGCGGTCGTCGAGGATGTCGACTACTTCTGCGTGGGCCCGTGCTGGCCCACACCAACCAAGCGGGGTCGCCGGGCGGCGGGCCTGGACCTGGTACGCACCGCCGTTGGGCTGGCCGCCGACTTGCCGTGGTTCGCGATCGGCGGCATCGACGCGCAGCGGCTGCCGGAGGTGCTCGATGCCGGTGCCCGCCGAATCGTAGTGGTGCGGGCGATCACCGCGGCCAATGACCCGCGGGACGCCGCGCAACGGCTCAGTTCGGCGCTTGCAGCAGCGAGCTGATCCGGCAACTCAGCTGCGACGGCGCCTGATCCGCGTCACCCGGCATGCACCAGACGAATACCCCGTCCTCGATCTCTACGGTGCGCGGCAGGTGCCGCCGTCGCTCATCACCGTGGCGCAGCGGCACCGTCGCCGGTGCGGTGCGCAGCCGTTGCCAGCTGGTGGCGAATCCCGGGTGCAGCGGCAGGTCGGCCACCTCGTTCTCACCGACCCAGCGCAGCTCGGCGCTTTCCCGGTTGGGCACGGTGTGCAGCAACTCACCGGCATCGGCGACGACCGTGGTGTAGGTCCAGTCGGTTCCGCTGGCGGTGGCAGTGATCACCGTCGCCCGCACCAAGAGTCGCTCGGCCGGCAGGCCGGCCTCCTCGTGGGCTTCGCGGACGGCGGTCTGCTCGGCGCTCTCGTGGCTGTCGCGGGCACCGCCCGGCAAACCCCAGGTGCCGCCTTGATGGCTCCACGGCGCCCGGTGCTGCAACAGCACCGCCGGGGTGCCGTCGGGGCGCGGGGCCCGCAGCAGCAGGCCCGCCGCGCCGTACCGGCCCCAGTATGCGACGCCGGTGTCGGACACCACCCACCCGTCACCATCGCCGCGCACGCGTTCAGGATATGCGGGCCTGTCCGGCGACGATGCGGGCCGGAGCGGCCAGCTGAGGAGCCGGGCAATCGGGCTCAGCTCCCCCATCAGCCAGACAAACTTTTAGAATTCTTTTATAGAGTTCGTGGGACGAACGGCCGAAAGGTGAGGTCCGAGCAGACGTGACCGTTGAGTTGGCGCATCCGTCCACCGAGCCGCTGGGATCGCGGTCGCCAATTGAACCGGCTCACCCTCGCTGGTGGTTCATCGCGACTACCCCGGGCCGGATTTTGACCATCGGCATCATCTTGGCGACGCTGGGCGTGCTCAGCGCGTTTGCCACCTCGACGACGATCAACCAGCGCAAGCAAGTGCTGTCCACCGTGCTGAACCACACCGAGCCGCTGGCATTCGCCGCCGGACAGCTCTACACCACACTGTCGGTCGCCGACGCCGCGGCCGCCACCGCGTTCATTGCCCAAGCTGAGCCGCGCACCGTCCGGCAGCGCTACGAGCAGGCGATCACCGACGCCGCGGTGGCCGTCACCAGGGCCTCGAGCGGGCTGACCGACGAGCCGCTGGTGCGGCTGCTGGGCCGGATCAACGCCGAACTGGCCGTCTACACCGGGTTGATCGAGATCGCGCGTACGAATAACCGGGCGGGTAACCCGGTCGGGGCGTCGTATCTGTCGGAGGCGTCGGCGCTGATGCAGTCGACGATCCTCCCTGATGCGCAATGGCTCTACCAAGCGACGTCGGCGCGGGTGGATAGCGAAACCACTGCGTCGACCCAGATTCCGGCGCCGGTGATCCTCGTCGTCGCCACCACAGTGGCGTTCGGCGCGTTCTCGCACCGCTGGTTGACCCGGCGCACCAGGCGGCGGATCAACCCCGGTCTGGTCGTGGGCGCGCTTGCGATCCTGATTATGGTGGTATGGGTGGGAACCGCGCTGGCGATCTCCACCACCGGCAGCCGCAACGCCAAAAGCACTGCGGCAGAATCACTTAAGACGATCACGAACCTGGCGATCACCGCCCAGCAGGCGCGAGCTGACGAGACGCTCTCGCTGATCCGGCGCGGCGACGAGGAGGTCCGCAAACAGTCCTTCTATCAGCGCATCGACACCATGCACCAGCAGCTTGACGAGTACCTGTCCCGGCCCAACGCCGTCGACAAGGCCGATCTGCGCGACGCCGACCAACTGCTGACCCGCTGGCGCCAAGCCAACGACCGGATCAACGACTACATCGACGTCGGCAACTATCGCGCGGCCACCCAGGTGGCACTGGGCCACGGTGAGCAGGACTCCACCCCAGCCTTCGACAAGCTCGACGATGCGTTGAACAAGAGCATGGAGCAGAGCCGCAACCAACTGCGCAACGACATCCTCAACGCCCGCCGCGGGCTGTCCGGCGCCACTGTCGGCGGCGTGGTGCTCAGCCTGGGTGCCGCCGTCGCCGTCGCCCTTGGTCTGTGGCCCCGGCTGAGCGAGTACCGGTGATGGCGCGCGCGCCCAGGATCCCGCTGCTGTGCGCTGCCCTCGCCGCGGTGACTGTCCTGGCCGGTTGCGCCCACACGGCATCCGTGGTGGTGGCGCCGGTGCCGAGCCTGCCGCCGCCCACGCCGGCCGGTATGCAGGAGATGCCACCGCAGCCCCCGCTCCCGCTGGACACCTCCGCCGACGACTGCGACCGCACCGCCAGCCTGCGCCCCTTTCCCACCAAGGCCGAGGCTGATGCCGCGGTGGCCAACATCCGCGAGCACGGCCGGCTGATCGTCGGGCTCGATATCGGTAGCAACCTGTTCAGCTTCCGTGACCCGATCACCGGTGAGATCACCGGCTTCGACGTCGACATCGCCGGCGAAGTGGCGCGCGACATCTTCGGCACCCCGTCGCAGGTCGAGTACCGGATCCTGTCGTCTGACGAGCGCATCAGCGCGCTGCAGAAATCGCTGGTCGACATCGTCGTCAAGACCATGACCATCACCTGCGAGCGGCGCAAGCAGGTGAACTTCTCCACCGTTTACCTCGACGCCTACCAGCGCATCCTCGTCCCGCGTGACTCGGCGATCGTGAGGCCGGCCGACCTCCCCGGCAAGCGGGTCTGCGTGGCCAAGGCCACCACGTCGCTGCACCGCGTCCAGGAGATCGCACCGCCGCCGATCATCATGGAGGTGGTGAACTGGGCGGACTGCCTGGTGGCGCTGCAGCAGCGCGAGATCGACGCCGTCAGCACCGATGACTCCATCCTGGCCGGGCTGGTAGCACAAGACCCCTACCTGCACATTGTCGGACCGAACATGGAGACTCAGCCCTACGGCATCGGGATCAACCTGGCCAATACCGGTCTGGTCCGGTTCGTCAACGGCACCCTCGAACGCATCAGCCGCGACGGCACGTGGAACACGTTGTACCGCAAGTGGTTGACGGTGCTGGGTCCGGCGCCGGCGCCGCCCGCCCCGAGGTATCTGGACTGATGGGTGAGCCGATGGATTCCGAACACCGGAAGCTTGAAGAGGAGGACGCCGGCCCCGGCACCCAGCCGGCGAACGTGCTGGCCGACTCGTCGTCGGTGCGCCGTCCGATATCCACCCAGGCGATCTTTCGCCCGCAGTTCGATGACGACTTAGAACCCGCGTCGGCCGGCAGCGTCGACACCGAACCGCAGGAAAGGGTGACGACGACGCGGGTAGTCGCGCCGGTCCGGCGGCTGGGCGGTGGCCTGGTGGAGATCCCGCGGGTGCCCGACATCGACCCGCTCGAGGCCCTGACGCCCAATCCGGTTGTGCCCGAGTCCAAACGGTTCTGCTGGAACTGCGGGCGGCCGGTGGGCCGGTCCGGCCGGGATGGCAAGGCGGCCTCGGAGGGCTGGTGCCCCTATTGCGGCAGCCCGTATTCGTTTCTGCCGCAACTGAGTCCGGGCGATATCGTCGCCGGCCAGTACGCGGTCAAGGGCTGCATCGCCCACGGCGGGCTGGGCTGGGTCTACCTGGCGTTGGACCACAACGTCAACGACCGTCCGGTGGTGCTCAAAGGCCTGGTGCATTCCGGGGACGCCGAGGCGCAGGCGATCGCGATGGCCGAACGCCAGTTCCTCGCCGAAGTGGTGCACCCGTCGATCGTGCAGATCTTCAACTTCGTCGAGCACACCGACAGGCACGGTGATCCGGTCGGCTACATCGTGATGGAGTACGTCGGCGGGCAATCGCTCAAACGCGGCAAGGGTGACAAGCTCTCAGTCGCCGAGGCGATCGCCTACGTGCTGGAAATCCTGCCGGCGCTGGGCTATTTGCATTCCATCGGCCTGGTCTACAACGACCTGAAGCCGGAAAACATCATGCTCACCGAAGAGCAGCTCAAGCTGATCGACCTGGGCGCGGTGTCGCGGATCAACTCGTTCGGCTACCTTTACGGCACACCGGGCTACCAGGCACCCGAGATCGTGCGGACCGGCCCGACGGTGGCCACCGACATCTACACGGTGGGACGCACGCTGGCGGCGCTCACGCTGAATCTGCCCACGCGCCAGGGCCGCTACGTCGACGGGCTGCCCGACGACGACCCGGTGCTGGCCGAATACGATTCCTTCGGCCGGTTATTGCGCCGCGCCATCGACCCCGACGCGCTGCGGCGGTTCACCAGCGCCGAGGAGATGTCCGGGCAGCTGATGGGAGTGCTGCGTGAGGTGGTCGCCCAGGACACCGGGGTGCCGCGGCCAGGCTTGTCCACGATTTTCAGCCGCTCCCGCTCCACGTTCGGGGTGGACCAGTCGGTGGCGCACACCGACGTGTATTTAGACGGCCAGGTGCATTCGGAGAAGCTGACCGCCAAGCAGATCGTCACCGCGCTGCAGGTGCCGCTGGTGGATAAGGCCGACGTCGCAGCCCCGGTGCTGCAGGCGACGGTGCTGTCCGAGCCGGTGCAGACGCTGGATTCGCTGCGCGCCGTCCGCCACGGCTCGCTGGAGTCGGAGGGCATCGACTTGTCCGAGTCGGTGGAGCTGCCGCTAATGGAGGTACGCGCGTTACTGGACTTGGGCGATGTGGCCAAGGCCACTCGCAAACTCGACGACCTGGCCGAGCTCGTCGGCTGGCGATGGCGGCTGGTCTGGTACCGGGCCGTCGCCGAACTGCTCACCGGTGACTATGACGCCGCCACCAAGCATTTCACCGAAGTGCTGGACACCTTCCCCGGCGAGTTGGCGCCCAAGATGGCGCTTGCCGCTACCGCCGAACTGGCCCGCACCAGCGACGAGCACAACTTCTACCGGACCGTGTGGCGCACCGACGACGGCGTGATCTCGGCGGCCTTCGGACTGGCCAGGGCGCAGTCGGCCGCCGGCGACCGGGAGGGTGCGGTACGCACCCTCGATGAAGTGCCCGCCACCTCTAGGCATTTCACGACCGCCCGACTGACCAGTGCGGTGACGCTGCTGTCCGGCCGGTCGACGAGCGAAATCACCGAGGAACAGATCCGCGACGCCGCGCGGCGGGTGGAGGCGCTGCCGCCCACCGAACCGCGGGTGCTGCAGATCCGCGCCCTGGTGCTGGGC
Organism: Mycobacterium sp.; assembly: GCA_035625875.1. Taxonomy (GTDB): domain Bacteria; phylum Actinomycetota; class Actinomycetes; order Mycobacteriales; family Mycobacteriaceae; genus Mycobacterium. Next base: position 4,104 of record DASPOT010000321.1, on the reverse strand, counting down.
AGCGCGATGGACTGGCTCGAGGGCCATGAGGCCAGCACCAACCACATCCTCGGTTACCCGTTCACCAGACACGGGTTGCGGCTGGGTGTGGAGGCGTCGCTGCGCAGCCTGGCCCGGGTCGCGCCCACCCAGGCGCACCGATACACGCTGGTGGACCTGGCCAACAGGGTGCGGCCCACCAGCACCTTCTAGCCGGCGCGCCGCCCCAGATTCAGCAAATTCTCAGCTCCGCACTTCACAGTTAAGGCATGGCCGGACAGTCCGCGCGGTGGATCACTACGGCCCGCGTCCTGCGCCGAGGCGGGTTCGGAGTGACTGGCCCACAGGTCGACACGGTGGTTGCGCAAGACTGGCCGACCTACGTCGACGCCCTGCTCGGCTCGAACGCCGACGCCGACCCCGGCGCGGCCGCGACCCCGATGCCGACCTCGACGCCGCCACATCCCCCCGGGAAGGGAGCGAGCACGGAGGCCCGGCGTCAGTACAACCGGCAACTGTCCGAGCAGATGTCGCAGCTCTCGGGGTGGTGGCTGCGCCGCATGGTGGCCGTCCAGCAGCCGATCCACGAGAAGTTGACGCTGTTGTGGCACAACCACTTTGCCACTTCGGCCCAGAAGGTCCGGATCGCGGCGTACATGGCCGCACAGAACCAGAAGCTACGCACCCTTGCCCTGGGCGATTTCCGCACGCTGGCCTTCGCGATGCTGACCGACGCCGCGATGCTGCGCTGGCTGGACGGACAGACCAACACCGCCAAGGCCGCCAACGAGAACCTGGCCCGCGAATTCATGGAACTGTTCGCCCTCGGACACGGCAACGGCTACACCGAAGCCGATGTGCGGGCCGGCGCGCGCGCGCTGACCGGATGGGTCATCAAGGCAGGCGGGCAGACCTCCACGGTCCGGCCACGCCATGACTACACGGATAAGACGCTGTTCGGTGTCACCCGCGATTTCGACGCGGCGGGTTTATGCGACACCGTGCTGGCCCAGCCCAAGTCGTCGGAGTACGTCGCGGGACGCCTCTGGCAGCAGCTGGCGTCGGACGACCCGCCGTCATCGCAGGCACTCGACCGCATCGTCACCGCCTACGGGCCCGGCCGCGACCTGCGGGCCCTCACCCGGGCGATCCTCACCGACGACGAGTTCACCGGCAGTCGGGCCGCCGTCGTCAACACCCCGGTCGAATGGCTGGTCGGGGTGATCCGCACACTGCGGGTCCCCGTCGACGCCCCCGCACGGGTCAGGATGGTCGACGCCACGCTGAAAGCGCTGGGGCAGCGGCCGTTCTATCCGCCGGACGTCGGCGGCTGGCCGCGCGGCCGGGTGTGGCTGTCCACCGCCAGCGCCGGTGTGCGGCTGCGGGCCGCGACCAACCTGGCGCGCGCCGGTGACCTGTCGGCCATCGAGGACGCCGCCGCCGGCGACCGTATCGACGCCGTCGGCTATCTGATCGGCGTCGGAGCGTGGTCGGACCGCAGCGCTGACGCGCTGCAGCCGTTGGTGCGCAAGCCGGCGCAGTTGGCCGCCGCCGCCCTCAACACACGGGAAAACCTCACGTCTTAGCGAGATTGCCGATGTCTGAGGTCAACCGCCGCAAGTTCCTGATCGCCAGCGCCGGCGTGGGCGCGCTGGGCCTGCTGTCCGGGGCGGTGGCGGTCAGCTGGCCCGACCTGCAGCGCGCCGCACAAGACCGCCCGCTCACCGAGGGCAGCGGCATCCTGGTAATCGTCACACTCTACGGCGGCAACGACGGCATCAACACTGTGATTCCCTACGCCGACAACGCCTATCACGACGCTCGACCCGAACTTGCCTATGCCCCAAGCGATGTACTGCACCTGAACGAACAGTGTGGGCTCAGTCCAGCTCTCAAAGGCATGGCCCAATTGTGGGCCGAGCGGAAATTGGCCATCGTGCGCGGCGTCAGCTATCCCCAGCCCGATCACAGCCACTTCCGGTCCATGGACATCTGGCAGACCGCGTCGCCGGCCGAACCCGTCTCGACCGGCTGGATCGGCCGCTGGCTGGACGCCACCGGCGACGACCCGCTGCGCGCGGTCAACATCGGCGCCGTGCTGCCCCCACTCGCGGTCGGCGAAAAGTGCACGGCGGCAGCTCTTTCAGCGTCCGCGACGCCGGAATCAGAGGAGCGATTCGCCGCGACGATGGACGCGCTGGGCGCTGACGATCCGAATGACACCCCGGCCATGTCGGCGGTATGCGCGGCCTATCGCGCCGCCCGCACCACCGACAGCACCTTCGCGCCGGTCAAAGCATCTGAAAAGGACCACAACCCGCTGGCCGCGCAGCTCGCCATGGTGGCCAAGGCGGTGCGGACAGGGGTACCGACCCGCGTCTACATGGTGCAACTCGGCGGTTTCGACACCCACGCCGACGAACGTGAAACCCAGCAGCGTCTGCTGCAGACCTTCGACGAAGCCGTGACCGGGTTCCTGCGGGACATGGCCGCCGACCGCTACGGCAAGAACGTCGTCGTGCTGGCGTATTCGGAGTTCGGGCGCCGGGTGGCGGCCAACGCGTCCCAGGGCACCGACCACGGCACCGCCGGTCCGGTGTTCGTCGCCGGGACAGCCGTCAAGGGCGGGTTCTACGGCGAGGAACCCAGCCTCACCGACCTCGACAACGGAGACCTCAAACCCACCATGGACTTTCGCGACGTCTACTACGACCTGCTGGCGCACACCATCGGCACCGATCCCACACCGTCGGTCGGGACCGGCCGGCGCAGCGTGGGCTTTTTGGACTAGACCACCCGCACGCAGTCCCGGGCGATGGCCAGTTCTTCGTCGGTCGGGATCACCAGCACGGTAATCCGCGAGTCGTCCGCGGAAATCCGCCGCGCGTCGGTGGCCGGGCTGGCGTTGCGGCTCTCATCAAGCTCGATGCCAAGCGACCCCATCCCGGCGGTGAAGCTCACCACGTCGGTGTGTCCCAGCACCGCCAGGTACGCTCCGATGTACTTAGGTAGCCGGTGAATGAACACGTCGTAAGCCAATTTCGCTGAGCCGTCACCGGATTCGATCATTTCACCCAGTCGGCGGAAGTCGAGTTCACCGGCCAGGCCGAACAGCCCTGAGCGATGGTTGAGCATCGACTCGATGTCCTCGACGCTCATCTTCGCCTCGCGACAGAGGTAGCTGATGATGCCGGGGTCGACATCACCGCTGCGGGTGCCCATCACCAGACCCTCCATCGGGGTCAAGCCCATCGACGTCTCGACGGCCCGGCCGTTGGCGACCGCCGACGCCGAGGCGTCGTTACCCAGATGCAGCACAATCTGGTTCACGCTGTCCAGCGGCCTGCCCAGGAACGCGGCGGCCTGCTCGCTGACGTACTGGTGCGAGGTGCCGTGGAATCCGTAGCGCCGGATCTGCCACTTCTCGGCAAGCCCGCGATCGATGGCGTAGGTCGCCGCCGCAGCGGGCAGGTCGTGAAAGAACGCGGTGTCGAACACTCCGACGTGCGGAGTGTTGGGCAGCAGCTTGCGCGCCACCTCGATTCCCACCACGTTCGGCGGGTTGTGCAACGGGGCCAGTGGCGACAGCTCCTTCAGCTTGGCGATCAGCGCGTCGTCGATGACAGTTGGCCGGTAGAAGTCGTTGCCGCCGTGCACCACCCGATGCCCCGACCGCCACCAGGCCGCTGGTCTCCGGTTCGATGCCGGCCTCGGCCAGCAGGTCGAATGCCAAGCGCAGCGCCGCGTCGTGGTCGGCGACCCGGTCGTCGCATTCCACATGATGCTTGCCGGCATCCACATGAGCCGACGACTGTTCGCCGATCTGCTCGACGATGCCGACCGCCAATGAGGTGCCCGAATCCGGCTCGAGGAGCTGGTATTTCAGCGACGACGAGCCGGAGTTGATCACCAGCACAACACGGCTCTCAGTGGTTATCGGTCCCCTGCGCCTGGATCGCGGTGATGGCGACGGTGTTGACGATGTTTTCGACGGACGCACCGCGGGACAGGTCGTTCACCGGCTTGTTGAGGCCCTGCAGCACCGGGCCGATCGCGATCGCCCCGGCGCTGCGCTGCACCGCCTTATAGGTGTTGTTGCCGGTGTTGAGGTCAGGGAAGATCAGC
>DASPOT010000320.1:0-10489 GCA_035625875.1 Mycobacterium sp. | reverse complement strand
TGGACGGCGATTTTGATGACGTCGCGGGCTGCAGGTCCGGACACTCCGCCGCCTTTATCGAGGTCTTCGCGAAGTTCGGCGGCGGTGTCGGCGACGGCTCGCACGGTCTCGATGTCGATGAGGTCATGAATACCGTCGCGGCTACGTGACGCATAACCAGCCGAAACAATGGCGGACCGCACATGTCCATACTGGATCGCCAGCGCCACATGCCCGTTGGGTCGGCGAGCGATATGCCAGGCAAGGGAGCGACGAAACCGGCTGCCACTGATGCTGCCGTGCGGGTCGAGTGGGATGGCCTCGTTGGTCAGGCTGTGTCGCGTGGCCTCGCTATTGGCCCAACGTACAAAGTGATCGATCCTCTTGCTCATCGCCTGGCTGACGATCGCTCCGGTGTTGCTTTGCTTGTGGCCGATGTCGTGTGTGCGGGAATCGAAGAGCAGTCCGTCGGGGACCATCTGTTCGAGGACGCGGATCGCCTTGACCACAGGGCCGATCGCAACCCAGGGCACCTCGCGGTCCACCCCGCCTGACATGTGATGGCCGTTCTCGTCGACGGCGGTTTTGTACTCCCGGCCGTGGATCAGATGCCGCCCGACCACATCGTCGGGGTCGGGGTCGGGGCAACATCCCGTCGTCAAGCCGAGGACTTCAGCGGGCCGCATGCCAGTCAGGTATGCGCAGACTATGAACGCCGCTGTGCCTAAGTGCCTCCATAGTGTCGGCACCTCGTAGAACTCGAGCGTGTCACGCCACGGCTGCCCGGCGACACGGCCGGTGATGACGATGTTGAGCGGACAGCTCCAGGGGCGATCTTCGGCAACAGCCAAGAATTCTTTAATCCCAGGGTATCCGGCGAGCTGCTGGGGGGTGGCGCCGTTGAGGCCGCACATGTAGTTGGTTGCCAACCTGATGTTGTTGGGGCGGGAACGTACATCGATCGGCAGAGGCGCGCCGGAGTCGAGTAGGTGGTCAAGATAGGCGTGTAATGCGTGACGTCCCTCGGGCTGAGCGGCGGGTGGCTTGCCATCAAGGATCCGCTGGCGTTCGTACCATCCACCGAGGATGTCGTCGCTGAGGTCGTCGACCATTCGCATCGCCCATGTCAACAACGGTGCGATTGTCAGCTCCGCCAAGGGTGCTGTCGCATTCTCGCCGCCAGTCGTTGTAGCGGCAGGGAGGTACTCCGCGACGCCGACCTCTTCCCACGGTGGTTTGCCGACGCCGACTGGGCGGGCACTGAGTTCGTCAAAGGCCCAAAGGCGGGTGACGGCGATCAGGTTGTGCAGCGCATCGGAACGAGTTTTCCTCGTGGTGAGCAGGTGCTGACCATACTCATGCAGGGTGTTGCTATCGCATGCAGCGAGGGTAAATATCTCGCGGTCTTGCAGCCATTTGACGAGGCGAACCCACTGCCGAATCGTCTGCAGGATCGAGGGGACGCTGATACGCGAGCGCATGTTACTTCCCCTGTGGTAGACGAAGGTTGGGCGCAGCTCGCCGTTAATGAGATTCCACGCGAGGAGCCGTAATTGGTCCCGATAGCCGGCTGAGCATTGGGTGCACCTACGCACGACAAATCCGAAAGCACTTTTGCCACAGTGCGTTTGAGAACGAAGGTGACAAAAGGTCCGGGATCGCGCGCTGCCGGACTGGCGATGGCCTACAAGCTGACTGAGGCCGCCCAAACCCGCTGGCGAGCGGTCAATGCGCCGCACCTGGTCGCGCTCGTACGCGCCGGCGCCATCTTCCACAAAGGCAAGCTACTCGAACGACCCATCGACATCACACCCACCGAACCGGGTGACGGATCAACCGAAACGGAGGTCGCCTGAAGCCACCTCATCCACAGGTCTTGACAATATCTCCTCGAACAGCACGACCGCGCACTCGGTCATGTTGACCGCCGCCGCGAAACCGTCGGCGATAATCCCGAGCGGGGTGCCCACCGTGTCCGTAGTCGCCAGCCACTGGCATCCATGAACGAGAATTGACCAGTAGGCGTGGAGTGTCTTCGCGCCCGGTCCCGCGCCCCTGCACCGTGAATTGCACTGCCGCAGAAGGGCAGGCAGGCTAACCGGCTACGCGGGATCTCGACATCATCGACTCCGAGCTGCGGCTGCTGGCCGCTGTTCGACGCACTGCCGCCGAACTGGGCGGGCCGCTCCCGCCCATTGGGCTGGTGGACGAATTGCTTGACGAACGCCTGGAGCGAGATTAGAGCGATCGCGGGCATACCGGGAACTATAAAGTGGGCCACCGTGAGCAAGTCTCGGGTGCTGGCATGGGCGCTGTGGGACTGCGGCTCAGCGGGGCTGAACGCGATCGTCGTCATCTTTGTCTTCAACGTGTATCTGACCACGAAGGTCGCTGTCGGCGGGCCGGGAGGCACCTCGCCGGTGAGCTGGCTGGGCCGCGCGATGGCCATCGCGGGTGTGACGGTGGCACTGCTGGCACCGGCCATCGGGGAGTGGGTCGGCTCGCCAGAGCGGCGGCGGAACGCGTTGACGGGGTTCACCATGGCCGCGGTCGCGCTGACCGCCGCAATGAGCCTGATCCGCCAAGACCCGCGCTACCTGTGGGCAGGTTTGGTGTTGCTGGCCGCGACGTCGGCCTGCGGCGACCTGGCCAGCGTCCCGTACAACACGATGCTGCGACAGCTGTCCACACCCGAAAACGTGGGCAGAGTCTCCGGATTCGGTTGGGCGGCAGCCTACTTCGGCAGCACCACGCTGCTGCTCGTCGTCTACGTCGGGTTCATCTCCGGAAGCGGTCCGACCCGTGGCGCGCTGGGCATCCCGGCCGCCGACGGCCAGAACGTGCGGGCCGCGATGCTGCTCGCAGCGGCGTGGTTCCTGCTGTTCGCGCTGCCGCTGCTAGTCACCGCGTCGACGCGGTCGGCCGCACCCGCCGATGCGCACCCGCCCGTCGGCGTGCTCGGCGCCTACCGGAAGCTGTGGTCGGACCTCAAAGGTGAATGGCGCCGCGACCGCAACGTCGTCTACTACCTGCTTGCCAGCGCGGTATTCCGGGATGGGATATCGGGCGTGTTCGCGTTCGGCGCTGTGCTCGGGGCCAGGGTGTACGGGATCTCGCAGGCCGACGTCCTGCTGTTCGGTGTGGCCGCCAGCGTAGTGGCGGCGGTGGGCGCGGTCGCTGGCGGTCTGCTCGACGACCACGTCGGGTCCAAACCAGTCATCGCGGCTTCGCTGAGCGCGATGATCACCATCGGTCTGGCCCTGTTGGCGCTGTCGGGTGCGCTGGCTTTCTGGGTGTGCGGGCTGATGCTCGCCCTCTTCGTCGGTCCGACGCAGTCGTCGGCTCGCACACTGCTGCTGAGGATGACGGCCGACGGCAAGGAGGGGGTCGCGTTCGGCCTCTACACCATGACGGGCCGGGCGGCGCTGTTCCTGGCGCCGACGATGTTCTCCACATTCATCGACTGGTTTCACGCCGACCGTGCCGGCATGGGCGGCCTGCTGGTCGTGCTCTCGGCCGGGCTGCTGGCGCTGCTGCCGGTGCGCGCCCCGGGGGGCAGGGCCGCGACCGGCCGGTAACGCAGGTCAGCCGGCCGGGCTGGCGCACTGTTGGGAAAGCAGGGCGACCGGGGCGTGTTCATCACGACCTCGAGGTTTTCCCCTGGAGAAATAAACGAAGCGGAAAGGATCAACGCGCGCATAGAGTTGATCGACGGCGCCAGGCTCGCTGAGCTGCTCGTCATATACCGCCGCGACTACTGAGACCAGAACTGATCACTCCCGTTTTGACTAACCTGCGCTTCGGCCAGCCAGTCCGCCAGCCTCTCCAAGTCGCCAGTAAACGTCGTAAACGTCCGCACCTCCGATACCCGTTGACCCTCTGAGCCTGGAACACGCAGGCACACCAGGATGATGTCTCTAGCTTGGAAGCTTTAGTGTCATCATTTTCGCTCCCAGGGCCAGGTCATGAGGGCCCAAACGATGACAATGACTAGGCCCCCGGTCAGTAGGTAGACCGGCCATGGTCCGAATACGTCCAGCAGCGTCGCGGTGGCGGGCTTTCTGTTGAGAAAGCCATAGTTTGTTCCCGCGATTCTGTTGAACGTGAAGGTGACTGCCGCCCATGCCACGGTCGCGATAACCGCGATGCGGTAGCTGCGCCACCGCGGCCGCATCCCACGGCCCCACGTGAGATAGATGGCCGCCCACACGACGAGCAGGTGAATCGTAAAGAACGCGAGGAATCTATAGTGGGGAAAGTCGGGGGCATGGAGAACCGGTGTGATCAACGCCTGTGTGCTTAGGACCAGACCCCAGTAGTAGGTGAGCGCGAAGGCCCAATGTCGCTGCGACCACAATGCGTAGGCCGCCGTGACGGTTGCGAGATCGGTCAGGTTCAGCGGCACCGAATCGGCGATGGTGGGTTGGAGAAGCTTATGGACCACCACCGCGCCGTATACCGCGGCCGTCACAGCCCCTAGGACGCGGCTGAGGAGCCGGGACTGCGGTTCGGTCTGCCGGCGTCCGATCCAGACCAGCCCCGAGGACCCGATCGCGAACACCGCGAGCACCGCCCAGTGTGACGGGCCGTATGCGGAGAACTGCCGCGTCGCAGAGATCAGCGCCAACTCCCCAGCGTCACACATCGCCGACACAATATCGGTCAGCCGAGATCAGCGTGCAGTGACGAGGTCGCGCGAACCTGGGCCATCCAGGCCATGCCTGGTCATCGTCAGCCCGGCCAACGACCTGCAAGCGGTACTGTCAGGTTGGTGAGCCGGGAAGGTGAGGTGGGGCAGGATCGACGATCGTGACCGCTGCAGGCTCGTCGTATAAAGGGTTCCGGTTTCCGCCCGAGATCATCAGCCATTGCGTCTGGCTGTATTACCGGTTCCCTTGAGCTTCCGCGACGTGCAGGAGCTGATGCTCGAACGTGGTGTCGATGTGTCCTATGAGACGATCCGGGCCTGGTGCGACCGGTTCGGGCAGGAGTACGCGAACCAGCTACGCCGTCGTGGTCCGCGGCTGGGCGACAAATGGCACCTCGATGAGGTGTTCGTCCAGATCAACGGCGCACAGCGGTACCTGTGGCGCGCGGTCGACCAGCACGGCAACGTGCTCGACATTCGGCCATCATCGCCCGCCCGGACACCCCGAAAATGTCGGAGGCCACGACGGAGAGTTTGATGCAGGCGTCCTCGAGGAGCTTTTCGACCCGATTCTTCTCCGCGGTGCGGGCGCCGACCAAATCGATGCGGTAGCGGGTCAGATCCCGCAATTGTCGAATTGGTTTGGGGGGCACGTAACTCGGGCGCAGCATCTGCCGTTCGGCGACCTTGCACAGCCAGACGGCGTCGAGCTTGGTCTTGGGTCGGCCGGGTAGATGTTTGACATCGCGGGCATTGACCAGCCAGGGGTCCAGGCCATGCGCCTCAAGCAGGTAGAACACCGGTCTCCAGTCGGGTAGCTCCGGCGCGTCGCCGCGCCGGAGCCCCCTAAGATCCGTTTATGTGGAGTTCCACATTATCCGTTCGGCGGGCGCGCGCTGCTGCGCAAAGGGCTGTCTCCGCTGATCACCACGCTGTCCACGGCGACCGCGGCGCCGGTGATCGCCGAGGCGTGGCTGCGCGGCGGCAAGACCGGCTCCAGCCGCGGCGCCGCCCGCCAACTCAAGCAGGCGATCACCACCGCCCGAGCGATCGACCCGCACGCCACGCTCATGGCCCGCGGCGACTCCGCGTTCGGCACGCATCCCACACCGCGAGGTCGCCGAGCTGCAGCGCGCCGGGCAGGGCTTCACCGTTACATCGCACCTGGGTGGATGGAGCTTGGGGGTAATGAGGCGAGATGCTCTTGGGCGAGGGTACCGCCGCCGACCCCGGGAGGCGCGCAGAATCGGAACAGGGTGCAGGAAGGAGTCGGCTATGAAAGCCAACTTAGGCGACTGGTTGGTAATCAAGGGCACGACAACCGAGCGCTCGGACCAGCGGGGGCTTATTACCGAGGTGCACTCCGCGGACGGCTCGCCTCCCTACGTGGTGCGGTGGCTCGCCACCGGCCATGTGGCGACGGTGGTTCCCGGCCCTGACGCCATTGTGGTGACACCAGAAGAGCAGCAAGCAGCGGACGAGCGGGCACAGGAACGGGCCGCACACCGCAGCACCAACGACTAGGTGCTACGGCGGCGGCAACCACATCAATCCCGATCCCGCCAAGCGCGAAGAGCAAAACAAGCACGCGATGATGGCCATGATCGAATTGGCCGGGAAGCTGGGCGTTCCCTATACCGGCGGCGCGTCCGGCACCATCAAAGGCGCTCCGCTGCAACAGCAGGTGGACGAGATCGTCCGCGTCTATACCGAGCGCTATTTTCCGCTATGCGAGAAGTACAAGGTCCGCATGTTGTCGGAACCATATGCCGGCGGTCCGAACATTGCGACCGGTCCGACCGGCTGGGAAGCGCTGTTCAAGGCTTTTAACAACAGCCCTTATGTAGGACTGCAGTTCGATCCGTCGCACCTGGTTTGGCAATTCATGGACCCGGTGCAGGCAGCACGTGATTTCGTGGATAAAATTTACAATGTGCATTTGAAGGATACGGAGATCCTCTGGCATGTCTTGCATCGTACCGCTATACAGCCGATTACGAACGAGCGATGGTGGCGTTTCCGCGTTCCGGGCTACGGGTCGATGGACTGGAAGGGCTTCTTGACGGTCCTGGCGGAAAACAGTTATCAGGGCGCAATGAACATCGAAAACGAAGATCAGTTCTACTATCCGAACTACAACCAGGGCGACTTCACAGAACAGTTCATGCGCGGCTTCCGCGTCGCGCACGAGTTTCTGAAGACGCTGGTTCCGCCAGTGCCATCTACGCCCGCTTAACGTTTTAAGTGCGCTTTACGCAGTCCGGCTCCACAGCAGCAGCGCTTCGGCGAACTCGGCGCTGCACCATGATAATGGCGATGCGGGGCTGCAGTCGCTGTCGTCCAGAAAAATACGTTCCGGCATCAGCCCATAAGAGTTGGCGTTCCGCATCATCCAGTCGATGAAACTCTTGGCGGCACCCTTATCGCCGCGTAGCGACTGGTATTGTGCGGCCGCGGCCGTAGTGAAAAAGAACACCGCGTGTCCGTAGGAGGCCAACCCGGGATCGGGCGAGTCGAAATACTGCATGCCGCCGTCGAGCTTCACTGTGTTCTTGTCATAGAACTGGTTCGATAGCTGAATCTCGCGATGATCGGGATATCCCCAGATCACGCCGACGTTCGCCGTAGTGTCCCACAAATATTTTTTTTCGCCGGTTTCATCGGTGAAGCTCTGGTTGTTTGCGCCCTTCGTTCCGGTAAAGCGTACATCGGCGTAGGTCCCGCGCCGGCGGTCGAACATTTCCGGCAATGACGCTGCGATCTGACGCGATGCGGCGGTGTAGCGTTGCTCGCGGGCGGTATCTCCAAAGCCGCGAGCAATTTCGGAGGCTGTCTTCAAAGCGGCGGCGCAAATCATGTTGGTGGCCGGAAGATACCCGGTCCATTCTACGATTCCACCTTCCTTGAGCAGACCGTTGCGCCCGATGTGCGCAACCAGGAAATCGGCCAGCTTGTAAAGCAGACTTCGATCCACGAGCCAGACCCCGTGCTTGTCGTGATATTTCGATACAAGGTAAATGAAGTACCCGTTGGCGTCCCACTCCGGTTCATCGAAGCGCGCTCCGCTGCCGCCGTCCACCGCGGCACCATGCGCATCGTAGCGGGCATACCATTCGCCCGGCGTCTTCATCGGAACTCTAGGATTCGCCCAGAACTCGATCACGTGACGCGCTTCTTCGGCGTGTCCGGTTAGCAGCAGCACTCGCGCACACATCATCGCGTCGCGAGGATAGAGCTGCGGCATGTTGTTGGTTACGAACTGCCCCGTGATGTCGGCAGGAATTTGGCCGTTCAGCGCGGCGGCTTTAACGCAGTAAATGTTCCGCTTGTACGCTTCGACATACGCCGCTGTTTCGGGCGTGTCTTGTGCGAATTGCGGAACGCTACCCTGGGCCATCCAGGACTCCCAGTAATCGCGAGCTGCTGCTTCGAGATCTCCGCTCTGGCGCAACTTTCTCGCCTTCGCCACTGCTTCATCCGCGGAGGAGGCCGGGACCAGGAGAAACTGCTTTTCGGAGCCGTCCTGCTTAAGGCTGCCCAACACGCGAACCGCCGCATTTCGGAAATCGACCGCGATCTTGTCGCCGGGGTCTTTGGGCGCGATCGCCAGCACGCCTCCGTTGGACCACACCGCCGTTGCAATGCCGTCCGACTCGCGCAATGATGTGAGCCGGATTTGTCGATCCGTGACGAACTCCTTGCGTAACTGAACATCAAATCGGTAATGCTGGGTTGGGTTCGTGCCAGTAACGCCCAAAGAAAGCACAACCGCATCGCTTGGATGCACATAACAGAGCACCCGTTTGGTAGCTCCGGCTGCCAACGGCGCGATCGTCTGCGCGGTGAAGAAGTTCTTCATCCCTACCTGCGCGACGCCTGTTTCGCCGGCTAGATCGAACGCGGTGGAAGCGATGTAATCGGCTGTGTAGTCTTTGAAGTAAAGGTGCTGTATTCCTCTCGCGTGGGTAAGATTCGTGATACGGGCGTCGTCGGAGTAAACGACGGTTACGCTTCGGTCGCCTAAGATCGAATACCCTTTCCATGGGCGCTTCTCTTGAGCAAGAGAAGCGGTCGCGGCGAGTGCACACATCAGAGCAAAGCCGCGGCATGCAAATCCCATCGGCATGTCCTGATTTTATTCCTGATTCAGCGGCCCGGGTTACCTGACGATCAACCAGATCGGGTCCAGTGCTCGCGCGGAAACCGCAGGTACACGGTCGGCGAGTCGCGGTCAGTGACCAGGCTGCGCACCGCGCCCGGATACGAGTCGCGCCAGCGCTTGGCAAACGAGTCAATGCGGGCCTGGGCCATCTTTACCGCGTCGAGACCGGGCTGGATGTCCTCGGGCAGGTCGAAGATCGCCCAATAGTCGGCCTTCACCTCCGCCTGAGCATTCTTGGGGGCATTGTCAAGTTGAGCGAAGTGGGCGGGGTCGCCAATCACATCAGCCTCATGCGTCACATATGACCTGGGGGTTCACGAGAACGCATCGCCTCAAATCCTGGTCTGATTGCTCAACTTGACAATGCCCTATCGACAGCAGCCGGGCCGGCGAGGACGCGGCAGTCGACACGTAGCGGCGGCCCGTACACCACGCCGCAGGCTGTTCGAATCCGCCATTCAGTTGCTTCGCCACCACAGATTCTCCCTGGCGCAATCCCGGGCCATACGATAGCCGGTCATGGGACGGGTCGACGGCAAGGTGGTACTGATCAGCGGCGGCGCCCGCGGCATGGGTGCTTCCCACGCGGAAGTCCTGGTGAGAGAGGGGGCCCGCGTGGTGATCGGCGACGTGCTCGGCGAGGAGGGTAATCTAGTCGAGCAAAAGCTCGGTGCATCAGCACATTTCGAGCATCTGGATGTCACGAATCCGGATCACTGGGACGCGGTCGTTGCCGCAACGGTAACCAAGTTCGGCAGGCTCGACGCCTTGGTGAACAATGCCGGGATCCTCAAGGGGGGCCCGCTACGCGGCTCCTCGCTCTCGGACTGGCAGCAGGTCCTCGACGTCAACCTCACCGGGGCATACCTCGGCATGCGTGCCGTCATCGAGCCCATGATCGACGCAGGCGCAGGATCGATCGTCAACATCTCGTCGGTCCAGGGGCTGGCCGGCACGGCCCACAATCATGCCTACGTAGCGTCCAAGTTCGGCCTGCGTGGCATCACCAAATCGGCCGCGGTTGAACTGGCGCCCCACAACATCCGGGTCAACTCCATCCACCCCGGCCTGGTGCACACCCCGATGAGCCGGGGCGTCACCGAGAACTCCATGACCCCCATCCCGATGCGCCGGGCCGCCGCCCCAGGCGAGGTGTCCACCTTCGTGCTGTTCTTGGTCAGCGACGAGTCGGCCTACGCCACGGGTGCGGAGTTCGTCGTCGACGGCGGCTTGACCAGTTACGTACCCGCCTAGCTAGGACGGCGCTGATTTAGTTGGCTCGGCTTCGGCGCGCCTGGACCGGTTGGTGCGGGTGTGCCGCGAGGATTGGTGTGTGGCTTTGGGATGTGAGAATCGGCAGGGCCGATTCGATGACGTGATGCTGCTGGTGGGTGATCAACTGCCCGAGGGCAGCGTGTATCGGCTGCTGGTCGAGCACGGCGGTGCGCTGTTCGGCGATGAGTATTTCGTCGATTTGTTCAAGCGCTCGACACTGGGCCGTCCGACGGTGCCGGCGCGGGTGGTGGCCACGGTGATGCTGTTGCAGGCCTATGAGGGGGTCTCGGATTGGGAGGCGTGCGACCGGTTGGCGTTTGACTTGCGCTGGAAGGCCGCCGCTGGTTTGACGGTGGGCGCGGAGGCCTTTCATCCGACCGTGCTGGTCGGGATGCGCAACCGGTTGCGAAAGTCTGATCGGCCGC
>DASPOT010000319.1:0-7736 GCA_035625875.1 Mycobacterium sp. | reverse complement strand
CGCATGACTCCGGCAGGTGTCGGCGGCTGACATCACCAACGTCCGACGGCAATCGAACATTGGCCCGCTGTGCACCAACAGTAGCGGCAAAGATGTTGTGCCACAACGTGATAACGTGCACATCGCCGCGACATGTGTCGGCCGGCGGCACCTGAGGTCTTAGGCGGGTGAAGCGCCCGTTCCTGGCGACCGCCGACGTCGAGGGCCTGCTGCAGCGCTGCCGGCTGCGTCTGCCCGCCGTCTGCGCGCGAGCTCCCCGGCATGGCCACTACGGAGTGCCTCCCGCTCAGCGCGCGACTCTCGCCGCAGCCAATGGTTCGCCGTGGATCTCGGGCCGGTTGCCGTCCCGCACGCTGTCTTCGGCGACCTTGATCGCATCGGCGATGACCTCGCGGCCTCTTGTCCGTGCCGTCGGTGAACCTCAGCGGGACGGCGGGCCAGACGAGGCCTTGCGTAGCGACGACGTGGACGATGGTTAGGGGCCTCGTGGGCCCGTCGCACAGCCATCGTGGCGAACCGGAACCCGTCAGGCCGACGACGATTCCTAGATGTGTGATGCGGCTTCACATTTCGCCATCTTTCCTCGCCTGATGCTGGCTGCGACGGGTCCCCGTGTCGCTGACGCTAGACGCTGCCGATAACCCCAGGAGGCATTAGTCCCTGGCGGGAGTGGCCATACGACCCTTCGGCAGATCGACACATCGCGACACACTTGAGGATGTGAGCCAATTCGATGATCGTGTCGACGCGGGAAGGCAATTGGGCGAGCTTCTGGAGTTCCTGCGGGGTCAGGACGTCGTCGTCCTGGGCCTCCCAGCAGGCGGGGTACCGGTGGCCTTCGAAGTCGCCAAGGCGCTGCGGGCCCCGCTCGATGTCCTTGTGGTGCGCAAACTCGGGGTGCCTTTTCAGCCCGAGTGGGCGTTCGGCGCCATCGGTGAGGGTGACGTACGTGTGATAAACGATTCCGTCGTGCGTGAGGCGGACCTCAGCGAGGAGGACATGGCTGCGGTCGAAAGCAAGCAGCGGGCCGAGCTGCAGGACCGCTCGGAACGCTTCCGACGCGGATGGGAGCCGATCTCGCTGGCGGGGCGGGTAGCGGTGATCATCGACGACGGCGTCGCGACCGGGGCGAGCTGCAAGGCGGCATGCCAGGTGGCCCGCGCCCAGGGCGCCAGCAGAGTAGTGGCGGCGATCCCGATCGGCGCGCCCGACATCGTCGAGGGCCTCAGCGAGTATGCCGACGAGGTGGTGTGCCTGCGGACTTCCGCGCTGTTTTTCACGGTCGGGGAGGGATACCGCGACTTCGCACAGACCTCCGACAATGAGGTGGTCGCGCTGCTCGATCGCGCCCGCAAGGGCTTTCGCGAGGCCGTCTCCAGCGCCGCCGCCGACCCGCTGCTGCGCGACGAGGAAGTCCGGGTACCCACCGGACTGGTCGAGGTGGCCGGGCACTTGACGATTCCGCAGCACCCGCTCGGGATCGTGGTGTTCGCCCACGGCACCGGAAGCAGCCGCCACAGCCCCCGCAACCGGTATGTCGCCGAGGTCGTGAACCGGGCCGGGCTGGCTACCTTGCTGTTGGACCTGCTCACGCCCGAGGAGGAACGCAACCGCGGCAACGTCTTCGATATCGAGCTGCTGGCCCGCCGACTCGTCGATGTCACCGGCTGGCTGGCTGCCCAATCCCACACCGCGGCCCTTCCGGTCGGCTACTTCGGCGCCAGCACCGGCGCGGGTGCGGCGCTGGTCGCGGCCGCCGATCCCCAGGTTAAGGTCGGCGCGGTGGTGTCGCGCGGCGGCCGGCCCGACCTCGCCGGCAAGTCGCTGACCAAGGTTCGCGTGCCGACGCTGCTGATCGTGGGCGGACGCGACGACGTGGTGCTGGAAATGAATCGACGAGCCCAGGCCATGATGCCCGGCGAGTGCGAGCTCACCGTAGTCCCGGGTGCCACGCATCTCTTCGAGGAGCCGGGCACGCTCGAGCAGGTTGCGGTGCTGGCCCGCGACTGGTTCATCGACCACCTGAGCACGCCGGGCCCGGACATTTAACCTCGGCGCAAGGCGATGACCGCAAATGACACAGCCGGCTGGCCCGCATCGGCACCTCACCGGAGACCGCGTGCAGCGGCTGTAGATTGGCCGCCAATACTGCGAGGTCCCTCGCAAAGAGGTCGAGAGAAGCCAATTCCACGGCGCCTCCGATGCTTACGCCATCCATGTCGACGCCCTTGCCGACCGGGGAAACACACCTGGGCGTCGGGTGATCGAAGTTTTTGCGCCTCTACGGCATCCCACCCGCTCCCGGTGTAGGCCGCGGCCTGGGCGGGCACCCAGGCGCCGACGCAGTCGCGGTCGGACATGTTCGCTGCGTCGTCGAACATGTTGTCCTGCACTGGCTCAGCCATCATGGTTGACCCTCCCATGATGGTGCTGATTTCGTCGGGGGAGAGCAGCAGGCCTCGTAGTGAGTGCTGGACTGCTCACGTGTGGCACCGCCACAAATTTGCCGACGTCTCCTTGCCGAGGGAGCGGCGGTTCTACTTCCGGCCAATCGACGGCCAAGTCATCGCCACTGCAGGCACCATGGGCGATTTCCGCACCGCGGTAAGGCATCTCGATCCACGAGCGCTCCAGTACCACCTTGAAGGCGGGGACTTTTCTCGCTGGCTGGATGACACCATTGCCGACAAGGAATTGGCGTCGAAAGTGGCGGTGTGGGAGGACGAATTGCTGGCGCATCGAGCCGCGGAGCTGGAGCGAATACATCGCCAGCTGATCCAGGCAGTGGAGCAGAGGTATCTCGGTTCACCCAACCACGACTGACTGATCGGCGCGATTGTCATCGCCTTCAGCCAGGGGTCGTTCGCACGTACATAGTTCGCGACACCGGTCAGGTGGCCCGCCTCGAAAGCGCCGATCGCATAGTTGGTTGGACTCTTCTCGACCAGCTTGCGCCGACGTATGCAGAAAACCCAGGTGAATGACAAAGAACCGGTAACAGCGTTCACGATCGGTGGGGTCACGATGAAACGCGATCATCGCTTCGGCGTCATCTTCGTCCAGACGTCGAAGTGACACCACAGCGCCGTCGAGAAGTGTCACAGTGTCTGCTCGGTCGACGCGCTCGCTGTCCACCATGGTCATAACTACCCACTGTGGGAATCACGCGCAGACGAGCCGTGCCGCGCTGAAGCGGTGGAGTCAAACGATCCCCGCATAGGCTCACAGAGGGAAGGACAAATGACTACCAACCGTTACCTCGAAGCCATCAGGCGCCTGCTCAGAGCGGAGACGTATTTCCGATCACGCCAGAAGGCCGAGAAGCCTGAACCGGAACTTCCGGCTCCGGAGGACAAGTCGAAATGACAACCGGAGCATGCGCCCTCAAAGTTAAAGCCGACGTGACCCGAGAGGCGCCAGGCGTCGACGAGGCCCGTACCCAGCCGCATCAGGGCGGCATCCGCGGCTGAAAGCTTCCCGGCCCCTGCCCAGGCCCCCATGGCGCGATGGCTGATCCACCTGGCCCGCCGCGAGGCGTGGTGCCCACGTGGAATGGCTCTGGACCTGGGTGTGTGGGTCCTTGGACCGCCGCGGATCGGCGCGGACATTCCTGCAAAGCTGCTGTCGCTGATCGGGCGTTGGTTGCCGGTCGTGAGTTGCCTATCCATGGCGCTGGCGTGGTGTAGAAGTTCACCATGAGCGGCTATTGGCTCGATGTCGGACTCATCGCCGTGTTGATGATGGTCAACGGGGTCTTTGCCGGCAGCGAGATCGCACTGATCTCCCTGCGCGAAGGCCAATTGCGGGCACTGGAACGTCGCGGCACACGTCGCGACCGCACCCTGGTGAGGCTCGCCCGCGATCCCAACCGATACCTCGGGACCATCCAACTGACTATCACACTGGCTGGCTATCTCGCGTCGGCTACCGCGGCGGTGACCCTCGCAAAGCCACTGGTGTCCTCACTCAGCTTTCTCGGCACTGCGGCGAACGCCGTCGCGATCACGCTCGTCACCTTCATCCTGACCGGTGTCAACCTCGTCATCGGTGAGCTTTCCCCGAAGAGGCTAGGGATGCAGTTCGCCCGGCAATGGGCCCAGCTCGTGGCCGCACCGCTGAACATCCTGGCCACCATGTCACGCCCGGTGGTTTGGCTGCTCGGCAAGGCAACCGACATCGTCATCCAGCTGTGCGGCGGCGATCCAAGCATTGGCAGAGAACAACTTTCGCCCGACGAGTTGCGTGAACTCGTCATCGCGCACCCCGGCCTCACCGCCGACCAGCGAACGATCATCACCGGAGCCCTGGAGATCCATGAGCGCCCGCTACGCGACGTGCTGGTCCCCCGCCCGGCCGTCGTCACGTTGCTGGACGACACGACCATCGAACAGGCCCGCAACACCCTCGTCGAATCGGGGCACTCCCGAGCACCGGTGGTCCACTCTGGCGACTTAGACGATGTGGTCGGTGTCGTGCATCTGCGCGACCTGCTCGCTGACCATCGCACCGTCGGCGCAGCGGCACGGCCAGCCCTGCAGTTGCCCGACAGCCTCCGAGTCTCCGACGCACTACAGCGATTCAAGGTTGAACGCGAACATTTTGCTCTCGTCATCGGTGAGCGCGGCGGCGTTGCGGGCATTGTGACCCTCGAAGATCTGCTGGAGGAGATCGTCGGCGAGATCTACGACGAAACCGACCGCAATATCCTTGCGGTCCGAGCGATGCCCGACGGCAGCCTGGTCCTGCCCGGCACATTCCCCATCCACGACCTGCCCGACATCAACGTCGACGTGACCGATGCCGTCGCTGGCGATTACACGACGATCGCCGGCTTGATCCTTGCCGCACTAGGCCGCATCCCCACCACGCCGGGAGACCGCGTCGAACTCGCGCAATGGACCATCGAGGTCACCAGAATCTCACACCACGCCATCACCGAAGTCCGGCTGCGGCCACGCGGTCATTGACGCGGCCGTGTCGTTGGCTGACAAGGCCATCGAGTTGTTTGCCGACCGCGCGTCGGGCGTGATCCGGTTTCACATCACCGACGACAATGCCGCCGCCGTGACCGAAATCTGCCGTCGCCTCGACGCCATGCCGTTGGCCATCGAACCGGCGGCTGCACAGGTCCGGGTGTTGTCGATTGATGAGGTCGTTGGCAGCCTGCATGCCGCCCGGCTACTCGTGAGCGGCCACCGCTGAACGCCGTGCAGGCAGAAGAAAACGGTATGTCTGCATGGACAATGTAGATAATCTACGCAGATGTTGGTGAATTGTGCTGTCCGACAACGACTTCGAGAGCTAGCAGGCCAGGAGAGAAGCGTCACTGTGACGCAATGGCGCAAACTAGCCGGGGATCGACGCTGTCTGTGTGCTTGGCAAGTGTGTGCTTTGGAACTTTAGATCCAGCGAGGGCCGATCCGCTTCACCCGCTTCACCTCATCGGCCGGCACTCGTGCGACCGGCTGCTGAGCGGGCCCGCCCCTGCGGTGCACGTGGTCCCGACGTGAATGATCAGCCTGAGTCCGGGTTCGCAGACGCGATGACCCGGCCCAGACGAAAGTGCACACCTCGCTCGTACTGTTTGACCACTCGGACCGATAAGGCCAGCAGCAGCGTCACCGCGACAACTAGGACGACTAGCAAGGCCGTTACGCCGGTAGCTATGACTGGCGCACCTACTCGGTCGAAGCGTGGTGCGTGATCGGCGTCTGTGCAAACCGCGACCGCGCCTGTTGATCGGCTGCTTTCTGCTCGGCAGCGGTGACGACGACCGCGTCCGGGCCGGGAATCACCGTGGCCACGTGGCCGGTGGCGAGCCACCGCACCACGTAGGGCGGAGCGCCGTCCGCGCCATGCACTTCGGTGATCAGCCCGCGCTGATCCGCCTGATCAACATGGGTGCCCTTGATCACCAACCAGTCGCCTGCCTTCGCTTTCATCGCCCGGCTCCTTTCGGTCACGCCGGTGTGATCATGGGCGCGGCGGTCATCCCATTGGCAGAGCCGCAGGTCACAGTCGGGGTGGCCCAAAGTCACATCGGTGCCTGGCAGCCGATGCCGGTCCGGACAGGACGAAGTTGGCTGCCCGGATCTCATAGCCCCGCCAGTGCGATGACCGGCCGTACTCTCGACCTGTGTCGATCCGGGAGTTGGTCGTGCTCGGTACCGCCAGCCAGGTGCCCACCCGTCATCGCAACCACAACGGATACTTGCTGCGCTGGGACGGCGAGGGGCTGTTGTTCGATCCAGGGGAGGGGAGCCAGCGGCAACTGACGCTGGCCGGCGTCGCGGCAAATAGTGTGACTCGACTATGCCTGAGCCATTTCCATGGTGACCACTGCCTTGGTGTGCCGGGCATCGTGCAGCGCCTGTCCGTGGATCAGGTGCGGCACCCGGTACGGGCGTACTTCCCCGCGTCGGGCCAGGAGTTCTTTGCCCGGCTGCGTCACGCCTGTGTGTTCTACGACGTCGTCGACCTGCGCGAGCAGCCGGTCGCGGGGGATGGGCCGGTCGCCGAGGGCGCGTTCGGGATCCTAGAGGCGCGGCGCCTGGACCACTCCATCGATGCGATCGGCTACCGGCTGGTCGAGCCCGACGGTCGGCACTTCGTGCCAGAACTACTGGCTCACTACGGCATCGCCGGACCCGCCGTCGGCGAACTGCAGCGGGCCGGCTCGATCTCGGTAGGCGGGCGGATCGTTGGGTTGCCGGACGTCAGCGAGCCGCGGCGCGGGCAACGGTTCGCGTTCGTCATGGACACCCGGCTGTGCGACGCCGTCTACGCTCTCGCTGATGGCGCGGACTTGTTGGTGATCGAGGCGACGTTTCTCACCCAAGATGCTGAGCTCGCCGACCGGTACGGGCACCTGACCGCGCGGCAGGCGGCCCAAGTCGCGGCGGAATGCGGGGTGCGGCGGCTCGTGCTCACCCATTTCTCCCAGCGGTATGCCAACACGGCCCGGTACCTTGACGAGGCGGCCGAGGTGTTCGCTGGCGACATCGTCGTAGCCGAGGATCTGGCCCGAGTTCCAGTCCCTAGGCGGTCCTGACCGGATATCGACGGACATTCCGTCCCCTAGCAGCCGGGCAAGACCGTGAGCGAGTCGGTGGCCGCTGCGTTGGAGGGCCGCGTTCGGTCCCGACTTCCGGAGTTCGTAGGCATATTTCGGGGTCGCGCGGAGCGATTGTGCTGGTAGGAGGCTTGCAGGGCCACTCGAACGGCGAATTTCTGTAGGCACACGAGTTCGGGCGTGTCGCTGGATTTCACCAGTGGATATGTGATGGCGGTGTAGGGGTGTACTTGCGGGAGACGAAGCGGCGCAACCGCGACGGGTCGACGGTGTCGTATCTGCAGTTGGCGTACAGCGAACGCCACCCGGTCACCGGGGTGCCGCAGGCGAAGGTGATCCACAATTTCGGCCGCGCGGATGCCGTGGACCGCGACGGGCTTGCCCGGCTGGTGTCGTCGATCTCGCGGTTTTGGACCCGCAGCAGGCGATCGCGGCCGCGCACGCCGGCGAGATCGAGGTGCTGGACTCGCGCCGCTTCGGTGGGGCGTGGGTGCTGGACCGGTTGTGGGAGCGGCTCGGCGTCGGCGCGGCGCTGCACCGGGTCGCGGCAGGTCGGCGGATCGACGGCGGCGCGGCCGAGCGGGTGCTGTTCGTGTAGGTGGCGCAGCGGGTGCGGGCGCCGGGCAGCAACCTAGCCGCCACACGGTGGGTGGTCGAGCGGGTA
>DASPOT010000318.1:0-2542 GCA_035625875.1 Mycobacterium sp. | reverse complement strand
TTTGGTCGCCGGCAAGACCCAAACCTACTTCCCCTGGGACTCGTGGGATCACCCCTACACAACGATTCCGGACGTCTGGTTTCACGACCTGCTACGACCCGATGGACGGCCCTATCAAGACACCGAAATTCAAACGATTCGAAGGCTCCGGCTGGTAAGGCTTCTCAACTTTCGGGTGCAAAGTTGCTAGATCTGCATGCCGCCAGTACGGGCGTTGGGGCGTCCGTTACTCCGCGTGTTGGAGCGTCGACTTGCCACTGTTGTGGCCGGCCGGGGTAACCCGCCGTATTCAATCTCGCCGTATTCGGTGTCGGCGGTCCTCGGTCTGCGAGCGTTTGGGCGGGGGTGTAGACACGAGGCGCGGCGCGACGCCTGCCCTGTGCGATCCGGCGAGTGCTTGACCTCGAGTGTGAGTGTTTGCTAGCGCGGACGTGGTGGCGGCTTTAACCGTCTGCACAACGCGGCGCGTCGCGGCTTCGCGCGGAGATTGCCCATCCACAACAGGCGATAAGGGGCAAGGGGCGTACCCCTTCCCACTCTCAATATATTAGGGCACCGGGAGACTTGCGGCAAGACCCGGGTCGTGCTGCAGAATCGCCGGCCGAGGCCAGAACCTGCAGAAATGAGAGTTGTGAAATGGGTGTCTTGTTGTCGACGGACGGGTCGCGCGGGAACGTCGAACCGGTATCCGAGCATGCGGTGGTGGTTGCCGGAGGAGGCCCGACAGGGCTCATGTTGGCAGGTGAGTTGGCATTGGCAGGAGTCGACGTTGCCATTGTCGAGCGGCGCGCCAGCCAGGACCTCATTGGCTCGCGCGCAGGCGGTCTGCATTCACGCACCATCGAGGTCCTCGATCAGCGCGGAATCGCTGATCGGTTCCTTTCGCAGGGGCGGGTGGCGCAGGTCGCGACGTTCTCCCAAATTCCACTGGACATCAGCGACTTTCCCACCCGGCACCCCTACGGACTTGCGCTGTGGCAGAACCACATCGAGCGCATACTGGCCGGCTGGGTCGGCGAGCTGGCAGTACCGATCTATCGCGGACGTGAGGCGACGAGTATCGCCCAAGACCGCACCGGCGTCGACGTCGAGCTGTCCACCGGCCAGTTCCTGCGGGCGGAGTATCTCGTCGGGTGCGACGGCGGACGCAGTTTGATCCGTAAAGCAGCCGGCATCGAGTTTCCGGGGTGGGATCCGACAACGAGCTACCTGATCGCCGAGGTCGAAATGGACTTCGAGACGGGCGAAGCGCCGGAATGGGGCATCCGCCACGACGCCCTCGGCGTCCATTCGCTCAGCATGGTGGAGGATGGGGGGCCGGTGCGGGTCATGGTGACCGAGCAGCACCTCGGACCCACCAGCGAACCCACCTTGCGCGATCTGCGCGAGGCGCTCATTGCCGTATACCGGACCGATTACGGGATCCACAGTCCCACCTGGATTTCCAGGTTTACCGATATGGCGCGGCAAGCCGCGGCCTATCGCGACAGGCGGGTCCTGCTGGCCGGCGACGCCGCACATGTGCATAACCCGGTGGGTGGACAGGGCCTCAACACCGGTGTGCAGGATGCGGTGAATCTGGGATGGAAGCTGGCCCAGGTGGTCAATCAGACATCGACCGACAGCCTCCTCGATACCTACCATGCCGAACGGCACCCGGTCGCTGCGCGCGTGCTGCGCAACACGATGGCGCAAATTGCGCTTCTTCGCCGCCCAGACGACCGCACCAAGGCCCTGCGCGACACCATTTCCGAACTCCTCAGCATGGACGAGCCTCGCAAACGATTCGCCGCGATGATGTCCGGTCTGGACATCCATTACGACCTCGGTGAGGGACACCCGCTGCTCGGACGCCGCATGCCCGATCTCGACCTGGTCACCGCCAACGGCCCGCTGCGGGTATTCACCCTGCTGCACGATGCCCGGCCAGTGCTGCTCAACCTCGGTGAGGCCGGCGGCTTGGACATCACTCCGTGGGCCAATCGGGTTCAATTGATCGACGCGAAATATGTTGGCGACTGGAATCTTCCGCTAGTTGGCGCGGTCACTGCTCCCACTGCCGTACTGATTCGGCCCGACGGATATGTTGCCTGGGTGGGAGACCTAACCGACCCTGGGCTCCCTGACGCGCTCACCACCTGGTTCGGGCAGCCTACTGCGGCCCAGCGGCGGGAAGGAGTAAACGCTGCTGGCGGTGGACTAAGACCCGCCGGTGGCGTCCATCCGCTGGTGTAAATGGTCACGGGCGTAGGTTGCTTCGACACCTGCGAAAGCTACGAAGGAGGATCTACACCCGTGACCAAGCGAGTATCGCCGATCGACCGCGTGCGCGCTGAGATTGACCAGCCGTTCGCCGCCGCGGAGCGACCCCTGACCGAGATCTTGGAGGATGTCGGGCGTTTGTCGGTGCGCCTGCTGTTCCAGACCGCCGTGGAGGCCGAGGTGGAGTCGTTCTTGTGCCGGGCCCGCCATGAACGGCGGGACGAGGACGGCCCGGCCGGGTATCGCAATGGCTACCAACCGCCGTCGACGGTGAAGACGA